>JAGAKD010000055.1 GCA_017625815.1 Lachnospiraceae bacterium | reverse complement strand
TAATCAGGGCTTTGGTGAGTACTATTATTGTGACCCAGATGCATCATCAGCTTGTGAGGTCCTATATAGACATATATGTGATGGGATAATATCCACAGAATGTGCAGAATGCCTTTATCTTGGTATGGTTCATGATACTGGCGTATTTAAATATCCTGCAACAACAGAGACTACCATGTCTATTGCGGGAAAGCTTATTTCTAAAGGCGTTAGAACACAGTATATTATTGATGAAACCTTTTATAAGGTGTCATATAACCAAAATAAGCTTACAGGAAGAGCATTGCTTGAAGCGAAGCTTCATCTAGATGGAAAAGCTATATCTACCTGTGTAACCTTAGATATGTTCAAGGAATATAACACCACAAAATCTGACACTGACGGAATAGTAGATAAGCTCCGAGTGACAGATGGGGTTGAGGTGGCTATTTTTGTATATCAGCTAGAAGAAGATTTGTACAAATATAGTCTTCGTTCTATTGAAAAAGTAGATGTAAGTAAAATTTCTGTAGCCTTCGGCGGTGGTGGACATATAAGAGCTGCTGGATTTGAGCTTAGAGGCAAATTTGAAGATAGTTTAGCTAAGATACTTGCTATGGTGGAAGAGCAACTATAAGAAGGAGAAACTTTTGATTAACGGAATTATCAACGTATATAAGGAACAAGGCTTTACCTCCTTTGATGTGGTGGCAAAGCTTAGAGGTATATTAAAACAAAAGAAAATTGGTCATACCGGAACTCTAGACCCAATGGCAGAAGGGGTACTTATGGTTTGCCTTGGTAAAGCAACTAAGCTTGTAGATATGCTTACTGAGGGAGACAAAGAGTATAGAACAACAATGAAGCTTGGTATTTCAACTGATACTGAGGATATAACAGGGAAGATTCTTGAAGAAAAAGAACTTCCGGATGATATATCAGAAGCAGAAATTATAGATACCATAAATAGCTTTATTGGTGATTATGACCAGATACCACCTATGTATTCGGCAATAAAAAAGGATGGAAAAAAGCTCTATGAATATGCTAGACAGGGCATAGAGATTGAGAGAACTCCAAGACCTGTTACAATATTTTCTATTGATAATATATCAGTTAATTTGCCGTATATAAGTTTTGATGTTCATTGCTCAAAAGGTACTTACATTAGAAGCCTTTGTAGAGATATAGGTGATAAGCTTAAGGTTGGTGCTACTATGACAGCCCTTACTAGAAGCCATGTTCATGGACATCATATAGATGATTCTTTGAAGCTTAACCAGATTGAAAAGCTAGTAAGTGAAGGGGAGCTGGATAAATACATTTTACCTGTAGATGCTCTTGTTTCAGAATATGACAAGTACTTAATAAAAGACAAATATAGCAAATATCTATTTAATGGTAATAAGCTATATCCAAATCAGTTGTTTTCTGAAGATACTGATAAAAAATTTAAGGATAAAGATATTATTAGAATATATTATAAGGATGAATTTTTAGCTTTATATGAATATTCAGAGTCTGACAATATCTTAATACCATACAAAATGTTTTTAGGGTAACTCCCTGAGAGGTTTAACTTGAAGATTTTAACCTATGATAATATTAAGTTGAATAATACTGCAGTTGCTCTTGGTAAATTTCAAGGTTTACACCAAGGTCATATGCTTCTTATCCATGAAATATGTAAAAAAAGCAAGGAAAATAGCCTTGCAAGCGTTGTTTTTACTATTGATATGGGAGAGGATAAGGTTATTAATCTTCCTGAGGAAAGAACCAATATCCTTGAAAATGCAGGAGTGGACATAGAGGTGTATTGTAAATTTACACCTGAGTTTGGTGCTATGTCCCCTGAGGAGTTTGTTAAGGATATTTTAGTTAAAAAGCTAGGCGCAAAGTATGTTGTTGTAGGTACAGATTTTAGATTTGGTTATAAGAGAGCTGGAAATGTTGAATTACTTAAAAATTTTGGCAATATTTATGGCTTTAAAGTAATTGCTTTTGATAAGCTTAAGGTTGCTGATACTGTGATTAGTTCGTCTTATATTAGAAGCCTTATTGAAAGTGGTGAGGTCAAGATATTATCAGACTATATGGGAAGACCTTATT
>JAGAKD010000054.1 GCA_017625815.1 Lachnospiraceae bacterium | reverse complement strand
GTCTAACATAGCCCAATAATAAAATAAGAGGGCTAAACCCTCTTATTTCTAGTTATTTCTTCTGTAAGCCACTAATGTTCTTCCATCTACTTTAACATTTTCTTTTACTGCATATCCTTCTTTAACTAAAGAAGATAGTCTTGCAGTTACCTTAGCTTGAGTTGCATCTTCAAAATCATTTAGCACTATTGCCAATATATCTGAACCTATTTGTAGTTCATCAGTTAAAGCATCTAATACTGTTGCTTTCATAGTATCTTCTTTCTTAGCTCTTGGTCTTCCTTTAGCTTTTTCAGCTTTTCTTTCTATTGCATTTACCTCACCTTGAACGAATTCTACTAACATATCTTTGTCTGCTAACTCAACCTCTGCTAATATTTCTAATAACATTCCATATTTGTCTTTCTTAGTTAATTTCATCATAAATTTTCACCCATTTAACCTTTCAAAATTATTTTTTATTTATCTTACATATTTATTATATCAAATTTTTTTAATTTTGTCAAATATTCTTAGAAGAACCACCAATATCCAATTGCAACAACTATATCCATAATTAAGAATAGCTTAATGGTTTCATTGAACAACTCTGGATAATACTGTTTGTATATTCCAACTACAATTTCTTTTTCAGCTTCACTTACTTCATCGCTCTTCCATTTATTGCCATACTTGGCAGAAAGAAATTCATCGACCGTATATCCTATACACATTAAAGAATAAACGAGAGAGATTACTAACTGTACTATGATTACCCAGCCCGCGAATCTAATTATCATTTTATTCTCCTATTTTCTCAAGAACGTCTAACACATCAACTTCAGCGTCCTTACAACACTTTCTAAAGTCCATACGTTGCTCTCTTGTCATTGTAGTTTCTTCGAAACAGTATCTCCACATTCCTGCTATTGCTTCAACTCTTTCTTGATAATTCATAATTACTTCCTCCCTCTAAGATTAATTTCTATTATATCTGCCATAAACACTATAACCATCAGTAATCCTATTGTCGCAAATGCTCTTATCATTAGTTAATCTCCTTTATGTCAACATCATATTCGCCATCTTTAACTTCTGTTACATCAATTTCAAATGACACTTTCTCCTCTCTGTTGATAAGAATTCTTTGGTTAGTTAATATAGCACTTAATCCTATTAGGATTAATGCCATATCACTATTTCCAACAATTAACTCTCCTATTCCTACGAACATAAATCCCCAATCCACTATTTCTCCCATAACTTTAACTATCTTTTCCATACTTAACTTCATTCACATTTCTCCTTTATCTTATCTTATATATATATTATATCATTATTTTTTATTTTTGTCAATTTTGTTTAATAAAGACGAGATTTCATTCGCAACATTTCTAGCGATATAATCTATATACTCATCTTTGGTTAAATTATCTAGGTCTTTATCATTGGTGAAGAAACCAAACTCCCCTAAAACTGCAATGGTATTAAAATTATCAACTACATTTAACTCCCCAATATAATTTGTATTATATATATTATTTCTTTGTCTAACATATGGATTGTTAGCCATAGCTTCAGACAAATTATCTGCCAACTTATTATCGCTCCAAGTGGCATTTCCCCCTGTGATAAACATATAGCCATTGGCATCTTTCGCCTCACTCGCATTAGTATGCACACTGAAATAAACCCTTAATCTATCCCCAAATTTATTTAAAGCTAATCTACCTGCCGCATTTAAGTCTTCCTCGCTGGAAGTCGTATCCTGAAGTACAACTTCTAAATCAGGATTTATTTTTCGCAATTCATTTACTATTCTTATTGCTATTGGCTTATTTATATTATACTCCATTAACTCTCCAAGTGGAGTGAGAGGATAGAGAGGTTTATTCCAATCCACCAACCTCTCAGTTCTCTTTCCTGGTTTTCCTTCATACTCCCCAATTCTAATGACAACTACATCTTTGGCTTTTGCAAAAGACATAGTAAACAATAGAGAGAATATAATCATTGTGGCGGTCAATATCTTTTTTAGATGTTTTGGCAACCTCATTTCTATTTACCTCCTAATATAGTTATATTTATGTCTTTAGCATTAACTCCATAGTTGTCTGCCAGTTTCTCTAATATGTTTTCCAGTATGCTTTCTTTTCTATTTTCAAAATCTTCTGCTACTTCCAGTTGGATTTCTTTTTCAGCTAGTGTAAGTAATTCTTGGCTCATTTGGTCTCTCTTGTTTCCCTTTAACATATTTACTATGTTGCTAGTTGAATTCAGTTTCATTGAACCTTTTTCTATTGAGAATATGTCTACCATATCTGAATGGAATGTTACATTTATCTTTTTACTATCCTCAACTCTATTAACTATAACACCTGTCATATCAAGAGCCGCAGAATACTTGAACGCAGTATTTATTGTTTTCTCTATTCCAAATACCTTATCCTCTTTAATAGTCTTTGAGTATGATGACGGCTTACTCTCAAATACAATTAACTTAACTCCATTAGACTTATCTTCCTCTATTTTTTGAATTAGGGTATTCACTATATTATCTTCTATGTTAGTCATATCCAATACTAGCTGGTTATTTCTCTCTTGTAATTGAACATTTTCTTGAGTTAATTGCTTGACTTCACCTTGATGCTTTATAGATTGTATTGTTAAACTTCCTATGTTAAGAACTGTCATTAATGCAATAACAATACCCATAGTTTTCACAGATACTCTCTTTTTCATCATCATACTCAATTACCTCCTAAATTTCTTCTTCGTTTCCACATTGGTTGCAGTAAAGACTGCAACCATCAAATATTGGAAACTCATCATAATCATAATCTATTCCATATATAACTCTCACATCAGTATTTCCGCACTCCAAACATTCTAGTTTAAACTTAGTTGACATTCTTTTTCCTCCACATCACACAATGTTATATCGAATATTGCCAAATTCCTCTTAGCGTCTGGTATTAAAGCAAATATATTATAATTCGTAACCTTAACAACATCACTATCATGTTCCACTTGCACATCTATTGATTTAGCTTCAGCCGAATATACATAACAAGCCTTATTAAATGCCTCTTTTAGAAGGAAGAAATCAAATGGTAGTTCATCTGCATCTAAGTCTATCTTTTGCTTATGGAATTCCATGAACATTCTTGCATAAGTTTCAGCAAATTCATTTCCGAACTCCTCTACTATATCAACTTCTCCTTCTTCCATTGCTACCATTAACTCTGGTAAGTCCTCAAATTCATCTTCCATATCATCAGAACTCATTACTGTGTTAGCCCACCAACCACAACAAGAACACACCTCTCTGTCATATGGATTATCTGCATATACAAACTCAGACTCACCATAAGTATCTCCATTGCATTTAGGACAAGTACCAAATACCTCATTCATTACTAACACTTCTTCACCTAGTACATTTATTGTTATCATTTTATTGTTCATAGACAATACCTCCAAAATTTATAATTATTTTTTTCTTACTTACTATATATATATTATACTATATTTTTTTTAATAAATCAAATAAAATCTTTTAAGCCAACCAATAATTCTTCGGACTAGCAGTATCACTTTCTAACTTTCCAGCATCAACTAATTTTTTAAGTCTTGATGGCGTTTGTCTTGCTGTAAATCTATCTTCAACTAATGATGCTAAATCTTTGTTCTTAAACTTCTCTCCTTGCTTGAAGTTAGCTTCAATTTGTTCCATTATATAAACTAAGTCTGTATCAGTTATTGAAGATTTCTTCTTAGTAGATTTAGCTTTCTTTTTTCCAACTGCTTTAGCTCCTTCAGAGAATATCTTGGAAGCCGCAGCCCTCTGAGCTTGGAACTCTTCTTTTGATACAGGAGGAGCTTCAACTCCTGTAAAGATTTTAAAGTAGCACTCTAGTATAGAAACTCCTTTTGAGTTTAACATACTAACTTGTTTAGACATTTTAGCTGGGAATATTAATTCTAATGTTGTTCCGTCTTTCATCATAAACTTAGCATTAGTTTCTGAGTATTCAATCATGCAGTCAACATTAGCTAAAGCTTCTTCCCAAGTCATTTTCTCTCCTCTTACTGCTGTTGGCATTACACCTAGAGCAGTTGAAGCAAATAACCATTTGTCATCATCAGCCGCAACCATATATGTTATAGTATTAATATTAGTTCCTACACTTTTTAACTTTAAATTCTTCATACACATCACCTTTTCCTTTAAATATATTTTTTATTATTTACTATATATATATTATATTATATTTTTTTTAGAAAATCAAGGTTGACCTTTTTAAGCAGGTCTTTTTCATATTTAGCAATAAATCTTTCGCTATCTGAAACCCAGTAAGTTGTATAACCATACTTTTGGAAATCTTCCACTATTGCTATTTCAACTTCCCTCATTGTTGCAAATCCTTTAAGGAAACTTCCTTCCCAAACTCCATTGTCATTAAATACATCTACTATATATTTTTCCATAATATCAATTCCTCTCTTCACTTTTTTTATTTATCTTATATATATATTATATATTATTTTTTAAAAAAAATCAAATAAAATCTTAAAGGACGAGATTGCTCTCGTCCTTCCTCTAAAGTTCTATTATTTCTAAATCTACATCAAATATTTTACATATCTGCATTATCTCGTCCATTTCATCTTTAGTTAAGTTCCATACATAAGTACACTCAACATCATTTGCAAGCATATGATAATCAACTCTATCCTCCTCAGAGTGTAGGAATAACTGAGGACGTATCTTTCTGCCCCTACTCTTATTTGTTAAAATGTCTTGTGCAACTATAAATTTAGTTTCTATTAATGCTTCAGCCGCACTTTCTTTGGTAGCAAATTGTTCCATGACTTCTTTTGTATCCATATTAACCATTAGATAGGGATATTCGGGACAGAAGTTATTTTGAACAAAAGTAACTATATAATAATCTCCATTTTCACAGTATCTATATTCTTTTCCTAATTGTATTCTCTTCATATAATCTACTCCTCGCAATTT
>JAGAKD010000053.1 GCA_017625815.1 Lachnospiraceae bacterium | reverse complement strand
TTAATGGCAACAAGGTTTCTTTAATAATAAACATATCAACCTTTATTTGAGATATAATAAATCCATTTAACAATATTCCCAGTGGTATACCAACTATGATACCCATAACAGTTAGCACCAGATTTTCTCTAAATACATATGCCCCTGTTTCCCTAGAATAAAAACCAAGTACCTTGATAGTGGCAATCTCTCTTACTCTTTCAGTTATATTTATGTTACTTAGATTAAATAACACTATAAAGGCCAGTGCTCCCGCACAACCGATAACCAACCATACAACTACATCCAACATCTTCATTGTGTTAGAAATCATATTCTTTACTTCCTCCACAACTGTTACGTTCAAGACATTGTCCTGCTCTGATATGCTAGCACCCAGCTCATAGGCATCAGCATCCTTCATTACATTTACATACATTGTATTTGGCGCAAAGCTTTCATCAAAATAATCCTGGTAGGTCTCTGGATTAATGTAGCCATAATGCCATACATAGTTGGTATATACTGCAGAAACAGTAAGAGTTACACTTTTTCCATCCCCATCAGAAAAGCTTATCTTATCCCCTGCACCAACACCTGCTGCCTCTGCCAATCCATCACTAATCATTATCTCACCATAATCTGGATAATCAGTATCTCCATCAACCAACTTATAGTTCATAACAGGCTCCATGTCCTCTTTATTTGCAATGCATAGATATACAGTCTTTACAGTTTCCCCTGAAATATATTCCATTGTTGTTTTATATAAAGGACTTATTACATCAGCGTCTTCACCGAGTATCTCTTCAACCTTTGATGTCTGAGCATCATCTAAGCTTTCTGCAAAGGTTATCTCCATATCATATACTTCTATTTCATCATATTGAAACTCAGCAATATTAGATACTGAATCCTTTATGCCAAAGCCCGCCATAACTAAGGCAGTACAACCTGCAATACCCATAACCATCATTATCATTCTCTTTTTAAATCTAAATACGTTTCTGGTGGTTATCTTATGCAAAAATTTCATTCTACTCCATATAGGAGTTATCTTTTCTAAGAGAATACGTTTTCCAGCTGTAGGTGCCTTGGGTCTAATAAGCTCAGCCGGCATACACCTGAGCTCATTTTTGCAAGCAAGAAATGTAGTTCCCATAGAACATAGCAAGGACACTAGCATAGTAATTAACAGTAACAATGGTTCGAAATAAAACTCAACACTTCTGCCAAAATCATAAAGCATCTTATAGGCTTCACCTATAGCAAAAGGGAACACAAAGCTTCCTAAGAAAAATCCTATAAGACAACCTATAATAGCAGCTGTACCTGAATAAACCAAATATTTCCCTATTATGGCTGAATTAGTATAACCAAGGGCTCTCATGGTTCCTATCTGACCACGTTCATCGTCAATCATTCTCGTCATAGTTGTTGAACAGACTAATGCCGCAATAAGAAAGAAGAACACTGGGAATACCTTTGCAAGTCCATCCACTATATTTGTATCGTTATCATAACATACATAGCCTGTATTAGTAGCTCTATCTAGGACAAATACTTCTGGTTCATCTAATTCTGGCACTTCTATCTCATCAACAAGTTCATTTATTGTCTCCTCTACTGTATCCTGAGGATATTCTATAACACCTGCTTCTAACATTTGCCATATCATGTCATTGGTAAAACCCTGAGCGTAAAGACTAGCGAAAAACTCTTCTCTTACCTGAGCTTTAACCTCTTCCTCTATCTGGTCTATCGCCTCATTATATTCCTCATCTATATCCTGGCGTAAACCCTCCACTCGTTCTTTTGCATTATTTAGAGCTTCTTCCTCTATAACAGGTGTAATCTCTTCTATAAACTCTTCGTAGTCCTCTTCGTAAATATCATAGCTATCCTGACAATCCACATACATCTCTGTGTAGAACTCAAGCTCAAAGCCTTCCTTTGGAATGTACATAAAACCATTTAATTTACCATTTCCAAGGTTGGTTGTTCCACGTTCAAAGCTTATATATAGAGGTGAATATACCAAACCGACAACTGTATACTCCTTGTATTTGAAACCGTCCTTGATATCATCAGAATTTGAATCTGCGATTATTATCTTAGACCCTAATATATCACTTCCAAAATGTGTAGTATCTAGCTGTGATGCATCTAATACGCACTCGTTATCAGCCTCTGGCATTCTACCATCCTTTAATTCTAAGGTATTTATCTCTGAAGGCATAGATATAGCCTTTAAGGCAGCCTCTTCACCAGCTGCCGAAACAAATAAAAAGTCTGTTGAATAGGCACCCTCCGCTGCAATAACGTACTCTGTATCAATAATCTTTTCTACTTCCTCTTCGGTGAAGCCATAAGTGGATAATAGTTTAAAGTCAAACATATTATTCTCACTATAGAAATCATTAACACTAGCTATCATCGCAGGCTTAGTAACCTTTATTCCTGAGAAAAAGCCAACACCTAAAGCAATGATTGCCATAATGGCAAAATATCTACCCTTGCTTTTTCCAATTGTTCTAAATAAAT
Organism: Lachnospiraceae bacterium; assembly: GCA_017625815.1. Classification (GTDB taxonomy): domain Bacteria; phylum Bacillota; class Clostridia; order Lachnospirales; family Lachnospiraceae; genus Coprococcus_C. The sequence goes on along the minus strand of JAGAKD010000053.1, from coordinate 7,461 downwards.
TCTTCCAATAAGCCTTATTCACCTTAATCACCTATTACCATTCAATATTCTCTACTGGAACAACATTTTCATTCATCTTAACTGATGAAATACTACCATTCTTAACCTTTATTATTCTATCTGCCATAGCCGTAAGAGCAGAGTTATGGGTTATGATAACAACTGTCATACCACTTTTTCTGCTACAATCCTGTAAAAGCTTCAACACAGATTTTCCTGTCTCATAATCAAGCGCACCGGTTGGCTCGTCACACAATAACAGCTTAGGATTTTTAGCCAATGCTCTGGCTATAGAAACTCTCTGCTGTTCACCACCTGATAGCTGTGCAGGAAAATTATTTCTTCTATCTTTTAATCCCACTTGTTCTAAAACTTCCTCAGGATTCATTGGATTTTTAGAAAGCATAGAAGCTATTTCAATATTTTCTATAGCTGTGAGGTTAGGAATTAAATTATAAAACTGAAACACAAAGCCTATATCCTGACGTCTATATGTGGCAAGCTGCTTTTTTCCAAATTTTGATACATTAACACCATCAAGTAATACATCTCCTGACGTAAGCTTGTCCATGCCACCTAATATATTGAGTAATGTAGTTTTACCTGCACCAGACTGACCTACTATAACACATATTTCACCTTTACCTATCTCAAAGCTGGCATTCCTAAGAGCCTCTACCTTTACATCGCCACTCTGATAAGTTTTACATACATCCTTAAATTCAACATAACCACTGCTCATTGTTTTCTTCTAACTCCTTACCCATCATAATGTACCATAGTCCACAAAACGAAATATAACACAACTTTGTTAATAAATCATTAAAAAAGTGAGTATTTCATAAATATTTCATGAAATACTCACTCAAGCTACTAATATTAATTCTTAGATTTTTCTGCCTTGGCTGCTCCAACAAGGTATGCAATATTTCCTGTAAGCCATATAACAAACACTATACAGCAAGGAAATAACCCAGTATTTGCAAATAAATCCGCCACAAGACAAACCATCCAAAGTGTCATACATACTGAACTCATAGCCTTAAAACCTGCGGTTCCAGCCTTATATATCTGAAGCTTCTGTGCTTCGTCACAGCTTTTTTCCCACTTTTCAGAAAACTTAGCATCAAATATACTACCTTCCTTTTCAAGATTCATCTCCTTTGTAAAATCTACAGCCTTTTTCTGAACCACTAAAACTACCACAAAGGATAATACAAAAACAATTATATTGGCAATCATCATTATATCTTCTTTTTTCTCACTAAAGTTGGAATTAATATCTAAATTAACACAAACTGAGAAAAGAAACATATTAATAATCATTACAATAGATGATAGACATAATGGTATAGACACTCTACCTTCTATCCTTTCTGCCTCAACATCATCATCCCCATCCCAAAGCTTTAATTCCTTTTTTGCCTTTGATATACAGATTATAGCCACTATTGCAAGAATTACATTTATAGCTACAAATACTGCAAGCATAACAACTGCAAGATTACCAATAAACTCTTCTGATAGTTCAAAAGATAAAGCTCCTTTCTTCTTAAGTTTGCCAATCAACATTCCTGCTAGATACCCTGCCCCAGCACATAATACAACCAATACCAACATAATAATAAGGTATTTTTTATCATTCTTCTTATCTATAGCTTTTTTCTTTTCTATCTTCTCCATCATCTTATCACTCATTTATCTACTCCTCCTCGTACTGAAATATATCCTCTACTTTTGCATCACACACTTTTGCTATCTTAAGTGCCAATGTAACCGAGGGAGAATAATCCCCTCTCTCAATCTGACTTATAGTTTGTCTTGATGTATCAACCAAGGCCCCCATCTCTTGTTGATTAACACCAAGCCTTGCCCTGAATTCCTTTAATCTGTTGTATAATGGCAAATAATCATCTCCCTTTTTATTAGCTTATTTTTGACAAGTTTCACATTCATTATGACAACTTTACTTGTCACCAATTATACAGATGACAAGAATACTTGTCAATACCTTTTGACAACTTTTTTTGTCATTTTTTATTAATCAGAATAGAAATTTCTTTTTATCAAAAAAATCCCTCACAGCTAAGCCTATGCTCAACCATAAGGGATTTTTCATTATCAATATGTATTATTCTTCCTCGTCAGAAAACAAACTGTCACATAATCTATCATAGTATGCTGTTTCCTGAGTCATACTTTTATTCATAGTATCTATCTCATGCTGCAAAAAGGATTGTATCATCTTAGTTATCTTATCTATAATAACCGCCCTATTCACAATAATATATTCGTATGAAGATATAGGAAACTCATCAATGTCTTGATCTGATTTGTATAGGAGTTCATCATTTGAATTTCTAGTTAGGCTATAATTTTCCTGCGCAAAACAAACGGAAATAACATCTTCTTCTTTTTCAGTTACAGATATAGGAAATCTAATAACCGCTCCATAGTGACTGAAATTATCAAGCAATATATCCGCACATTCAGCAATATCATTCATAGTATCTCGAAATTCTTTCATCTCTTCTTTGATTTTTTCATCACACTTTTTTCGGATAATAGACTTTTCTTCTTTGAACTTTGTATATGCATCTTTAGTTTTGATAAGTTCCAAACAGGTTTCTTTTAAAGAATTCATAACTAAAACCTCCTATACCCATAATAATCTTTTTTTATTATATCATACTCTTCTTTACATATGTAAAAAAATAATCATTTTTTACACTAATTAACCTAGCCATAAAGTCCCTACCAGTCTTGATTTCCTAGTAAGTTTGTGCTATAGTTTGTGTGTTGTGCAAATATATATTGTACAAATAAATTAAAAAGGAAGTAATGATATGGATACTAAAGCTTTTGAAAGCTATGAATCCGAGGTTCGTTCATACTGTCGAGCATTCCCTACAGTGTTTAATCGTGCAAAGGGTGCAATGATGTATGATGAAGACGGAAATGAATACATTGATTTTTTCTGTGGCGCTGGTGCTCTAAACTATGGTCATAACAATGATTATATCATGAAGAAGGTTATTGACTACCTTTTAGCCGATGGTGTTCTTCATGGTATGGATATGTTTACACCTGCCAAAAGAGAGTTCTTAGAAACCTTCCAGGAAAAAATTCTTCAGCCAAGAAATTTAGAATACAAAATTATGTGCTGTGGTCCAACTGGAACTAACTCAATAGAAGCTGCGTTAAAGCTTGCAAGAAAGGTAAAGGGCCGCTCAAATGTGTGGGCATTCATGGGATGTTTCCATGGTATGACACTTGGTTCTCTTTCTCTTACAACAGAAGCTTATGCTAGAGATGCTGCTGGTGTTGTACTCACTGATTGTACTCACATTCCAGCACCATATATGTTCCCTGAACTTGATGTTATAGCTTATATGCAGAGAATGTTAGATGATGACCACTCAGGTATCGCAAAGCCTGCTGCTCTCGTTATGGAGACAGTTCAAGCTGAAGGTGGTGTATATCCATTTGAGACAGATTTCTTGAAAGCTTGTCGCAAATTCTGTGATGACAATGATATACTTTTCATCATCGACGATATACAAGCCGGTTGTGGTCGTACAGGTAGCTTCTTCTCATTCGAAAGAGCAGACATCAAACCAGATATGGTTACACTCTCTAAGTCAATAGGTGGTGTAGGTATTCCTATGGCTCTTCTTCTTATTAGTCCAGAGCTTGATATTTGGAAGCCTGCCGAGCATAACGGAACTTTCCGAGGTAATCAGTTATCATTTGTTGCCGGTAAAGCGGCTATTGAGTATATGTACGAGCATGAACTTTACAAAGAAGCTGCTAGAAAATCTACAATAGTAGATGAATTCATTAAAAATGAGATACTACCTCTTGACAGCAGACTTACTCACAGAGGAATCGGTATGATTTGGGGTATCGATTGTTCTAAGCTTGGTGGAGATGTATTCAGCAAGGCTGTTACTACAGAATGTTTTGCTAATGGTCTTGTTATTGAACGTGCAGGAAGAGATAGCTGTGTTGTTAAGCTTATGCCAACATTAGTTATCGAAGACGATATCTTACTAAAGGGTCTTAACATCTTAAAAGATGCATTTATAAAGGTTTTAAATAATCAATAAAAAAATACTGTTGTATTATTTAATGGTGTTCCCATTACACAAATAATACAACAGTATTTTTTTTAATCAATATATTCTCTATATACTCTCTTATTCAATGCACATATAGCTTCTTCCGTAGCACCATGAATATGATTAGATATTTCATCTAAATGATAGTTATCCTTTATCAATAGTACTTTATCCTTTGCCCTTATATTTTCATCAACTAAAATAAGCGTAATGTCCATAGTAACTGCAACTATAGTATATTTTTTCGTGCCTATATAAACTGTCCTTCCTATATTAGTCTTAGAAAAACCATCTCCAAATCCTATAGGCACCGTTGCTATATATTCGCAATCCTGTTTAGCGGTATATGCATGACTATATGCAACACTTTGTCCTTTTTTTAACTCAAATACATTTGATATCTCACTTGATAGACAAAATGTATGCTCTAATTCCACATCTTCACTTTCAATCCTATAAATTATATTTCCCAGCCTACATCCATTTGCATAATTTTTCTTAGAATACCTAGGCAACGTCAAGCTATTACTTATGCTAACAAATTCTAATTTAGATAAATCCACGCCCGCTGTCATATTTTCAAAAGTTTCATATTCAGCCAAGGTTTCAGACTCTTCCTCTGCATTGTAGCTATGAAGATAAATTCCCTTTAAGTTACATACACCATTCTCAAGTATACTCCACATATCTTCAAATGCATCTCTTGTAGTAGGACCACCAAAAATATCACTTCCCCCATTGGCTCTAATAATAACATCTAGTCCAGATACATTTGCTACTTGAATAGCCTGCTCCTTTGTGGCAACTGTAACCCATAATCTATGATTTACGCATGCATTCAAGCCTTCTATCGGCACAGGGTTAAAAAGTAAAATAGTTATATCTGGAAATTCCTCTCTCAAAGTAATTCCTTCTTCCACAAGGCTTACAGCAAGAGAATTCGCCCCACCATCTATCATTGCTTTTACAACCTTATTACCTCGATAGCCATAACAATCAGCCTTGACAACTGCTGTATAATACTTATACCCTGGATACTTGGAAATTATTTTATTTGTATTGCGACGTATTGCTCCCAAATCAATGGTTGCTTTCGTCGGGCGATAGATATCCATATAAAACTAATCCATAACCAAATCTGGCCTCTGGAACTCCTTTCTTCTTACTTCATAACTTTTATACAAATCTTCCTCAAAAGGAAGTTCATAATCATTGATGTTTAGTTCTTTAAACAACCACTTAGTAAAATCAGGATTCGATACTAAAAGAGGTCCTAACATATATGTTCCTATAACTCTTCCACATCTAATACCTTCCAAATTGTTTTTTCCATCAGAACCAGTTCCGAGAATTACCTTTGACATAGCAATATCTTCTGAAATACCAAATGTATCAGAAAAACGGCTAGTATATCCAAGCAAATCCATACCTTCAAACTGAGACATAATTAAAGTATTAAATCTTTTTGGAGCATGTCTTAAAGTATAGGTATTAAACACGCCTAATCCATCAATTTTACTTTCATCTTCTCGTTGAATATACGTTCCAAACAATTCCATAGCATTGCCTAACAACAGAAACAAGGTTTTTCCACTCTTACATACTTCTGATATTTCATCCTTCCACTCAAGCATACGACCCAAAATCAGCTCCTGATTTTGTTCACTCGCTGAGTACATACAGCATAAATCTATTTCTTGACTTAAAAATGCTGGTTTCTCATTTAAACCTGTAAAAATAAATTCTGCATCTGGCAAACACTGCTGCAAAAACATGGTATTACCCTTGTCACCATACAAGCAACAAAGTTGTGGATATAATATTTCTATCTTCATTGTTCCACCTCCAAACTATTTACTAATTTATCTTTCATCTTACATGAAAGATTATAAGTAGAGGTATCATAAAGAATATAAACATGGTCAACTTCTTTTGTTTTTATTAAGTTAACGCCATCCATTTCTTCTTCTGCACAACTAATTCTATCCTCAGGTACACCAGCTAATAAAAGTCTAACCTTATGATCATAACAACGAGGACCAGTGGCAATAACTTGAACAATATCCTCTTTGTTAAAAAACTCGTAGTCTACATCATAAATCCAACCAATATACTCTATACTCTTCTTTCGATCATAATAATCATCCATAGCTAAAACTATGGCTTTTCTGCCTGTTTCACCTGCAACATAATCAAAAGTTCGACAAGACGATATACAGCTTTGTCCTTTACTCATAGCTTGTACTACGGTTACGCCATTAACCTTTTTATGATTTAATCTTGAATCTGGCACTTGTATTCTTGCAACAAGCTCTTTAACTTTTTCATTAGGTATACCAATCTCTAACAATGCAGTTATAACAGTAAGTTCGTTATATATATTAAAAATTATATCGCTAATTAATGGATAAGACTGTTCAACTCCCTTAATCTTTATTGTAAGCTCTTTATTTTCTATATCAAGATTAGTAACTAAATAGTCTGCATCAAATGAGTGGAAATCGCACTCTGGACAAGTAGCATACCCAATATGGTGATATCTAAGATAATCATACTTTAGGGTAGCTCCACAATTTGGACAAATACTATAATCATGAACAATATTAATTGACTCTGTTATATCTGTAGGTAATTTTCCAATACCATAATAAACTTTATCATTATTCTTTTTTAACATACTTGAGCATAGCTCATCTGCATTTAAAATCAACTTTGTAGTATCTGGACAATACGTATCAATAACACTAAATATATAGTCTGGATGTGCATTTCTCTTTAATGAATCTCTAAATAGATTTGTAACTACAAGATAATCCGGCTTAATATAAGGTAATACTAATCTTGATGCTCTTTCATCCACTTCATATACAGCTACATCAACTCTACATTTACCTCTCCAGTTAAGACTATTTAATAGGTTAGCCGCACAGCCTGGAGCAATATTCGAACCTAATCTATTACTTACTACCTTTTTTCCATCTGCTTCTAATGCATCTGCCAAAAGGTTAGATACTGTTGTTTTTCCATTTGTTCCTGTAACACATACAACTAACGGTGCTTTAGGTGCCTGTGACATAAAATCCTTACATAATTTAAGAGCAATCTGTCCTGGCATATTTGAAGCGTTACCACCAATTAATTTTATTAATTTGGCACTTATTTTGGCTGCAATAACAGCAAAATGAAATTTAATACTCGCCATTTTTATCTCCTTCTAGTAAATCATTAAAAAATATTTTACAGCGGATATATATCCTTGTCAACAATGCTATATCGCCATATTATACTATTCTACCCAGTTTTTAAAAAAGCATAAAAAAAGATGCCCAGAACCGGAATC
>JAGAKD010000052.1 GCA_017625815.1 Lachnospiraceae bacterium | reverse complement strand
GTAACTCTGCTGGATTTTCTTTTCTTGGAGCCATCAAAACAAAGCCCTCATCATATGGAATAAGATCGAAACAATCTATATAGCCAGTTGATGGAGCCATATATCCATAAAAATAATCCTCATATCCATTAAGACTATAAAGATTAGCCTTTGAAACACGTCTAAACTTGAAAAGCTTCTCCTTATCAAGCATACCCTGCTTAGCAAATCTTGCTATAGCTTCATCTGTACTAACAGAAGATTTAAGAATTGGTACATTTTTAGATACAAGTTCTTGCATCTTTGATTTTACTTTATTAAGAAGGTCATCTGTCACAACATTTTCCTTAGAAATAAGTTTACAGTAGTATCCCTTACCCATAGAATACATTACATTGATACGATGGTTTTTTTTACTTCCAAGAACCTCTGAAAAAGCTGCAACCATTAAAAGAGTTAAGCTTCTCTTGTATGTATCCATTCCCATAACGGTATTCTTTGAAATAAGTTCTAGTTCACAATCCTTATCTAGCATTGTACCAAGCTCACAAAGCTTAGAGTTCTTAGTAGCTAATATATACTTGTACTTATCTTCAGAAAAATATGTATCAATAAATTCAGATACCGTAACAGCATTATCTAATTCATAGCTTTTACCATTTACTACAACTTTTATCTTTTCCATAAGACTACCCCCTTATATAAAATGTATAACTAAATCACCAAAAAAGGAACTCCCGTATCAGCTATATCAATATCTAACTCAGGAAAATGCCCTTTTAGATAATTGTAAATATACTGCATAAATATCTTCTCTATGCCATAATGAGATGCATCAATAATACTAAGCCCCATCTCTACAGCATCAATACCATCATGGTGTCCTATATCCCCTGTGATAAGACACTTAGCTTTTTTCTCTATAGCTACATCTATAACGCTCTTACCAGAACCAGGACATATAGCTATTTTATCTACATTTTCCTCAGCATCGCCATATAATAACACATTTTTCAAATCAAATTTATCTTTGATTAACCGTGCTAAATCCTTTAAAGAAATCTCCTTTTCTAAGATACCTATCTGGCCTATTCCCTCACCATTTAGGGTCTCTTCTAAAACCTCTTGGTTCTTCAATTCTAATATATTAGCTGCTTCCTTTGCCATACCTCCCTTTGTATCATAATTGGTATGCATAGCATAACAAGCAATTCCAGATTCGATAAGAGATATTATTTTATTACCTAATACAGTATCATCATTTACCTTTTTTAATTTTGAAAAAATCATAGGGTGATGGGTAATTATCATATCAACCCCTTGGCTAATAGCCTGATCACAGATACTAGCCGTAGCATCAACTGCAATCAATATCTTTTTTACCTCTTTGTTTCGTCTTCCAACCAATAATCCCACATTATCCCATTCTAATGCGTATTCTGGGGGTGATTGAAGTTCAAGAACATTGATAATATCTTGACAAAGCATATTGCTCACCTCCTATAGCAATATCCAAACTGCAACCATAAAATCTAGCCCATAATATCTAGTGCTTCCTTGCATAAAGAAATCTCTTTTACTAGTTCATCACGTCTACTCTCGGACTTATCAGTATGTATATGTTGCAATCTTTCAAATAATTCTTCGCACTTACTAAGCTGTTTATTGATATAGCTAAATAAAACCTCATGCTTAGCAAGGAGCAGATTCCTTCCGTATAATAATTCTACTTCACTATATGGCTCTATACTATCCTTACTTGGAACAGCCTTGATTATAGTGTAATATTTATCTTCCTCTATCAACATATGTTCTAAAATTATCTTATATCCTATCTCACACAAATACTCTCTAACCTTATATATCTCAGACTGAGGTTGCAAGATAAGATGAATACCTTTATCAATATGAGGCTGACCCTTTTTAAGTATATCTACTATGAGAGGACCACCCATGCCCGCTATAATAGCAGCTTCTACCTCACCAGGACTCAGTTTCTCGAAACCATTAGAAAGTCTAACATCTATATCATCCTCAAGGCACATAGCTTTTATATGGTCTTTTGCAATATTAAGAGGTCCCTTCTTTACATCCATAGCAATTACCTTGCTAGCTTTACCTGATTTAACAAGATGCATAGCAACAAAAGCATGATCGCAGCCTATATCTGCTACACTTTTCTCGTCAACCATATTAATAACCTCAAGCATTCTTTTTGATAATTTAATATCTGTCATAGGATAAACCTCTATATTTTAGTTATCTTCCTCAAGGTAGTCTCTAAGCTTTCTACTTCTACTTGGGTGTCTAAGCTTTCTAAGAGCCTTAGCCTCTATCTGTCTAATACGCTCTCTTGTTACCTTAAATTCTTTACCTACCTCTTCAAGAGTTCTTGCTCTTCCGTCATCTAAACCAAATCTAAGTCTAAGAACTTTTTGTTCTCTCTCTGTAAGAGTTCCAAGAACCTCAACAAGCTGTTCTTTAAGAAGAGTAAATGCAGCTGCTTCAGCAGGAACAGGTACGTTCTCGTCCTGAATGAAATCACCAAGATGGCTATCTTCTTCTTCACCAATAGGTGTTTCAAGAGATACTGGCTCCTGAGATATCTTAAGTATCTCACGTACACGTTCAACTGGAATGTCCATTTCCTCAGCAATCTCTTCTGGGTGTGGTTCTCTTCCAAGCTCCTGTAAAAGCTGTCTAGATACACGAATAAGCTTATTTATAGTCTCTACCATATGAACTGGTATACGAATAGTTCTCGCTTGGTCTGCTATAGCTCTTGTAATAGCCTGTCTAATCCACCAAGTTGCATAAGTACTAAACTTATATCCCTTGCGATAATCAAACTTTTCTACAGCCTTAATAAGACCTAAGTTACCCTCCTGAATAAGATCAAGGAAAAGCATACCTCTACCAACGTATCTTTTTGCAATACTAACAACAAGACGAAGATTAGCCTCAGCAAGCTTCTTTTTAGCCGCCTCGTCACCCTCTTCCATTCTCTGAGCAAGCTCTATCTCTTCCTCAGCTGAAAGAAGTGGCACCTTACCAATCTCTTTTAAATACATTCTAACTGGATCTTCAATACTAATTCCATCAGGAACAGTAAGATCCTCTATATGTTCAACATCAACGTCAACGTCATCATTTTCCATATCCAGCATAATATCATCTGGCTCATCGTCGTCATCTTCAGTAATAGTAAGAACGTCTACTTCATTTGCCTCTAAATATTCAAATATAGCCACCATACGTTCTGTAGTGAGCTCAATTTCCTTACAAGAATTAAAATGATTAATTATCTCAGTATCCTCGATAACATTTTTCTTCTTCTTAGCAACCTCTAAAAGCTCAGCTAATTTTGCTTTGAACTGTTCTTCTAGTGCCTGCTCATTTGTCTTGTTTTCTTCCATTATATAATCCTCCATAGTGTTTAATATTCTATCCATTTTTAAGGGAAATATGCAGCTTAGAAACCTTTGCTTTCATAACAATAAGTTCCTGAAATTTAACTACATCCTCCGCATTTTTAGTTAGTTCCATATCAATACGTGCAAGCTTTGTTTTCTTTACCACGTCATTGATAGCTCTTTCCTTTTCTTCAAGGGTTGTATCAAAAGGCAACTCTGTCTGTAAAATACCAGCCGCCAATCGCTGGCTCTCTACATCATCAAACAAATTGACTATAGCCGCCGGATTCACACTACCATTTTTCCTGTACTGTTCAAAGAGCGCTGTAGCAACCAAATGATAATTGTCGCCAATAAAATCTGTCTCGTCTACAATTCCCTCTAAAAGCTTGAACAAACTAGTGTCATTTACAAGCCAAGTAAGTAACAATCTCTGTGGCTTATTATCATCTTCCTTTTTTATAGTCTGTTGCGGTTTTTCTATAACTTCTTCGTAAAGATTACTATTCGCCACTCCTGCCTGACCGTATTTAGAAACCAGGCTTTTAAGACCATCCTTATCAAGATTGTATTTTTCGGATACAGCATCTATATAGCTATGCCTTGCCACAACTTCTTCTATAGCTGAAAGTCTCTTGGCAATATCCTTAGAAAATTTTATCTTATCCTCAGGATCCTTCATATTAAAGTTCTTGGCTATAGTATCAACCTCAAACAGAATTCCTGTTGTAGAATTATCTATTCTATCCTGAAAAGCCTCTCTTCCCATAGCCTGAATAAACTCGTCTGGGTCCTTATAAGGCTTCATATCTATAACCCTAGTTATTAACCCTACCTCACGTAATATAGCTATGTTCTTCAAGGTAGCATTGGTACCAGCACCGTCACTATCATAGGCCAAATATACTTCATCAGTAAATCGTTTGATAATCTCAGCCTGTCCTACGGTAAAGGCTGTTCCTAGAGACGCCACTGTATTATCAAATCCAGCTTGATGTAACGCAATAACATCCATATAGCCTTCACAGATAATAATTCCTCTTCTCTTAGAACGTCTGGCAATATTCATAGCAAAAAGGTTATGACTTTTATCAAATACCGCGGTTTCTCTTGTGTTGATATACTTAGGCATTCCATCACCTAGCACACGTCCACCAAAACCAATAACCTTGCCATTAATGTCTAATATAGGCACCATGACTCGATTCCAGAATTTATCAATTCCACCTTTTCCCTCTTGAATCTCAACTAATCCAGAGTCTTTCATCTGAGCATCTGTATAACCCTTGCTTTTAAGGTAATTATACAAATCATTTTCATATATATCAGAATAACCCATAGCAAACTTAGATATAGTATCTTCACTAAGCCCTCTGTTTATAAGATATTCTTTTGCTTTATTACCTCTTTCAGTTTTAGTCAAAAGATAATGAAAATATGCAGCAGCAGTCTTGTTCATTTCCTTAAGCAGGGTTCTGTAATTCTCCCGTTGCTTTTGCTCCTTAGACATCTCCCTCTCTGGCAAAGCAATACCGCTCCTATCAGCCAGAAGCTTTACAGCTTCAGGAAAGGAATAACTCTCATATTCCATTATGAAAGTAAAAACGTTACCCCCTACACCGCAACCAAAGCAATGGTACATCTGCTTATCTTTGCTTACGTGGAATGAGGGAGTCTTCTCGTGATGAAAAGGACAACACGCCGAAAAGGTGTTTCCTTTCTTCTTAAGACTAACATAGCCACCTATAACATCTATTATATCATTTCGACTTCTGACTTCTTCTATAACTTCATCAGAATAGTACAAATTGTCTTCCTCCTTATGATTGCCAAAACTTAGGAATAAATAGCTGTTCAGCCATCTCAACAGCATAGTTATCTGTCATACCAGCAATATAATCACAGATAACAGTCTCTTTATCTATGCCCTTATCAATAAATGCTATGTACTCCTCAGGCAACCTCTCTGTGTGTTCCATATATTCATTAAAAAGCATACCGATAACTCGTTCTGCTTTAATTTCTTCACTCTTTGCTAATGGATTAGTATATAAATCCTTAAACATAAAATTTCTTAAATCAGCTAAAGCCTTCTCGTGTTCTTCTGGCAAGGAAATAATTTCCTTATCCATACTGTATGATACGATAGCATGAATAAGAGTATTGATTCTATCTCTGGTACTATGACCTAATATGTTAGTACACTCTTTTGGTAAAGAATCCTCTACCAAAATACCAGCACGTATACCATCATCAATATCATGATTGACATATGCTATCTTATCAGATATACGAACAATACATCCCTCAAGAGTAGATGGTTTCAAACTTGTTTTGTGGTTTAGTATTCCATCTCTAACTTCCCAAGTCAAATTAAGTCCTGAGCCGTTTTTTTCTAATAACTCTACTACTCGTACACTCTGTTCATTATGTCTGAATGGTCTAGCTGCATATTTTGACAAAGCTCTCTCTCCAGCATGACCAAAAGGAGTGTGTCCTAAATCGTGTCCTAAAGCAATAGCTTCTGTTAAATCTTCGTTAAGCATTAAAGCTCTGGCTATGGTTCTTGCAATCTGGGAAACCTCTAATGTATGAGTAAGTCTAGTTCTATAATGGTCTCCACCAGGTGCAAGAAAAACTTGCGTTTTGTGTTTTAATCTTCTAAATGACTTACAGTGAATAATCCTATCTCTATCTCGCTGAAAGTCAGTTCTAATATCACATTTTGCTTCCTGACGCTCTCTTCCCTTTGTCTCATCACTAAAGGTTGCGCAGGTTCTATACATTTCATGTTCTCTTTGTTCAAAATACTGTCTTAATAATAATTCTTCCATACACATTCCCCATAAAAGCTTTCACAAATCGCCACAATTATATTATTCTACAAAAGTTTATAAAAAACCTTTTTATTTTTTATTTTTATAATGAAGTTTTTATTCTTTTATGATTTAGTACTTTTTTCGCATTAAATCTCTAAACAAAATAAAACTCCTTGCAAACCATGCAAGGAGTTTTCCTAATTCTAATATTCAGCTTCAAAATCAACTACAATACTCTTAATATCTAAATCTTCCCAAGCAGTGCCTTCCATATCACCTTCAGCATCTACTGGAACTGTAGCAAGCCAGTTATTTCTAAGAACCTCGTACTCGCTATCTGTAGCCTCACTAGCAAGCATATATACATAGCTTGTCTTAAGTGTTTCATCATCTGCAACAACTACATATACTATAGAATAACCCATCTCGCCTTCCATAATATCAGTACATTCTCCGTCGCCTAAATCCTTAAGTGCTTCATTAAGTTCATCCGAATAGCTTCCGATATAGCCAGATGTCTCAGAACAATAATTAGTTATTCCATATTTATCTGCAACCTCAAGATAATCTGCTCCTCCACGAAGTTCCTCTAAAGCAGCTTCAGCCTGTTCTAAAACTGCAGCTTTATCCTCATCAGAAAGAGGGATATAATTACCATTCTCATCAAGCTTAGGTTGGTCTGCATCATCTTTTTCAATAGTAGGGAACATCATATAGTATAACGTATTAAACTGATAATCTGCGTATGCAGCAGTTAAATCATCATTAATACTTTGTCCCATATCATTTTTAATCTCTGTCTCAAATTTTGATACTAAAGCTTGTTCCTCAAACACCATATAAATGGTATCATGTGTTATGCCATATTTATCAAGTAGCTCCTGTCCAAAGGTCTTCTCAAAATTACTTGATGTTACATCAACTGTTTCATAATCACTTTCATCTAAAGAATATCCATTATCCTGAGCAACCTTATATAATATTTTAGCCTCTCTAATAGAAGAAATAACTTCCTGTTTAACGGCAATTGAATGATTCTCAGTCCAATCAGCAGATGCAGTTCCTCTTAAATATATATTCTGAAATGTATATACTAATGCTTCATCCAAATACACATCTCTCTCACCTACAACCATAATCTTTGTTTCTGATGAATTTTCCATTCCAACCGCATCAGTGTTTGTAGCACTATCTCCTGTTTTATCACAACCTGTAAGAGATGTTACTGCTAAGGCAATAAGCATAACTCCAGCAACTAATCTCTTAGTTAAATTAAGTTTCTTCATAACGTCCTCCGTATAATTTAAGATACCGTTATAGTTTATTGCACTTTCCTAATTTCGTCAACAGTTTTCACATTATTTACACTAAAACTTTTTCAAATATTTTTAGATAATAGACAAAATAAAACCGTGGTTGATAAATCAACCACGGTTAATTTTAATATTAATCTAAAACTTAGATAAACGAGGCTATTACTCCTTTACACCACCGAGTGCAACACCTGCGATGATATACTTTGATAATGCAAAGTATACAATAAGAAGTGGCAATACTGTAAGTGTAAGTGATACGTATAAGAAACCATAGTTCATTCTGATCTGGTCTGACTGAAGACCTGTAATGAACATAGGAAGCGTATACTTCTCAGTTCCGATAATCATCATGTTAGGAACATACAAGTTGTTCCATGATGCAACGAATGCGAAAATAGCCTGTGTAGCCATCGCTGGCTTCATAAGTGGGAGTGCAATCTTGTTGAAAGTTGCAAGCTCGCCTGAACCATCAATTCTTGCAGCCTCGATAATCTCGAGTGAAAGCGCACTCTGCATATACTGCTTCATAAAGTAAACAGTTGAAGGTGCAGCAATTGCTGGAATAATAAGTGGCCAATAAGTGTTATATAAGCCAATCTTAGTCATGAACTCCATAAGACCAATAACTGATACCTGTGCAGGAATCATCATAATAGCCATAATGAAAGACCATGCCATATTTCTAAGCTTGAACTGATATACAGTTAAACCGTATGCTGTGAATGTTGCGAAGTATACCTGTAAACAAGTTGCAGGTACAGCTATAATAGCACTGTGCAACATAGCTTCCCAAACGTTTGTATCCTTACCTAGAGATGCCTTAACCATACCCTTAAAGTTTGATATAAGGTCTCCACCTGGTAATAAATCAGTGATACCCTGAATACCTGCCTGAATCTCAGCACTACCACGAGTAGCGTTGATAATCATTATGTAGAATGGGAATATACTTACTATACAAAGAAGTACACAGATAACAGTTCTAAATATTTTTGTAGCTCTAATCTTTGCTGCGTAGCCTTCATCAGCCGCAACATTTGCTGTTTTTGCCATTATCTTTGCACCTCCTATCTAATTACTGCATGTTTCTGCTTAGGCTCTCTATCTCTTGTAAGCGCGAAGAATACAAGTGAGATAAGAAGAGTAAACAAGAACAAGATAACAGAGATAGCACCCGCTTTACCGTAGTCCGGATTAGTTGAGAATGCATACTCTCTAACCATCATAGTAACTGTGTGAGATACACGTCCTGGCATACCTACACCCTGTGAAGTGTTGAAAAGGGCTGGTATATCGTACATCTGGAGACCACCGATAGCGGAAGTAACCAATGTAAACTGAAGGATTGGCTTAAGCAATGGAATAGTGATGCTGAAGAACTGCTGCTTACTACTTGCACCATCAACCATAGCCGCCTCATATAATGATGGGTTGATACCAAGGATACCTGCTATAAGCACGATCATTGTATTACCATACCACATCCAGAAATTCATGAAACCGATAAGACCAACTGTACCGGCCTTACTCTGCATGAAGTTAAAGTCTTCTGCAATAATACCTGCATCACGTAGCAATCCTGCTATAGGTCCAGACTGGTCTGCTGTACCACCACAGAATAAGTTGTAGAAAAGAACTGAGATAGATGCTGCAGTGATGATGTTTGGAAGATACATCATAACCTTAAATGCACCCTGTCCCTTAAGCTTAACAACTGTATCAGTGAACCAAGCTGCTAAAAGTAATGCTAAAAGAATCTGTGGAATAAAGTTAATTACCCACATAATAAGAGTATTCTTGATTGTGTTCATAGGGATAGTATCGAACCAAACAGTTGTGTTAGTCTTGAAATCTCTCTTAGTGAGAATACTCATATAGTTATCAAAACCACAGAACTCTGGTTCAATCCATTGTCCATTAACCATTCTATACTTAACGAATGAAAGATAGAAAGTGTAAATAAGTGGATAAAGCTGGAACACTAAGAATACTAAAAAGAATGGAGCTATGAACATATAGCCATATTTTCCATATTCTACTGTCTTTCTCTTCATTTTTTCACTTCCCCAACCTTTTAAAAAATTTGTAAAAAAACATAGATATTCCGCGTACTCCGTTAGACATTTTATAAAGAGTTCTCCCAAAAGCGCACTCCTTATAAAATGCCTAACAGCTGCACTATGCTTTTGTTAAAATTATGCACCAGACGAATCTGGTGCATAACCTTAAAAACTAATCAATATCAATAGTGATATAAAATTACTCGATAGTAATATCTGAGTATGCGTTAGCTACCTGCTCCTTGATGTTTGCAACAGCATCATCGATAGTTGCAAGGTCACCAGTGTTGTATGAACCTGAAGCAACGTCAGCATAAGTATTGAAGATAGCGTCATATGAAGTAGCATACTTTAATGAGATACCCTGAGCAGCAGCGTCCCAAACCTCAAGTGGATCCTGTCCGCCAAGCTTCTCGTTAGCACCCTTACCATCAGCGATGAGGTTCTGGACAGCTAACTTGTTGTTAGGGTAATCCTTGTCGATGTCGTAGAGATCGTAAGCAACCTCTGCGTCACAACACATAGTATAAAGAACGAATGCAGCTAACTCCTTGTTAGGACACTTGTCTGTGATTGTAAGGTATGATCCACCCCAGTGATAATCTGCAGGACCATTACACATTCTCCAGTTACCGTAGTTAGGACCGTGTGAACCATCCTCAGCGTCTGGATCAAGTGACCATGGTACGAACCATGTACAACCGAACCAACCAAGTACGTTGTCTTCCTTCATGTTCTGGTTCCATGTAGCACCCCACATACCTGAACCAGTTGTATAACCGCCATCGTAAAGCTTCTTAGAATACTCTAAGTAGTCGATAACTGCCTGATCAATGTTAAGTGTACCGTCCTCAACCCAAGCTGAAGTCTTCTGATCGATACATACATACTTAACGTCGTCACATCCTGAAAGGATATACTTGCCAGCTGCCTTTAAAGTCTCAGCTGTCTCAAAGAAAGTATCCCAATCCTTAACATATTCCTGAACCTCTGCTGGATCTGAAGTACCAAGAGCTGCCTCAGCTACCTCAGTGTTATATACATAACATCCAGGAGTTGCCTGCCAAGTCATAGCCTTGAGTGTGCCATCGATAGTACCATACTGTACAGTATAGTCATAAGCGTTAGCATACATATCAAGTGTAAGACCAGCATCCTCAAGAGCGATTGTGTAATCCTTCTCTGCGAATACAAGAGCTACGTCGTTATCTGCAGCAACGATTGAAGGAACTTCCTCTCCGCCTGCATCGATAGCCTGCTGAATCTTAGTCTGGTAATCAGCTGATGTACCACCAAGATCAAGGTTGTGATAAACAACTAAGTCTGAAAGCTCTGGGTATCTAGTTCTGAAGTGAGTGTCAAGTCTCTGACCTAACTCAGTGTTCCATGAGTAAACGTGGATAGCCTCACCATCAGCTGCTGGAGCTTCCATAGTAGCAACTACATCTGTTGCTGGAGCCTCAGTATCAGTTGAGTCTGCCTCAGTTGCTGGAGCAGTTGTATCATCTGCTGCCTTCTCAGTTGTCTTCTTCTCGTCCTCCTTACCACAAGCTACAAGTGAAAGACCCATAGCGAGTGCAAGAGAAAGAGCTAATGCTTTTTTGAATTTCTTCACAAAAAAACCCTCCTTTTATAATGTGTATTTTGCCATCTGATGTGCATGTCCATCTGTTCAATCTCCACGAACCACAACTCCCGAAGAAATTATGATAAGCTTCATTATCCCGTCAAGATATACAAAATCAACGGCTTACAATATTGAACCTATATGTAATCAGTCTGTGACTGCCGGTTCTGATTGCCACGAGGCACAACTATTTCCTCGTAACTAAGGAAATTATATGACATATTAAACAATTTTGCAAGTACTTTTTAATAATTTTATTGTGCATTTGTATATTTTTACCATATTTACATCATATTGTGTGTCTCTTGAGATAGCTAATCAAGATATTCTACTATCATTTCTCCAAGTTCTACAGGTGCATAGACATATATTCTACCGGGACCTGATATTTCTTCTACAGATACATTCTTATATTCTTTGAAGTATTCTTTTGCTTCTTTATTATACTCAGCTACAAAATCCACATCTGGATTTGCTGCTGATTGCTCCATATATGTTTTGTTAACTTCCTTGTCAACATTTACGTAAGGCTCCATAAGAGGATTACCATATATAAGCTTAATGTCTACATTCTCAGGTATACCCTCTTTTGCTACCATGGCGGCATTGTTAACTGTAGCCAAATCTTCCTCATACATATCCTTAGTATATCCTCCCTTTGAAACAAGGGCCTTTCTCACATTCATCTGGGCTTCACTATATAATCCATATGGATTGTCCGGATATAAGTCTTGAACAAGTCTCTGACCACCAATAGCATAAAAAGGAACCATCATATAATCGAAGAAACCACAATATTCCTCTGTAGTAATGTCTGCAAATTGCTCTGGGTAATACATATTAAGACCAATTATGCATTCTACCTCTTCTTCATACTGGTTAGCCCAATGTATAGCTTCTATACCAGCAGTACCCATAGCCACAAGAGTATATGGTCCCTCAACGCCAGCCCCCTTAAGTGCCATTCTTGTTTCTTCTAATATAGTATCGATATCTCTTGGAGAACCACTATTCTCACTGTAGCCCACTCCGCTTCTCTCTACTAGAACTAGCTTATAATCACCTAATTCCTTAAATAATGGCTGTAGGGCTACGCTATCGTCTACAAGCTTGCTGTTATGAAGGAATACCAGCACTTTGTCTGACTCTAGGTTGCCTGTAACATAGACATGCATATTATGACCATTTACTTCTACCATTTGTCCTGGAGCTACCAGGTATCCACTCTCCTTCTTAAGCTTTGAGGTGTGATTAAGGTAAATAGCGCCAAATATTATCACATTGATTACCGCTGTAGCTATAAGAAAAATAATCATCACCTTAAAAAAGGTATGTAAAAACTTCTTTAGTTTCTTGTTCATTTTGCATTCTCCGTATCTTTATTCTCAGCTAAATTTGCCTCTACATATAATAATGTAAATTCACCATAAAGTAAATAGATTTTGATGTTTTCACAATTTTTCACACTTTTTTACTTTTTATATTATTTACCTTATGTTAAAATATGGACATTGTTTATATAAATTAAGGAGAAATCGCATGAAACTTGAAGATAATATAGAAGAAATTGACACAGAAAAAGAAATTAATGAAGAAAAAGAAATTGATGAAGAAAAAGAAATTCACACTGAAGATAATCTAGAAATCAAAAAAATGAAATTCAGTGACAGAATAAAGGCTAAGCAAGCCAAATTAAAAGAAAATATGGAAGGTATGACCACAAGTCAAAAAGTTGGTTACATCTTATACTATTACAAAGGAACTATAATATGGACAATCCTTATTCTTTTTGCCGCAATTGCTATACCTATAACAATATACAATAAAACTCGTCCTGTGGCTATATCATATGCTGTAATTAATTGCCAACAGGATGAAAACATTAACACCCAGCTGTTTGAGGACTACAAAGAGTACTATGGTTTTGCTAAAAGTGATCAAATTCAAGTAAGCAAATCCATTTTCCTCAACTCTGAAGATTACAACACAAATACTATCCACAACTATAGCCAGAGTGATTACTCACAGTTTCCTATGCTTTGTCATAACGACTATTTCGATGTTGTTTTTACAGATGAGGTTGGCTTAGAATTCTGTACAACCCAAGCAATTATTCAACCTCTTGAAAGTCGCCTTTCACCGGATATATATAATATTATCAAAGAGGAATACGGCGACCTGATTGTAGAATCGCCAAACTATAACGGAGATATGGTAGAGTACGCCATTGACATTAGTGATACGGAGTTTGGCCAGAGTCTAGGCACAAGCTATGATACTATATACATTTGCTTCCCTGGTACATCTGAACGAAACTTCACAAACTCGAAGAAAATGTTGGATTTCATATTTGACCTAGGGTTAGAGTTCTAACCAGATGATATTAAAAAATATGTTGGATTTGTAAATAATAAAATAAGAGTATATATATTCATAAACACGCTCTCGCTCCGTTGCTCAAGTAGCGGTACTAAGCTCAAATCCTCGAACACATCACCGCATATAAATATGCGCTCTGTGTTACTCGTCTTTTCGCTAAGTGCCGACATTCGCAAAGGGTTTATGATATATATACTCTTTTTTATTATTTTTATAATTCGTCACTTATTCTTATTGTAATATCATCTGCTTAGAACTCTTATCTAGGCATTTCTGTAAATCCTATTTTCTTTTTGACCTTGCGAAGAGTTTTGTTTGCATAGTATGCAGCCTGCTCCGCGTTGTTCTTGATAGCTCTGTCAACGTATTCCTTATCCTTAAGGAGTTCTTCGTATCTTGCGTGAAGTGGAGCAAGCTCTGCTGCTACAGCTTCACCTACGATTTCTTTGAGCTGACCGTAACCAAGTCCATTGAATTCCTTAATTGCCTCATCTACTGTTTTCTTAGTAACAGCACAGTATATGTCAAGAAGGTTCTTGATACCTGGCTTATCATCTGAATATGCAATACAATTATCAGAATCTGTAACCGCACGCTTGAACTTTCTCATGATTGTATCCTTGTCATCAAGAAGATAGATACTTGCGTTTGGATTTTCATCAGACTTAGACATTTTCTTAGTTGGATCCTGAAGAGACATTATCTTTGCTCCACTCTTTCCAATGTATGCCTCTGGAATTGTAAATACATCCCCATATATTCCGTTAAAACGATTTGCAATATCTCGTGTTATCTCAAGATGCTGCATCTGATCCTTTCCTACAGGAACTAAATCAGACTGATAGAGAAGAATATCCGCTGCCATAAGTACAGGATATGTAAAAAGTCCTGTATTGATATTATCCGCGTGCTTAGCAGACTTGTCCTTAAACTGTGTCATACGGTTCATTTCACCCATATATGTGTAACAATCAAGAATCCAGCCAAGCTCTGAATGTGCAGGCACGTGAGACTGATAGAATATACAATTCTTCTCTGGGTCAAGTCCTGCTGCAATATATAAGAGTAGAAGTGTTCTTGCATTTTTTCTAAATTCTGCTGGGTTCTGTCTTACAGTAATTGAGTGTAAGTCCATAATTCCGTAGAAGCATTTAATGTCTTCTTCATCATTTAATTTAACCCAGTTTTTTAAAGCTCCGAGGTAGTTTCCTAAGGTAATCATACCTGTAGACTGCATACCTGAAAGCATGGTTTTCTTGCCATCTATCATCTAGATATCCTCCTTAACCATATTCATTATCTGACGTTTTCTCGCAAACTCATCATTAGCAAGATATTCATCATAAGTAGTCTGCTTATCGATAAGTCCAGTTGCTGTGAGCTCCATAATACGGTTTGCTGTAGTCTGAACAAACTGGTGATCCTGACAAGCAAAGAGAACAACACCTGGGAACTTTATAAGTCCGTTATTTAAAGCAGTAATAGACTCCATATCTAAATGGTTTGTAGGCTCATCTAAAATAAGTACATTTGACTGCATAATCATAAGCTTTGAAAGGAGACATCTAACCTTCTCTCCTCCTGAAAGAACCTTAACCTTCTTGATACCATCTTCCCCAGGGAAGAGCATTCTGCCAAGATATCCTCTTACGTAAGTTGCATCCTTTTCTTCTGAATACTGAGCAAGCCAATCTGCAATAACTAAGTCATTGTCAAATTCCTTTGTATTATCCTTAGGGAAATATCCCTGTGAGGTTGTAACACCCCACTTGTATGTTCCCTCATCTGGTTCCTCTTCTCCTGCAAGAATCTTAAAAAGTGTAGTTGTTGCAATTGTATTAGGACCAACAAAAGCAACCTTATC
>JAGAKD010000051.1 GCA_017625815.1 Lachnospiraceae bacterium | reverse complement strand
TTAACCATAAATTTACCCGCGTCATTATTATAGAAATCAATATTTTTGCAACCGTTTATCTTGGCATTAGTTATAGCATCACGAACAGCTTCCTTGTTAAGCTCTACTCCAATAACCTCTTTTGCCTTATCACTTGCCACCATACCTATAGTTCCAATACCACAATAGGCATCTATAACTGTTTCATCCCCAGTAAGTCCAGCATACTCCATGGCCTTGTTATAAATCACCTCTGTTTGAAGAGGATTTATCTGATAGAAGCTTGTTGGAGATAAACGAAATCTTTTTCCACAAAGCACATCTTCAATATACCCCCTACCATACAGAACCTGATTACGATTACCGAGAACCATACTTGTGGCGCGATCATTGATATTTTGAACAATGGTCGTTATCTCTGGATGTCTATCCAAGAGTACCTTAGCAAAATTCTTCTTAGACGGAAATACTGGAGACGCTGTAACAAGAACTACCATAACTTCTCCTGTGTGGTATCCCGTTCTCACCATTACGTGACGAAGAAGCCCATAACCAGTATCCTCATTATAAACTGTAATTTTAAATGAACGCAGCAAATCCTTTATTGTAGAAATAATTTCTCCCGCTTTTTTATTTTCAATAAGGCAGGATGTAACCGGAAGCACATTGTGAGTTCCTTCTTCATAGGTTCCGGCAATTATTTCTCCATTTCTTTTACGTCTAAATGCCGCATTCACCTTATTGCGGTAGTGAAAAGGTTCCTCCATACCAAATATGGTTTCCACCTCCCCATAATTCTTAAGCAAATTTCTTACTTCCTTAAGTTTAATATCCAACTGCTCCTCATTTGATTTGTCAATATATTGGCAACCGCCACACTTGGCAGAAAGAGGGCACAAGCTAGACTTACTAGTTTTATTTACATTCTTATTTTGCTTCATTATTTTTCCTCATGTTTTCTTTAATCGGTTTAAATATTATACCAATTATCCAAGCTTGCTTTCCGCATCCTCCACAGACTCATAACCGTATAGCTTGGCTGTATTATTCATTATGTTGTAGGCTAGATTTCCACCATTTTTCTGGATGTCCACCACGAATCTACCATACCTAATCAAAGTCTCCTCAGAGTACGTTCCTAGCTCACCTCTAAGATATGTCTCATAAGAAGTATTGTAGGCATTATCTTCACTGGTATGGATGCTTCGAGCATTTCCAGCCATCTTTGGGTACTCCTTAGCAAACTCCTCCATCCACTCAACCTGCAAGCGGATAATTTCTTCCTGTATGGCGATTCTCTCTGAACTCCTAGCAGGTAATTCCTTCTCTAATTCACTATATCTATCTGGTGCTGTCGATTTCATCATACGGGCATACTTTTCCATGATGAGATTCCAACCCTTATCCTCTGCGTCAAGCAAATCACCTAGATAACTTTCTAAAAGTTCATCACTCCAAGCCATATACTGACTTCTTCTCATAAGAGAAAATGTGTTCCAGTCATCCTGACAATCAGCTCGTCCACCTTCATTTTTCACCTTGTCAAACTGCTGCCACTCTAGACGGACTATTCTGTCGATAAATTCTTTTCTATCCAAATTCTTCATAGCCTTCTCTGCTATCTCCTTGCAATATATATCTAAAAATGTATCCTGACCCCTAATAATTTTTTGTTCATTTAACTCTCCTAAAATCAGGGTAGCTACCGCCTCAAAAGCCACCACTCGCTTGTCACTCATATTTGATTGGTAAGGATTGTACAAGCCTTCCTCCCACGCACTTAGTTGACTCCTCGCAAGGGAAATATCTTCTAATATAGGTCGAACCTCTTTTAAAACCTCAAGTCCTTCTAAGCCCTTCC
Organism: Lachnospiraceae bacterium; assembly: GCA_017625815.1. GTDB lineage: Bacteria > Bacillota > Clostridia > Lachnospirales > Lachnospiraceae > Coprococcus_C. Next base: position 3,999 of record JAGAKD010000051.1, on the reverse strand, counting down.
ACATCCACTTGTAATATGGTGCGTAAGTCTTGTTAAGAAGATATATTATTTCCATGGCTGACTCTACGGCTTGATTGACACAAAGGTTCGCTGTCACATAGTCTTTTCTTGCCATCATGCGAGGGTAATTATACTGACCATTCTGTGAAAATGAGTGTATGGCATCAGCAAGCTTAAGCAACCAAACGCTCTTTGGATAGTATGACATAAGCTCTTTTCTTATGGCGGTAAATGCACCTAAATCATCTCTAAAGATTTCACCATTTGTAGCTGTTGCAAGTCTATCCTCTGATAACCTACTCCACATAGATTTAGATAGGTTAAATTTCTTGGTTCTAGCCACTACATTCACATCAAGATTTTTTACAAAATCCTCTCCCAGCAACCTGCCATAAAAATCTTTTATGGTAAATACTCCTCTTCGACTATCTATGTTAGAATGAGCTTTTGAACCCACACTTTCACCAAAATCCACCTGGTCAAAATATTCTCTACCATGGTCAAGAACCAGCTTCTCGTACTCCTTGTGAAGCTCAACACCAATAGCATTGTAATCCTCTTCCGTAAGCCACATACAAAAGCCTACACCATAATCATGATCCTTTGATATTTCATCATCGTAACCAAAGCAATCAGAGCCCTCACCCACAAGGCCTACTGCTATACGGGATACATAGGTCGGGAATTTCTCCCGTATCATAAGTCTTCCATATTCCTCATAAAATGCCTTGCATCTTTCTAGGTTGTTGTTGAAGATGTTAGGGTTACCGCTTGCTACTCTTTTATATGTTTCATCCTCTTCTCTTGCGGACTTCTTCTCCCACTCCAGTTTTTCCTGCATCTTGAGAGCCTTATCGTGTTTTACCGCAACTCTCTCATAAGCATCAGTTTTACCAACATGCTTTTCTATTTCCTCAAGAGCTCTCTCGTAATAGATTATAGCCTCTTCATATTCATCTTTAATGAAATATACATCGCCCATAGCAGCAAGAGCTCCACTGTAATGGAAATCTCTTCCACCATCTTCCTCGTATATCTTTAATGCCTTTTTTAAATGAGACACAGCCTTTTTATAATATATTTCTACATCTGCTTCCTCCACAACTCCAATCTGGTACAAACGCAGCAAAGTTGCACCAAGATTAACCCTGGTTGTAGCCTGTTCCATACGAGCCTTAGGGTACGAGTCCACAATCAAAAGTGCTTTTTCAAGCATAGCCCAGGCATCAGCAAAATTCTCCATCTCCTGATAAAGCAGACTCCAATTATTGTACAAGCTGGCATAGTTAAATTCTCCTGCTGGAAGCTTGTCCTGATAGATAGCTTCCACCTGCTTGTATAATTCAAGGGAAGTATCGTGATATCCAAAGGCTCTATATGCATTTGCCACATTAAGCAAGGTGGTAGCGTACTCAACTGTTCCCTCAAGTCCCATAGTATTCATAAGACCTATAACCTGCTTACAGTAACCTACTCCCTTTGCCTTCTGGTCTGTGTCACGACAAAATCCCATCAGCTCATTTAGCAAGGTAACTGCACTGTAATTATCTTCTTCTCTATACGCCATATCCAACTTTTTCACAAGAAAACCTTCTATGTCCTCAAGAGAATGAGCACCAAACATATTGTCATATTCCATTAAAACCTTATTAATATCCATATGGCACCTCCTGCTTATTACAGACGATTTACTTTCCCCTAATATATGTGTAAAAGCATAAACTTTCACACATATATTATACACAATCTAGGTGATGTAGAAAACACGTTTTTTAAGGAATTCATCTGTTATTCCGTAAATCTTAAAACAATTTAAAAATTCCTTAAAACACATTTAAAAATAAAAATGATACCCTTTTTGTATGAAGTTGAGGAGGATATCAAAATGAAAATATTTTATTCAATTATAATTGTCTTTACATCCATGTGGCTGGCATGGAACCTTTTTCTTGTGTATACCATACATCGCCTAAACAAAAAGCCAACAAAAAGCAAGCGAGTGAGGGAAAAGAGAAAAAAAAGAGCTCGCTTTGCATGGATTAATATTTTTATAGTAGTATTAACAGTTGGATTTATCTGTGTGACAGGCAGAGGAAAAGAGACTGATTATCCAACTAACACTGACAGTACCCAAACTCCCTCTGTTTCGCTTGAGACATCCGACTATACCACTACCATCACCCCAGCCCTTGAGGCAAAAAATGTTTTAGTTTATGACGTAGAGAAAGCTCAAATTCTATACGAAAAAAATTCAGAAGAAAATATATCACCCGCATCCACCACCAAGCTATTAACTGCTCTAACTGTATTAAAGCATTGCTCAACCGACGAAGTGGTTACTGTTGGAACAGAAATATATAACATTGCTTCTGATGCATCTACTGCATTTCTTACTGAAGGAGACGTACTTTCTGTGAAGGATTTGCTAATTGCTATGCTACTACCATCGGGCAACGACGCCGCATATGTGCTGGCGAAATACACTGGCAGCAAAATCCTAAACGAATCAAATATATATGATTACACTGACGCAAATGCCATAGGGACATTTGTTGAAGAAATGAATTTTACTGCTGACAGTTTAGGGGCAACTTCTTCTTTTTTCACTACCCCAGATGGTTATGAAGCAGAGGGTCAGTACACTACAGCCAAGGATTTGACTATAATAACTAACGCTTGCCTTAGCAACCAAACTATTATGGATATTGTAAGCAAATCCAGTATCTATTGTACCTGGGAAAACGGAAAAGAAGTTACTTACCATAACACAAACGAGCTACTCAATCCAGAGAGTACATACTATTACTCTGGTGTCTTCGGAATGAAAACAGGCTACGGCGATAGCGCCGGAGCCTGCATAATATCGGTAGTTAATATAAATGGTTCTAACTACATCTGTACAGTTATGAATAGTAATGATGATGCAAGATGGACAGATACATTAGCTATATATAAAGAGCTGGAAAATATAAATTAGGCTCACATCACTTAAAATTCTGGCAAGTCCACCATATTAAGGATATGATAACTTTCTTAATATTAAAGATACCAATTATCATCTATTTTTTATAGTGAATTACATTGTTATTAAATCGTTATCTTATTATTTCCCTCCAATAATATATATAGTTAAGCCCTTTTTCGCATAAATCGTACTTAATGCTCCATATGCATTATCCACTTTTCCAATCCGAGGAATCTTTTCTGGCGCATATAAATATTCATGTCCTGATTTATCCACAGGAGCTTTTGCATAATTTACTCCCCACAAATAAATTAACCCTTCTTCCGACAATCCAATGGAATATTTTACCCCTCCAGAAAATTTACATATGTTTTTTGATTGACATTCATGAGAAATTTCTTCCGCAAACTCAACATTGTATTTTTTATTCTTATCATCATATGTATATCCTGACGAACATGTAATATTGCCATCACTATCAATTGCATAGAACATGTACCCTCCGTATATTTCCTTTATACCATGCAGTTCCTCAATTAATGTATATTCTTCAATATATGTCTCGTATGCCTCACCATTCTGATTATATCCACACGCCCAACCAGAATAAAATACTGTTCCATCATGTTTTAAAACATAAGTCCCACTATTAACAAACACTACCTGTGATACCATACTGATATAATCTATCTTAGTTGGTTCATCTACATATTCAATATCTTTTAAACCAAGACTCGAATACTCGTTATTTCCCCACACATACAGCTCACCATCTGAAGTAACAGCACAAAAAGAATCATCCTCAGCAGCAAGATCAACAATATCCACTAATATAATATCCGAAAATTGAACCTTACCTTCTGACATATATGTCATCTTGTGTAGGTTTTTGTTCTCATCAATTACCCATGCAAAATCACCAACTGGATACATGTCTGCTATAACAACATCTGAATCTACTATGTACTCAGTTGACTTTCCATATTCATCATAAATAACAATACTATCATCATATAGCACTGTTAAGCGTTCAT
>JAGAKD010000050.1 GCA_017625815.1 Lachnospiraceae bacterium | reverse complement strand
TCATTCAGGACATAAGGGGAAAAGTCGAACACCTAAAGTCATTTCCTTTTAGGTGTCCACCACTGAATCCTGATGATCAGACAATCAGGGCTTTATATTATAAGAGGTATGCAATCTTATATGAAGTCCTGGAAGAAGAGGTTGTTATTCTGAACATAAAACATACAAAGGGGGAAGAAGATATGGTGTGTCCTAATTGCAATAGTGAAAATGTGAATGTACAGGTTATCAATGAACAGATTATAAAAAACAAGCATCATGGAATTATATGGTGGGTTTTCGTTGGTTGGTGGTGGTGGATATTTTTCTCATTGCCTGCTTTAGTAGTTGCTATTTTTGCACCAAAAAGACAAAAGGTGAAGAATAAGCAGAAGTCAGTTGCTTGCTGTCAGGCTTGTGGTCACAGGTGGAATATAAAATAAGAAAAAGGGCAGCTACTACTGCCCTTTAAATGTGGATTGTGGACAATGTCCACTTCTTGTCCACGCTACACAAGTTATTTTAAATGATATAAAATGATGCAAAATGATGATAAAATTCTATTTTCCCTTTAACCATAAGGGTTTCAGGGGTTGGCAAATGATGTTAAGTGATATAAAATGTTATTCTGATGTCGTATTTCAAGTCCATGCGGATCAGGTAAGAAGTATAAGAAATGTTGTGGAGCTAACTAATATGAAATTTAGCGAGGGACAGTCTAGTGCTATAATGCATGTAGATGGACCTATGATGGTTGTTGCAGGACCAGGTTCTGGTAAGACTGCAACCATTTGCAGAAGAATACAGTATCTTATAGAATCTGCGGGAGTTTCTCCCGCAGATATTCTTGTTATATCCTTTACAAGAGCTGCAGCCCTAGAGATGGAAAGCAGGTTTAAGGGATTAACCAAAGGGTGCGACTATCCAGTCAGATTCGGCACCTTTCATTCTATTTTTTTCTGGATAATCAAGACCGCTTATAATCTTGGCAATTCCTGTGTTATAACTGAAGATGAAAAAAGAAAAATGATTGATAAGATTATGAGTAGTATGCATCTTACTTATGACAATAAAGAGGATGTGATAAGTAGTGTTATTTCTCAGATTGGCATAGTTAAATGTGATATGATAGATGTTAATCATTATTACAGTAAAGACTTGCCAGAGGAAACCTTTAGAATCTTATATTCAAGATTAGCTGAGGACATGCAAAGAATTGGCAAAATTGACTTTGATGATATGATGGTTATGTGCTATGATTTGCTTGTGAAACGCAAAGATATACTTGAACAGTGTAGAAGACTATTTAAGTATATTATGGTTGACGAATTTCAGGATAGTAATAGAATACAATATGAGATATTTAAGCTTCTTACAGGTCCGCTTAACAATGCTTTTGTAGTTGGGGACGATGATCAATCTGTATATGGCTTTAGAGGGGCAAAACCGGAGATAATGCAGCGTTTTAAGACGGATTTTCCTAATACTAAGGTTGTTTTTCTTGGTGAAAATTACAGATGCGACAGACTAATTACAAAGGCGTCTTCTGGAGTTATAGCAGGCAATAAAAAAAGATTTGATAAAAAACTTATATCAGTTAGCAGTGAAGATGGTACAGTAAAAATAGTAAAAGCTAAGGATATTCAGGAAGAAAATAATATGCTCCTTGAGAATATTAGAGAGCATTACAAGATGGGTATACCTTATGAATGTCAGGCAGTTATATATAGAACTAACATACAGCCTAGACGTTTGGTGTATAAGCTTAATCAGTATAATATACCTTATACTATAAATGACACTATGCCCAATATATTCGACCACTTTGCCGTTAGAAATGTGTTGGATTATATGAGGATTGCTATGGGTGATAACAGCAGAGCTACATTTCTTCGCATACTAAATAAACCAAGCAGATACATTGCAAGAGATTATCTCTATGAAGATCCTGTAGACTATGATAAGCTTAGATGGAGAATGCGAGATAAGGATTACGCGGTGGAAAATCTAGATAAATTTATGTCTGATATGAAGCTTATCAAGAAGATGAGACCTTATCCTGCCCTTAACTTTATTAGAAAATCTGTGGGCTATGATGATTATCTTGTAAAATATGCAGAGGAAAGACAGCTAGATGCATCTGAGTTTGAAGATATACTAGATGAATTTTCTACAATGATTATAGATATGACTAGCTTTGGGCAGATGTTCGAATTTATAGATGAATATTCCAAACTCCTTGCTATTCAGCAGGAAAAAAGCAAGACAAAAAAAGGAGTTCAGCTCCTTACTATGCATAGCTCGAAGGGTTTAGAATATGATTGTGTCTATATTATTGATGCTATAGATGGGGTTACCCCTTACAAAAAGGCCAAAAGCCAGAGTGAAATAGAAGAAGAACGAAGGATGTTTTATGTGGCTATGACAAGGGCACGTCATGAGCTATACATATATACACCTAAGCTTGTTGCAGGAAAACCAAAGGATATCAGTCCTTTTGTTGTAGCTGCTACCAAAGCTTTGTTAGATTGTGAGGAATGATAAATGGTATTTTCCAGTATTACATTTATGTTTGCTTTTCTGCCAGCGGTATTGTTGGCATATTATATAAGTCCTAGAAGCATAAGAAATTTTATTCTTATGCTATTTAGTATGTTATTTTACGCTTGGGGAGAGCCTAAGTATATTTTAGTTATGCTTGTCTCTATTTTAGTTGGATATGCTATGGGGCTTATAACTGACAAATACATGAAAGAAGACAAAAAGAACATAGCAAAGCTAGCTGTGGCTTTTTCAGTTGTATTAAATCTTGGAATATTGTTTTTCTTTAAGTATATTGGATTTTTTACTGAAAATATCAATCATATACCTAGCATAGATATTAAGGTTCTTGATATAGAGCTTCCTATTGGTATATCCTTCTACACATTTCAGATACTTTCCTATGCAGTAGATGTATATAGAGGAAAAGCAAAGGTTCAAAAGGATATTATTAATCTTGCAACCTACATTACCCTTTTTCCACAGCTTATTGCAGGACCTATTGTCCGCTATG
>JAGAKD010000049.1 GCA_017625815.1 Lachnospiraceae bacterium | reverse complement strand
CAATACCATTCATACCTGGCATCATATGATATAAAAGGACTATGTCAAATGTATCTTTTATGATATGCTCTATACATTCATCACCACTACTACAAGTAGTAACCTGAAGCTTTGTTGACTTAAGTAAATTCTTAATAACCACAAGATTCATCTCATGATCATCAACAACTAATACCTTTGCCTGTGGTGCCACAAAGCTCTCAGTGTATCCAGTATCTGATTCAACCTCATAATTAACCTTGAAGCCACCTATATTAGTCTTATCTACAATCTTCTGGGAAATGTGTACCTCAAACACTGTACCTTCACCATATTTACTAGATACATCCACCCTACCATTCATATTAGAAATCAATCTATGTACTATGGCAAGCCCAAGGCCTGTTCCCTCTATATTGGCATTTTCCTTTAAATCAATTCTTTCAAAATCAAGAAACAGCTTATCTAAATTTTCCTCTTTGATACCAATACCTGTATCCTTAACCTGGATATGTAAATCTACTGTATCGTCTAAAACATCACCGGCTAAAATCAAGGAAACCTTACCTTCCTTTGTGTACTTCACCGCATTATTAAGCAGATTTATCAGAATCTGACGAACCTTGCTTACATCACCAAGCAACTTAACAGGTAATGTCTCATCCACAACCACTTCAAATTCTAACTTTTTCTCTTCAGTTATAGGCTTAATTATATTAGTTAAATCGCTAAGTAAATTCTCAAGCAGATATTCGATTTCTTCTATCTCAATTTTTCCTGCCTCAACCTTAGAGAAATCAAGAATACCGTTTATAATTTCTAATAGATTGTCACTGGCATTCTTTATATTTTTTGCGTAGCCACGAATTGTTTCATCCTGAGACTCCCTAAGAACCATTTCGTTCATACCCATAATAGCGTGTATAGGTGTTCTAATCTCATGTGACATATTTGCCAAAAACTGACTCTTTGCACGATTGGCATTTTCAGCCTCTTCTTTTGCTTCTCTTAACTCATCACTTTCCTTGGCTTTTTCAGCTGTAATAAAGAGATATGTAGCACCTATTACAAAAAGAATAAGCAAGAGACCAAATACCCATAGAACCAAGGTAGTAATGTATGTAATACCCTCAGACAATGTTTCCTCTGGTATTACTCCAACAGCATATATACCATACTGGGCAACCTCTGAAACAAAAACAAAGTATCCTCCTCTAGGAGTTTTTACATGTACACTAACAGAAGTTGCAACATTCATCTTCTCCTTTATTTCCTCAAAGCCCTCTTGTATATCTTCTGACTCTAGAAAATCCATGTCATATGTATTGTTCTTAAATGGTATCATTACATTGTATTCTTCATCTGCCCACAGAACCTGTCCGCCACCATCATAACAATCCATACCAAAGGTATCAGCTAGAACAGATTTATCATACACCTTGTAAAGAACATATTTTACATTTTCCCCTCTATAAACAGGCACAGAAAACATAACTCCACCATCCTCAGAATAGGACACCGCAGTTTCTCCTCTAAAAGACTTCTTAACTCCGTCATAGCCTGTAGTATCAATCTGTGCTCCTAAAATTATCTCACCATCTAGCGCTATAACACCTACAGTTACCCCTTCTTGCTCCTCACTTACAGTCTGAAGAATCAATTCAGGAGAGTCAATATTACTCTGAATTGCATTAGCAATATTATTAAGTTGCGCAAACTGTATCTGAATAGCCTGCTCCATCTGGTCAGCAATATGCTTAGACTGCTCTGTCACCTGATTTTCCATATGGCCTATAAGTAGCTGATTCATCTTCATACCAAGCAAGCTTCCAACAACAAGCATAATGCCTACTAAGCCTGCTACACCAAGTACAGTTCTTATATTAATTTTGCGTTCACTATTCTTCATAGAATTCAACACCCTCTACAAACCAATCCATATTAGTCATCAAAATATCATCACTAATACTTTCTCCCTCGTCACATCTTAAAGCACCATCTGTATCATATATAACTCCAGAAAAAACTCGTTTTCCATTAATAATCTCCTGCTTAGCTGCTTCAACCTCTGTAGCAACGTCGTTAGATATAACAGAAGCTAACTCTGATAAACCTACAGCATCTTTATCTAAACCAAACCAGTACGAATTAACTATATCTGATTTGCCTCGTTTATAATCTAACACTAACTCTTTATATACATAAGTCCAATGAAACTCTACTGTAGTCAAATATTTTTCAGATACATTTTCCGGCATTTCATGATAACCAATAGAATATATCCCATTAGCCTCTGCAACCTCTACTACATTAGGTTGGTTCTGATGATAAGCCAGCACATCCACATTGTAATCCTCAATCAAAGCCTGGGCTAATCTCTTTTCCTCCTCGGCATCATCCCAGGAATTGCTCCAGGCAACCACAACCTTTGCGTCTGGATTAACACGTTTTACACCTAAAGTAAATGCATTTATACCTCTATTAACTTCACTATTTGACATAGCTGCCACATATCCAATAGTATCACTTTCAGACTGCATTCCAGCAATAATCCCTGACAAATATCTGGCCTGGTAAACTCTTGCAAAATAACAGTTTAAATTATCACCATAATAATCAAAGGATTCTGAATAAAATGTAATATCAGGATACTCTTTGACCAAATCATAAACTTCTGCAGCATAGCCATAGCTAGATAAAATAATGATGTCCACATCCTTTTTAGCTAACTCACTTATAGCATCCTGACATTGACCAGAATTTTCCGCTATATTATCTTTTATGATTAGCTCAACATCCAACTCATCACAGGCTTCCTTTATGCCTTGATAATGTAGTCCGTTCCAACCTTGTTCATCAACACTTCCCGACATAACAAAGCCTATTTTTAATTTTTCTTCCTTGTTTTTACCCGTAAATACAAACATACCTACCATGGTAACTACAATAGCAAGTATGACAACCAAAAATGAAATCTTTAAAATCGTTTTACTCTTCATATATGCACACGCCCTCCACATACCAATCAAATGAATTAAGCATAGCTTCATCAGGCATATTTTCACCTTCTCCAATTCTTATATTGCCATCCACATCAACAATAGGACCATAAAACACATCATATGTTCCCTGATCTAACATGGCTCTTTTTTCTGTTACAACCTCTTCAATTCCGTCTTTTACATTATCAGTTAATGGAGATAAATCCACTAAACCTGTCTCCGAACCTTCCCAATAATTACCAGAGTGATACTTTCCCTGTAAATATGTGGTTATCTCAGGGATATAGAATTTCTCCCATTCCCACACTGCAGCTGTCAAAAAGCTGTTTGGATATAATTCACTATTATCCATATTATATCCTATGGACCATATCCCACTTTTCTCTGCCACATCCAATGGAGCAACACTGTCACAATGCATAGTAATAATATCAACACCAATTTCATCAACTAACTGTTGGGCCGCTTTTTCATTTGCTGTGTAATCTGTCCAAGACTGGCTCCATACAACATGTACAGTTGCATCCGGATTTACAGATTTTACACCTAATGTAAATGCATTTATACCTCTGTTTACCTCAGATATAGGAAATGCAGCTACGTAACCTATATCATTTGTCTCAGTCTGCATGCCTGCAACAACACCACTCAAATATCTCATCTGGTACATTCTTCCAAAATATGTAGTAATATTGTCACCTTTTTCTGTACCAGTAGCATGTAAAAATACTATTTCCGGATTGCGATTTGCAACCTGAACCACCCATTCTCCGTAGTTGAATGAATTGACTATAATTATCTCACAACCCTTATCTATCATATCCTGCATAATATCCATGCAGCTCTCATCGAAAGGCACATTTTCCTCGTAAATTATTTGGAGATTGAGTTCTTCTGCAGTAGCAGAAATACCCTCATAGTGAGACTGTCCCCATCCCTTATCGTCTATCTCACCATTATAAATAAAACCAACCTTGGTGGTTTCATCTGTAATATCTGTATCAAATTTATTACCAGTTATAAAAAATATACCGATGATTATAATTGTTAATATACTGACGGTAATAATAATCAGTTTTTTCATATATCTACCTCTTATAAATTAAAACATAGCAAAAACAGTTATACGCATTATCAAAAATACTTTAACATATTAAAAGGAGTCTGTCTATTTGCTAAATGTAGATTTATAGCTAATTTTCTATAGAGTTTATGGTGGTTTTTTCCAATAGCTCTTCCACCCTACACCCTAACGCTAGTGCTAAAGAAACTAGATTCGTTACAGAAGCTTTGTTAATATCCTTTGCTCGCTGTTCATACTGTTGAATCATTCTTAAAGACACTCCAGATTTTGAAGCAAGGGTAGCTTGAGAATATCCGGCATACTTACGGAATGTTTGTAGTTTTGTCGGCATCTTTTGACTCTCAATTATACTATCAAGATTGTCAACAAATTTGTCCATAGATGCTTCATGCAAGGTTGGATACATATTCAATATATTCTCCATAGATATACAACCTTTTATCTCTTTGAAGCTTCTTCTTGTATACCACTGATAATAAGCCAATATCCAACCACACCAATATTCAGGAGAACAGTCGTATTCTACAAAGGTATCCTTAGATTTCACATCCAAACCTGCTCTACTTGTAACCTCTAAAACCAATTCCATACCTGAAAGTCCCGCCACATATTTTGGAGAGCCTGTACCAAACTGATTTGCTATACCTTCAGTTATAAACATATCTACAAATTGATCTAGTTTTAAACCACAGCCATTTACTGCGTAGTCAAAAGCTTCACCAAGATTTTTCATAGCCTCATCTATATATAGTTCACCGTAAGCGTGAATCATCGGCTTTTACCCCCTCTCTAATAATATCTCTAATAAACAATCCCTCTATATCTTCTGCTTCGAGTTCCCTGTAATATGATGCCCT
>JAGAKD010000048.1 GCA_017625815.1 Lachnospiraceae bacterium | reverse complement strand
TTGGTTTGTTACACATAGCGATACCGACCACACAAGCGGTCTTATTAATATAATGAGTCAGGGAAAGCTTAGTGGTATTAAGATTAAGAACATAGTTATTCCTGAAACAAGATTAGAGGAAGATGGTTTTTCGGAGCTAATAAGCAATGCAAATAAGCTTGGGACTCAGGTTATATATTTTACCGCTGGTAATAAAATTGAATTTGAGGAAAGTGAGATAATATGTGTTGCCCCAGTAAGCAATCAAAAGTATGAGGATAAAAATCAAGCTTCCTTAGGAATTTTATATGAAGCAGAGGGTGTTAATATGCTTTTTACTGGGGATATGGATAAAGAAGCATTGCAATATATGTATGAGGCTAATCGTGATAGATTCCTTCATGGTATAAATGTATTAAAGATTCCTCATCATGGTTCTAAGTATTCAATATGTGAGGAATTATTGCAGGGAATAAAGCCTAATATAAGTATTATATCCGCTGGAGAAAATAATATATATGGACACCCCCATCAGGAAACTTTAGAGGAATTAAAAGAGATTGGAAGCACTATTATAATCACTAGTGAAAGAGGTGGAATTCTGATAGAGATAAAATAAAAAGGGAAGGCCAAAACGTAGAATTTTATATGGATTTAGTGTATAATAGCTGTATATTATTTTGAGGTTTTGATTGGAGGAAAATGTAAATGGCTTGGTATGATGAGGCAGTGTTTTATCACATTTATCCTTTGGGTCTTACAGGGGCACCAAAGCAGAATACATATCAGGAGGTAGAGCATAGACTTAATACATTGATACCTTGGATTGATCATATAAAAAATATAGGCTGTAATGCTCTTTATATTGGCCCACTTTTTGAGTCTGTAGGACATGGATATGAGACAACAGATTATAAAAAGTTAGATTGCAGATTAGGAACTAACGAGGATTTAAAGAACTTTGTTTCTGAGTGTCATAAGGCTGGAATTAAAGTTATATTTGATGGTGTATTTAACCATACAGGAAGAGATTTCTTTGCTTTCAAAGATATAAAAGAAAAAAGGGAAGCCTCAAGTTATAAGGATTGGTACTGTAATGTGAACTTCTATGGTAACAATGAATACAATGATGGATTTTCATATGATAACTGGGGTGGATATAATCTTCTCGCGAAACTCAACCAGCATAATCCTGCTGTAAGAGATTATATATGTGATGTAATTAGATTTTGGGTAAAGGAATTTGACGTGGATGGTATACGTTTAGACGCAGCAGATGTATTAGATTTTAATTATATGCAGGCATTACGCCAGGTGGCCAATGAGGTCAAACCAGACTTTTGGCTTATGGGAGAAGTAATTCATGGAGATTACACTCGTTGGGTAAATGAAGGAACCTTGCATTCCGTTACTAACTATACCTTGCATAAGGCTCTTTACTCAGGACATAATGACCACAATTATTTTGAGATAGCTCATACGGTGAAGCGTTTGCAGGATATGGGTGGCAACAAGCTTAAGCTTTATAACTTTGTGGATAACCATGATGTAGAGAGAATATATACTAAGTTAAACAATAAAAAGCATTTTGTTCCAGTACATATATTGATGTATACTCTTCCGGGAGTGCCATCTATATATTATGGCTCTGAGTTTGGCATAGAGGGAAGAAAAGAAAGATTTTCAGATGATTCCCTTAGACCTGCACTTTCTTACGATGAGTATAAAGATGCCATAGATACTAATGAATACACCAAGTTGATTGCTGCACTTGGCAAGCTTAGACAGAAGCTGGATATAGTATCTTATGGTGATTTTAAGGAATTAGTGCTTACTAATTGTCAGTATGCATTTTCAAGAAATCTTAATGGCAAATCAGTTTTAGTAACTGTGAACAATGCTGATAATGATGCTAATTTAAGTCTTCCTGCTGGAAATGGTGCAGAATATGTTGGTGTATTATCAGGTGTGAAGGTTAAGGCTAACGGAGGAATGCTCTTGGTTAATGTCAATGCAAACTCTGGAGAAATATGGGTGCCATCAGATATTGTTGATGAGGGATATAAACATATTCAAGTAGAGATTTCAGAGATAAAGGATACTGTTGTAGAAAATGCAACAAAGGAAGTATCAGTAGAAACAACTAGAGAAAAAGTTGTTGATAAGGTTGATGTAGCAACTAAAACAACTACACCTAAAACTTATGAAGAGATGACTATAGAGGAGCTTCAAGAGGCTATATTAGAAAAGATGAGAAAAAATGGCCCAGTAACAGATCAGATGAAAAAAGATGTTATGGAAAATGTGTACCACAATTCTCTAGTTACTTGGGTGAAGAGTTTTAATTAAAACTGAAATTAAAGAACTTGTTTTTATATTATATAGGCAAGTTATAATCTATCACATTATTTAGAAAGGCAATAGTTATGGCACAGGGAAAAGAAAAGGCAAATGGAATGTCTATCATAAATACTCACATAAAATCAGGTGAGTTTTCTAATCTATATTTGCTGTATGGAACTGAAGAATATTTAGTGTCACAATATAAGGATAACCTTGTAAAGGCTCTTGTAGATACAGAAGATTCCATGAATTACAGTGTGTTCAAAACTGAAAATGCAAAGGCTGACGCCATTATTGACATTGCATCTACTATGCCTTTCTTTGCGGATAGAAGAGTTGTTTTAGTGGAGGATAGTGACTTTTTCAAAAATGGAAATGAAGATATGGAAAAGTTCTTCTCTACAATACCAGAAAGCACTGTTTTGATATTTGTAGAGCACAATGTTGATGGAAGGTGCAAGATATTTAAGACAATATCTTCCAAAGGAACAGTTGCAATTTTTGATGCTCAGGATGAGAAGACTTTGGCAGTATGGATAAAATCTTTGTTTACCAGAGAAAATATGCAGATTGAAGACAAAGCAGTATTTAGACTTATAGAGTGTGTAGGCACAGATATGAATACCTTGGCCAACGAGTCAGAAAAACTTAAGTGCTATGCCTTAGAAAAGGGAGTTGTTGTAACAGAAGATGTAGATGTTTTATGTGTAAATCAGATAGAAGGTAAAATATTCGATATGATGGATGCTCTGTCTAAGAGAGATAAAAAGACAACGATTTCATTATATGATGATTTAGTACAGCTAAGAGAGCCAGCTATGAGGCTGTTGTATCTTATTACTAGACAGTTCAACATATTACTTAAGACTAAGCTTGCAATAGAAACAGGAGTTGATAGTTCAAGGATAGCCTCAGTTGTTAAAGTGCCACCATTTACTGTGAAGAAGTATATATCTATGTGTAATGGATATACCTACAATCAATTAGTTGAAAAGGTAAATATGTGCCAGGAGACAGACACTAAGATTAAAACTGGTGTTATGAGAGATAATCTTGCAGTTGAGATGCTTATAGTAGAATTATTACAATAAAAAAATAAACCGGACTAAAATGTCCGGTTTATTTTTATTATGCCATCTTGTTAACAGCAACTGTTAAACGAGAAATCTTTCTTGATGCAGTGTTCTTGTGGAAGATACCCTTTGATGTAGCCTTGCTAATCTCTGAGATAGCAACCTTAAGAGCAGCTTCTGCAGCAGCCTTATCGCCTGCAGCGATAGCAGCCTCTACCTTCTTAACCATAGTCTTAACCTTAGACTTGATTGCCTTATTTCTTAATGTCTTAGTTTCAATTACAAGAATTCTCTTCTTTGCTGACTTGATATTAGCCATATCTGACTCCTCCATAAAATATAAATCAATAATGTATATATATTCATCACTATGGTCAAGACACGAACACCTCACCCACACCACTAGATAAGATGGACCAGCGTGAAATATTTACCCGTACATCTACGCACGCAAGAATTAGAATAACAAAAAGGTATTTTAATGTCAATACTTTTGACAAAAAATATCAAAAATTATACATTGCTTTGAGAATATTCCTTAAGCATCTTGTCGTAGTCTTCAATTGGCATAGGCTTTGCAAAAAGGAAACCTTGTCCGATTTCGCAATTGATAGACTTTAACATCTCTAATTGTTCTGCTGTTTCAATACCCTCGCTGACAATTCGAATATCCAGAGCATGAGCCATATCAATGATGCTCTTAAGGATACAGGTAGCATTTTTGTCGTTAGCAGCTGAACGTGATAGGAAATCATGATCCAGCTTGATAACATCGATAGGTAGGTCCTTAAGAAGAGTAAGAGAGGAATAACCTGTTCCGAAGTCATCCATATTGATAAGGAAGTCCATCTCTTTAAGCTTTCTTAGAACGTCTATCATCTGAGAATAGTTCTCAGAGAATATACTCTCTGTAATCTCGAATTCAATGTATCTGTGTGGTATATAATATTTATCCATAATCTCTTGAACCTTATTGAGAAACTCTGGATTAGATAGAGTGATTCTTGAAAGGTTTACGGAGAATGGTAATGCATATATATCGTTGTTAAGGTACTTTCTAAGTGATATACAAGCTTGTTCTAGCATAAAACAGTCTATCTGATATATAAATCCATTCTTCTCGAAAGAAGGGATAAATGCAGCTGGTTCAAGGAAGCCCTTAGAGGGTGAAATCCATCTAACCAAGAGCTCGCCACCGATAAGACCGTTGGTTGCAATGTCATATTTTGGTTGTACATAGGCACAGAATTCATTGTTTTCCAGAGCTCCATGCATACTGTTCTCGATTTGAGCTTCGTTAAGTACTTTCTTATGGTATTCATCATCGTAGAAGGCATAAGTAATTCCCATTGAGAAATCAACAGACTTAGCTGCCATCATTGCTCTATCTACTAAACGGTTAACACTGTAGCTATGCATTGTCTCATCGATAATGAGGATACCTGTAACGAAATCAACCAAAAATCTATCCTGTATAGTTCTACAAGCATCATGGATTTCGTTTTTAATGTTGTTGAATGTAGTCATAAATCCATCTTGATTCTTGTAGTGGATAAGCATAATATATGTGTCGCTTATAACTCTAGCGAAAGCTTCGTTTTCCTTTAGGTATTTGTTTAAAACATCGGCAACAGTCTTTAGGGTTCTATCACCAATACTGTGACCATAGGTTTC
Organism: Lachnospiraceae bacterium; assembly: GCA_017625815.1. Classification (GTDB taxonomy): domain Bacteria; phylum Bacillota; class Clostridia; order Lachnospirales; family Lachnospiraceae; genus Coprococcus_C. The sequence continues at coordinate 10,515 of JAGAKD010000048.1, read as the reverse complement.
ATTAATATACTTAAAGTTTTTGATGTTGAAGTAGAACATTACATAATCGTTGTCAGGATTATCACGTAAAATGTCCTCTGCATCCACCTTGAATTTTTCGAAGTTACCATAGCCTGTAACAATATCCTTGTATGAGGCTTCGGCAATCTTTTTTTCTATAGTAAGGTTCTGTTCAAGCTCTTGCTTTAATCTCTCTGACTTTGTCTGCTTATGTGCACCTGCAGAGATAATAAATGAGTTGCTGCCTTCACTCCATTTGATAGGGGAAAGATATATGTCAAACATCTCATCTAAGGTTTTGTTGTGCTTAGTGCATTTTGCAGGCTTGTTGGTACCCATCTTGTGAACAGGGCAATCCATACATGGTTTACCCTCTTGATACATACAACTGTAGCATTTGCCGTTCAACATAAGAGAAGGGTAGTAATCAAGTGCTATATCATTGTAATACATTATCTCATATGTATCTCTATCAACAATGACGATAGGATTTTGTACAAGATTGAATGTATTGATAGTGTCCTCTCTAAGCAATGATAAGGTTTTCTGGCTTTGCTTTGAACATACAGCCTCTGCAATAATCTTGAAGAGTACCTTAAATGTTGAAAGGGTAGCAGTGGACCAGCTACCTGTTCCGTCCATAGAATAAAAGCTAATATAGCCAATGTTCTTGCCATTTAAAATAATCTGTGATTGTATAAGTCTCTTAACTCCCATGGAAAGAGGATTCATACTAGAAGAGTTAAGCTTGATAAGGGAAGTGTCTGATGAGTAAACAATGCCATCAGTATTCATAGAGTCAAGCTCCTCAAAAACACTAGCAGGTGTATGCTGACAAAGAGCTCTATCATTATGAATGCCCTCTTTACACCACTGGTGTGTACAATCGACAAAGCTCTTGTTGTAGCTGTACTCCCATACACTTATCTTATCTATATCGAAATGATTTCCTATAGTGGCGAGAGCGTTCTCAATAGCACTATAGGTGTTGGTACTACCAAATAAAGAAGCAAGTAACTCGCTCACAATCTTATCTTCTGTGGATTCAATTTTCTTAGAGTTGCCTCTATCGTTGTGGTAGTTGCCACGTTCCATATCTTCTTCATAACAATAATAGCAGTTTTTGCCGTTGAGCTTTGCCTGATACAATGCAGTATCTGCATTTTCAAGTAATACACTGTATGGAATCTGGTCGTTTGTAGCAGCAATACCAATACTTAAGGTAACCTTGCAACCGTCAGTACCTGGGTATAATTCTCTAAGGCGGTTGGCAATAAGCTCAGCCTTTTCGCAAGCAACCTGAGTGTCCAAAAGATGACTGAAGTATACACAGAATTCATCGCCGCCCAGTCGACCTGCTAAATCGTATTCGCCGATAATATCCTTTAAGGCATTTGCAATATCAATAATTACTTCATCACCCTTTAGGTGTCCGTAGGTATCGTTGATGTTTTTGAAGTCATCAATATCAACTAACATAAGTACGTTATATACATTGCCATTAAGCTCTCTTAAGTGTGATTTGATACGACTTTCTGTTGTGGCTTTATTTAAAAGACCAGTCATAAGATCTGTCTCTGCCTTAGCTAAAAGCTTTTGCTGTTCAACCTTCTGTGAATGGATGTTTCTAAGCAGGCCTACAACTCTAATAGGGTTTCCGTCTTCGTCGAAAATAGTTGAGAAGGTTGAGAAGTACCACTGATAACCACCATTTTTTGTGTTCAATTTGAACTCAGTCGAATGATACTCTGTACCTAATCTTGCAAGGTAGAAAAGCTCCTCTATTGCATCCTTTGTGTCATAGGAAACTAAGGCTTCCTTGACCATGTTGACAGAAGGATTAGATATAACAGATTCACCTTCAAATATATGATTAAACTTGTCTGCAAAAGTGACAACATCTTCAGCTATGTCATATTCGTAAGGAAGCTCCTCTGAAATATCAGAGATGATAAGATATTTTTGTTCCTCTAACATAGCTTTCATCTCTGCAATCTTAAGGTTGGTGATATCAGACATAACAAGGTTGATAATTGGGAAACCGTTCTGAGTATCACCTGAGTGAGCGAATACGGCATTAACCCACTTGATGCTGTCATCTGCACACTTTATTCTGAAATTCAAAATAATAGACTGTGAGGCCTCAGTAAGGTCTGCTAGAGCTTCTATAACTATAGCTAAATCTTCACCTAAAACTATAGGCAATGTATTCTTGCCGAACTTCTTTTTGTAATCCTGTGAGGTGTAGCCGCACATATCGTAGAAATAGTTATTTGCCCATATAAGTGTTAAATTGTTATCTAAAATATGTTTGCTAACACCACTAGGAACAGTGTTAGCAAATATCTCTAAATCCGTTTTTGCTTTTGCTGTTTCGCTGGCAGCAGTCTCCAAATTAGTAATATCTGTAAAAACGCACTGAAGAACATCTCTTCCGTCGTTCAAAGAGAAGGCCTGACCGTTACACAAAACAGTAAGTATGTTACCGCTTTTAGTTACAATTCTATGTTGTACACTGATTAAGTTAGAAATACTAAGCTGGTAGTTGATTGAAGCGATTGCCTCAGTGAAATCTTCTACGTATAAAAGATTATCCAGAGTGCAAATTTTACGAGATAACTCTCTTGGAGAATATCCGGTCATATTGCAAAGCCCCTGGTCAAAATCTAGAATATTATATGGCGCATTGGTCTCAAGGACAAATGTAGCCACATCATTACCACTAACAAAATTAGCTGATGCCAAGATGGTTACCCCCTTTCAAATCATATACAATAATTATAGACGAAAAGTACATTTATATCAAGAAAAAAGTCTTTCAAAAGCTTTCTTTACATAAGTAGTAAGAAATGGTACAATAATATGGATTGAAACAAGGAATAAGCAATATTTTTGATTGCTTTTATGGACATATAAAGATTATGAATAGATATACATTTTACCAGATAATTGCCAGCTTTTGTGTGGCGATTTTTATTGTAAGTACAGCACTTATTTTAGTGTGCTTTAATAGGAGTATATATTCTAGATGCTACGAGGATTATTATAATAATCAAACAGAAGCCAAAGCAGAAATGGGAGATATGCTTTCTGCCTTCGAAGCCCAGCTGAATTATGAGCATCTAGCAGAGGATTTTACAGGGTTTTTTGAAAATGAATACGAGTTTTCAGGATATGATATCTTAGATACAAATGTAGCAAGACTCAAGGAATTGAAGTTCATATATAGGCTTGCTTGGGTGTTAGCTTTAGTGAGCTTAGGGCTTGGTATAAGGAGCTTTGTAGTTCTTTCTAAGAGAAGACAGTATATGCCACTAATTTATGGTGGTACTTTGGCTGCATTTCTCACAGTGCTCAATACTTTCTTTGTGGTATCAGCCAAGGATGGAGTATTATTTTCTCTGCGAAATATGATTTTCAAAGGAGATTATAGTTTCTTTTTCGAGGGAGATATTTTGCGCGGTATGCTACCGCCTGATTTTGCCAGAATGCTCCTATTGGCATATATAGCTATTGTATTTATACTAATACTTGCTATGGTATTAGTTAGATGGTTTATAAATTACTGTGGGCGACCACACAAATTCTAATATTATACGGAGGTCGGGGATGAATAAAAGATTAGAAAACTGGGTTAACTGGGTTTTATATGATGAGCTCATTAAGGGAGAGCTTAATGCACCAAAGCATTTGCTTGGTATTCACGATTATGGTGAAGGTCAGGTTATAACTGCATATAAGCCACATTCAAAGTCTGTGAGTGTTATTGCACCTACTGGCAAAACAGCTACACCTATGGAAGAACTTGGGGAAGGCTTCTATGGTGTGTATTTTGACAAGAAAAAATTCAAGGAAAATAAATATCGTTTTATAACTGAGTATCATGATGGTACAACAGTAACTTCTGCTGACTGTTATGCATTTGATTCAATTATAACAGATTATGATGTATATCTTTTTGCGGAAGGTAAGAATTACGACATATATGAGAAGTTGGGTGCACACCCTATGACTATAGATGGCGTTAAGGGTACATATTTTGCAGTATGGGCACCAAATGCAAGACGTGTCAGTGTTGTTGGTGATTTTAATATGTGGGATGGAGCGTTAAATCCTATGCAGATTCACCCAGCGTCAGGAATATATGAGCTTTTTATGCCTGATGTTATGCCAGGTGCAGTGTACAAATTCCAGATTCTCACTCGTGATGGAGATATATTATTTAAAGCAGACCCATATGGTAATCAGACACAGGTTAGACCTGACAATGCAAATGTAGTTGCAGACCTTCAAAACTACAAGTGGAAGGATAACAAGTGGATGGCTGATAGAAGTAAGCTTACTAGAGTTGATAGACTTAAAAAGCCTATGTCTATATACGAGGTACATCTTGGCTCTTGGAAGAAAGAGATTGAAGATTCAGATTTTGGTTTCTTCAACTATAGAGAACTTGCAAAGCAGCTTGGAGATTATGTGACTGATATGGGATATACTCATATAGAGATTATGGGTATTGCAGAGTATCCATTTGATGGTTCTTGGGGATATCAGGTAACTAATTACTTTGCACCAACTAGTAGATATGGTAGTCCAGAAGATTTTATGTTCTTCGTTGACTATATGCACTCTATTGGCATATCAGTTATACTTGATTGGGTTCCAGCTCATTTCCCAAGAGATGCTCATGGTCTTGGAAGATTTGATGGTATGCCTCTCTATGAGCATGCTGATTCAAGAAGAGGAGAACACCCAGATTGGGGAACATATATATTTGATTATGGTAGAACAGAGGTTGCTAACTTCCTCACATCTAATGCGCTTTTCTGGGTAGAGAAGTTCCATATAGATGCACTTAGAGTGGATGCAGTTGCGTCTATGCTTTATCTTGACTATGGTAAACAGAGTGGTCAGTGGCTTCCTAACAAAGACGGTGGCAATGAAAATTATGACGCTATAGCACTTTTACAGAATATTAACACTGTTATGGAGGAGCGTAATCCAGGAGCATACCTTATAGCAGAAGAGTCTACAGCTTGGGCAGGAGTTACAGCTCCAGCGTCTCTCAAGGGACTTGGATTCTTGTTTAAGTGGAATATGGGATGGATGAATGATTTCCTTGAGTATATGAAGTTAGATCCATATTTCAGATCATTTAACCATAACAGACTTACATTTAGTTTGACATATACTTATTCAGAGAATTATATACTCGTTATTTCACATGATGAGGTTGTACATCTTAAGTGTTCAATGTTAAATAAGATGCCAGGATTTGAATTTGATAAGTTTGCAAACTTAAGAGCGGCTTACGGATTTATGTTTGGTCACCCAGGAAAGAAGCTTCTTTTCATGGGACAGGAATTTGCACAGCTTAGAGAGTGGAGTGAGGCTAGAAGTCTTGATTGGTTTTTGCTTGACCAGCCATTACATAGCAAGATGCAGAACTTTGTAAAAGCCCTTAACCATATATACACAACCTACGATGCTATGTATTACAATGACAATGAAACAGTAGGTTTTGAATGGATTAAGTGTGATGATGCAGAGGAAGGTATTGTTGCATTTGTTAGAAGAGGAAAGACTGCAAAAGACCAGTTGATGTTTGTATGTAACTTTGTTCCTGTAGAGAGAACGACACATTTGATTGGTGCACCTTGTCTTACTAAGTATGAAGAGATATTAAACTCTGATGCAGAGGAGTTTGGTGGATTAGGAAGAGTAAATGGTACAGTTAAGGCTATTAATCAGCCTTGTGATAGAATGGATTATGCTGTGTCACTTACAGTTCCACCGCTTTCGGTAATGGTATTTAAGTACGATTACACTGATAAAAAGTAAATATTTGAATATATAATGGATAATTCAGTATTGGAGATTTGTGGCAAATTCATATTAAGTATGTATCTTTACAAACACGCTCTCGCTCCGTTGCTCAAGTAGCGGTACTAAGCTCAAAGCCTCGAACACATCATCGCACATAAATGTGCATAATGTGTTACTCGACTTTTCGCTAAGTGCCGACATTCGCAAAGGGTTTGTAAGAATACATACTTAATATGAATTTTCAAAAAATTTCTATGCTGAATTATCCTTTGTCTAGAAATAATTTTAATGCACTTTTTATTGTGTAATCTTATTTTATTGAGCCTTGATTGATTTTAACTATAGATTGGAATTACTATGAAGATTTTACGTGTTTTAAAGAGAATTGTAGCTGTGGTTATGATAATGTGCGTGACTGCAGCTGTTCTATTTGCAGGTATTAATATATATGTGAAGCATAAGGTTAAGGATAAGATTATAGATGTTGAAGCGGCTAAGGAGCTTGACGACGTAGATTGTATTATTGTTCTTGGGGCATCTGTTATAGATAGTGACACCCCTAGTCTTATGCTTAAGGATAGACTTGAAAAGGGAATAGAGCTTTATTATGAGACAGATATACCTAAGCTTCTTATGAGTGGTGACCATGGTGGTGTGTACTACGATGAGGTAAATGTTATGAAGAACTATGCCATTAAAAAGGGTGTACCTTCATCGGATATATTTATGGATCACGCAGGTTTTTCTACCTACGAGAGTATGTATAGAGCCAAAGAGATATTTGGAGCTAAGAAGGTTATTATTGTGACTCAGGAATATCATTTGACTAGAGCAATATATATTGCTGAAGCTTTAGGCTTAGAGGCTTACGGTGTTCCGGCTGAGGATGTTAGATATGCGGGACAGACTGGACGTGATGTTAGAGAGTTTCTTGCTATAGGCAAGGATTTCTTTTCAGTGATATTTAAACCGGAGCCATCTATGTTAGGTATGCCAATAGATATATCTGGGGATGGTGATGTGACTAACGATAGGGATTAGTAAAAAAGATTGGTTTTATTGAAAAACCAGTATTTGACATTGGAAAAAAACTAATATATAATTGTAAAAACTATGTCTACATATGGTGGGCAAATTTTATAAAATAGGAAGGGTAAACAATATGGCAGAGAAGAAGAATATGATTACCAGCGAAGACCTCAAAAGATATGAGGCTGAATTGCAGGATTTAAAGGTAAATAAGCGTCAGGAAGTAGCTCAGAAGATTAAGGAAGCAAGAGAGCAGGGAGACTTATCAGAGAACGCTGAGTACGATGCTGCCAAAGACGAGCAAAGAGACATCGAGGCTAGAATTGAGAAAATCGAGAAGATTCTCAAGAACGCTGAGGTTATTGATGAGGACGAGTTCGATAAGGAATTAGTTCACTTCGGCTCAGAGGTTGTTATACTTGATATAGATTTAGATGAGAAGCTTACTTACAAGATTGTAGGTTCAACAGAGGCTAACATCTTAAAGAATAAGATTTCAAATGAGTCACCTCTCGGTCAGGCTCTTATGAACAAGAAGGCTGGAACAGTTGTTTCAGTTGATGCTCAGGACGGAACATTTGATTATAAGATTCTTGAGATAAAGTAATAACCGTATTTTGAAGAATTTATTATAGAAAGAGGATATAACAGTGGCTGACAATAACAATCAGAACAAGCAACAGGATATTAATCAGCTTCTTAAGGTAAGACACGAGAAGTTACAGAACTTGCAGGAAGCAGGCAAGGATCCATTTCAGATAACAAAGTATGATCAGACTCATCACACTGATGAGGTTAGAGATGTATATGAGGCTCACGAAGCTAAGCTTTTAGCAGGTAGAGTAGCACCTTCTGTTGATGGTCTTTCAGAGGAAGAGGCAAAGGATGTTTTAAATAAGGACTACAATGATAGAAGAGCTATTATGGATGCAGACCCTATCAAGGTATCTATCGCTGGACGTATGATGTTCAAGCGTGTTATGGGTAAGGCTTCATTTTGCAATATACAGGACATCAAGGGAAAGGTTCAGGTATATGTTGCAAGAGATGCAGTTGGTGAAGAAGTATACGCTGATTTCAAAAAGTCAGATATAGGTGATATCTATGGTATCAAGGGATATATATTCAGAACTAAGACTGGTGAGATATCTATACATGCAGAGGAGTTAACACTTCTTTCAAAGAGTTTACAGATACTTCCAGAGAAGTTCCATGGATTAACAGATACAGATACACGTTATCGTCAGAGATATGTGGATCTTATAATGAACGAGGAAAGCAAGAAAACATTTATCAACCGTTCTAAGATTATAGCTGCTATTAGAAAGTATCTTGCAGGTGAGAACTTCCTTGAGGTAGAGACACCTATGCTTGTTTCAAATGCAGGTGGTGCAGCAGCAAGACCTTTCGAGACACATTTCAATGCTCTTGGTGAGGATTTCAAGCTTCGTATATCACTTGAGCTTTACCTTAAGAGACTTATAGTAGGTGGTCTTGAGAGGGTATATGAGATTGGTAGAGTATTCCGTAACGAGGGTCTTGATACAAGACATAACCCAGAGTTTACTCTTATGGAGCTTTATCAGGCATACACAGATTACAATGGAATGATGGACCTTACTGAGAATATGTTTAGATATGTTGCTCAGGAGGTTCTTGGTACTACAACTATTACTTACAATGGCATAGAGATGGATCTCGGAAAGCCTTTTGCAAGAATTACTATGACAGAGGCTGTTAAGCAGTACGCAGGTATTGATTTCGACGAGATTAAGACACTTGAGGAAGCTCGTGCCATCGCTAAGGAAAAGCACGTAGAGTTTGAAGATAGACACAAGAAGGGTGATATCCTTAATCTCTTCTTTGAAGAGTTTGTAGAGGAGCACCTTATTCAGCCTACATTTGTTATGGACCATCCAATTGAGATTTCTCCACTTACTAAGAAGAAACCAGATGATCCAAATAAGGTTGAGCGTTTCGAGCTCTTTATGAATGGCTGGGAGATGTGTAATGCATACTCAGAGCTTAACGACCCAATGGATCAGAGAGAGCGTTTCAAGGCTCAGGAAGAGCAGCTTGCTCAGGGTGATGAGGAAGCTAACACAACAGATGAGGACTTCCTTAATGCACTTGATATCGGTATGCCACCTACAGGCGGTATCGGATATGGTATTGATAGATTGGTAATGTTATTAACTGATTCACCAGCGATACGCGATGTGTTGCTGTTCCCGACAATGAAGTAATTAGACAAATAAAAGCTAGTAAAATCAAGGGTTTCGGGGCTTTGGAATATGTAAAAATATGTCAGATACGACAATCGTACGACAATTTTTTAAAGCGTAATAAAGTTTAATAAAGAATACGATTAAGACACTTTCAAATTGGGAGTGTCTTTTTTGTGTACTCATTATCAGAGTTATTTTAATGTATTCGTAAAAATTTTAAAAAAAAAAATAAATTTTTTTTCAAAACTGTAAACAAACTTTAAAATTATTGATAAAATTAATTTAGTAGCTACTTAGAAAAAAATAAAATAAAAAAGGAGATTATAATTATGAAAGAAAATGAAGTGAAATTTTTGGATTTTAAATTTATGGTGTTTTGTTATAGTTTGATGGAGCTTTGTGGAAAATGTGGTTTTCCGGATGAATTTATTGATGTTATTTCTAATTATGTGAATTCTATTCGTTATGAAGTAGACCAAAAATATCCAAGCGTGGAAGCTGCTAGGGCTAATGGAGAAGAAACAATGGAAGAAGTGGTTAATGATATTGTGATAAACGCACTTACAAGAAAAGTTCATTAATATATCTAAATATCTATTATAGATGATAAGTATATTATTATAAAATTAGAAAGCCTCAAAAGGGCTTTCTTTTTTTGTGTCTGTAAAGCACTATTTAATTATAAGAATGTAGAAAATACATTCAAAGAAAAAGGAGTGGTACTTATGGCGTTGTATGTGTCAGATTGAATTGTTCAGTCATAAATAGTCTTAAATAAAGACCTATTTAATTATAATAGTGTATGAAATTGCACTAGAAAATAATATAAAAAAGGAGTGAAATGATTATGAAAAAATTAAATCAATTTCAAAAATTCGATTTCGCCTCATGGCAGAAAGGAAAAAAATTTATGATACAGGGAGTGCGCTTTAATGAGAAAAAAGGCTGTGTAAGCCTTGATGTTGTTATATATGAAGATACAACCGATTATGGCGACCCTTCTGTAACAAATTTGTTTGAAAAATTTAAGGTACACTGTATTCAGGATGTAAAGGAATCAGATGTAGAAAAATATGCACCAAGAGATGTAATTATTTTTAAGAACATCGGTAAATGCACAGTATGGGGCGATTTTGCATCACAGCTAAGTGCAGAAGCAGTTGTAGAGGTGGTTAAATAATGAATATCAGTAAGCGAAAGTATTACTGTAATTTTTTATTCACCATGATTATTTTAGGCGTACTTATATTACTAGGTGCGCCTTTAATAAACAAATACTTTTTTCATATTAGTATAGTGGATAAAATATGCAGATACACAACAATTATTATGATTATTGTTATATGTTCTATTATAATATTAAATCTACTTATAAATAAAGGTATTAAAAATCTAATTGTTAAATACGAATTATTATTTTCAGTAGAAGATAATC
>JAGAKD010000047.1 GCA_017625815.1 Lachnospiraceae bacterium | reverse complement strand
ATATATGCAGTCGGTACTGGCGACCCTATATATGATAATGGTTATCACAAGAGATATGGTCTCTATAAGCCAGAGTATATTTTGGCAACAGAGGTTACACTTGATGATTTAGCAGCAGATCCAAACTTTGATTTTGCAGTATATGATATGGTTATATATGAGGATGACTGTGGTTCTAAGGTTATATCACCAGACTTGTATAAGAGACTTGTTTCATTGATGTATTCAAAGAAACATACTATATATAATAAGACTATGGCAGGAACTGTTTCTAATACTCCACAGGGTGGTGGAACAGTAACAGATGATATTAAAGCGACTAACTATTATGAGTTATACCAGATGGTAGCAACTGATAAGGATGTTGCAAGATATGCAAACATCATGTTAACTGACCAGTCTGAGATTAATGTTATCGCAACAAGCAAGAATTCACAGACTTGTAAGATATTTGCTGATTTAATTAATGCATCTTCATTCAGAGGTATCGGTGGTCCTGGTTCAGCCTCAACTACATTTACTGTACTTGAGATACAGCCATGTTATCCTATTGATACGGTTATAGCTGAAGAAAAAGGTCAGTATTACTCAAATCCTGCGGACGTTTTAAATAATAAGACAAGAGAGCAGCTTGGTATAGGAGTAACTGTTGATAATAATGGAACTCCAGCAGATCCATCAGATGATAAGATAGTTACCGATGCGAGCTTAGTTGATGCAACTACTCCTGAGTACTATGCTTGGGAATTATCAGAGGCTAAGATTGCCGAGATGTTCGATAAGGATGTCAATGAAGTTAAGGTTGTTCATATGTCATCTGAAGAATTTGCAGGTAGCAAGGATGCGGTTCTTGGTAACTACGATTTGGTTTATATCGGTGGTAATACAACTGCATTTAAAGATTATACTGAAAGACAAGACTTCGATGTATTATATGGCGGATATAATTACGCTGGAGCTAACCAAGACAATATCGTTAAGTTACCAATGTATATTATGTATGCAAATGCAGGTGCTTGGGCTATAGGTACTTCTGATGTTGAGCAGGGTCCTGTTCAGGGTGGTACTCTTAGAAATGCGGCATATGGGCATACATCAGCAGAAACATTTGTTAACTTAAATGGTAACGATTTTTCTTATGTTGTATACAGTGAACTTATCAAGTATATCGAAGCAGATATGCCAGTTGTTATAAGTAAAAGTGTTACTGATACTTATAATTTGATGAGTCAGTTAGAAGAGCCAACTCTTCAGAATAATATTGACCCTAACACATTTGTATATAAGTTCCTTCAGAACTGTGCGGGAAAAGACAACGTTTTATGGGGTTTTGATCCTACATGGACTGAGAATGTAGATAATTATGGTGGAAGACTTGGTGATACAGCAACTGGTTATGTTGAGGTATTCCAAAGATCATACAAGTATGATGAAACAAAGGGTGAATATACTTTAGTAGAATTAAAAGATGAAAATGATAATAATGTATTAGATGAAAATGGCAATGTTATCAAGGTTAGGGAAAAGACAACTCAAAACTTTGTTGGTAAAGAAGATATCTTAGAACTATATGACGATTCTAGTCAGAGACCAAAGCTTGCTGTTACTAGTATGCCAGCAATATACAATGTATATGATCCATCTACTAAGACTAAGGTTACAAACGGTAAGCCTGTACTTAGTTTTGAATTTGATGTAACAGGAGTATCTAGTGACTATACTGTTAATCTTTATGCTGACTATGATAAGAACAGTATCTTTGCACCTGGTAGCATGTTAAGTGGTGCAGGAGAGGTTATTAAGTCACAGGCAGGTGGAAACTCAATATCAATTGATTTATCAACTATTACAGGTAAATATGATGGCAACTATACAGGTCCTGTATACTGGAAGCTTGAGATTGTTGATAATGCAAGTAAGGCATCTGTAAGTACTACTAATATTGCCTATATTGAATCAACAGGTTCTGATAAGAAGGAAATAAATGTCCTTCAGATATTACCTGATGAAAGTATTAATCAGGCATACGGACAGAATAGCTGGGTTTCACTTATATTCTGTACAGAGTGTCAAAGAGCATTTGAGATACTTGATCGTAATCCGGGTCATGTTGATAGTTTAGCACAAGGCGAGACAAACTACTATAAGATTACAGACGATGACTTAACTAATGGTTGTCACAATGGTATATATACGGGTCGTCATGAACACAGATTTGGTATTGTAAGATATGATAGTGCTACAGGTACTGATGACTGGTACTACAATTATGCAGATGATATATCTGATATGTTTGATGTCAACATAGACATTATGACATCAAGAGATTTTGAAATAGCAGTACAGACTGTAAATGATGATTTAGCTGATGAACTTTCAACTAGATATGGTGTAACATCAATTGATCAGTTGACAGACACTCAGCTTCAGGCAATGAAGGCTGATTTTGAGATAGCTGCTACAGAAGCGGAAGCAAATTATAAAGCTTATGTAACCTTAGATGAGGTTTTAGCTGACCTTTATAATGGTGCTCCACTTGAGTCACTTACTGCTGACCAGCACACAGAGTTAAAGACAACTCTTGCTGGTGAAACTAAGGCTCTTGCATTAGCTGAATACAACCTTAAGTGGTTCATCTATGGTATCAAGGATAAGCATCCAGGAACTGATGCTTGTACTATGTTAAATAACATATATGATACAGGAATGTATTCTGATTTTATTATTGCTGTTAAATCTTATGGTGCTGAATGGTACTTTAATGATTATAAGACATATTATGAGGCATATGCAAAGGCATTAGATACTAAACTTGCACTTAAGGACAAGTTTGATGAAGCTAATAGATTAGCTAATTACGAGAACTGGTTACTTGGATGTTATCAGAGTGTTATTATCGGACCTGCAGAGTCATTCTGTGGTGATGATATTAAGACAGAAGCAGCTCTTGATGTTATTGAAGGATATGTAGCTCAAGGTGGTCATACATTATTGTTCCACGATACATTATCTAAGTATTCAGATGCTGGTGCTTATAGGTTAACAGATGTGTTACTTGATTACTATGGTATGGATAAGTACCATGCAGAGTATGATGCTGGTATACTTAGTGGTAATACAACACTTGAGGTTGATGTTAAGCAGACAAGATGGAATTTCCCAAATGGTGGTGGTGAAACATTTGGAAAATGGATCAAACTTACTGCGGGAGATACTACTAAAACATTCAGTAATTTACAAATGTCAATATACTATGACAAGATTGAATTCACATTTGATTTAAAGAATAGTAGTGGTTCAAATAGTTATGATAATAGTACTCAGTCAAATAATGTTGTTGATAATGTTGAGTATGTATTTGATATAAAAGGTACAGATGGTGCTCCGTATAACGGTGAGTTTTCAATTGTCATAGAAGGTGACGAAAAAGTATATTCTGGAACTGCTATAAATGGAAAGGGAACTATTAAGATTCCTAGTTATTTTGTAGTCAAGAAGGAAGTGACATTTACTCCTAACGATGTTTGGTATTTACCATATAAGCTTAAGTCTGGTTATACATCAGATAAGTATTTATTACCAAACTTATCTACACAGCCTGTTACTGATAATACAAGATACTTTACTTGGAGTTCAGATATGAGAACCGTGTGGACTCAGAACCCTATTGATAAGCCAAGATATTATTCAATGACATATGCATACACTGATAGCTTGAAGCTTAGTGAAGATGATAATCAACATATGTCACCTTACAAATATGCTGATGTTGATTGGCATGCTGTAACAGCAAATGGTTATCAGCATACACCAGCATATGCTTCACTTGGAGCAAACAAGGCAAGTAAGACTAACGAAGGTTTGGTTACTATGTTCCCATTCACACTTAGTGATGAGCTTAACATAGCACCAACGCATGCTCAGGCTTATGCCCTTGACCTTAATAATGATAAGGTATCAGTATGGTACACTATCGGTGGTGGTGATAATAACAAGACAGGTTCTGAGATTCAGGCAGCAACACCACATGATACTACTGATAATTACTTCATTTACTCAGTAGGAAATCTTAACTATTGTGGTGCTGGTCACTGTAAGGTTACTGGACCAGAGAAGGATAATAATGATGAGAGAATGCTCTATATCAATATTATCTGTAACTCAGTAACTAATACACCTGTTACTGATATCCAGGCATTTGACTACACTTCAACAGATGATGTGAAGACTAATGATGTAGTAAAGAAGGTTGGTTCTGAATACGTACTTAAGATTGATGAGGAAGTAACTCATCCAAGCTTCTCATTTATGTATACACTTCCAACTGGTGTAACAGCTAAGGATATTAAGGTATATTATGATCTTGATGGTTTAACTGGTTATGATCCTAACTCAAAGGATGTGCTTATTAAGCAGTACACAGGTACAAGTGCTCCAGCGGGCAAGCTTGTATTTGTACCAAAAGACTTACAAGATACTGATAGTGATGAGTATATCAACCTTGAACTTAAACCAGAATACCTTACTAATGGTAAGTATGTATACATTGTAATTCAGGTAACTGATAGTAACGGTAAGACAACTTACTTGAAGATTAAGGTAGAGTACAAGGATAAGTTATACAACTTGACCTAGTATCTAAGTCGTACATTATGACTTAATAATTAAAAAGTATATTTTATGAGGCGAAGATTTATTCTTCGTCTCTTTTTTCTTAAACAACACAAAATCATATTGACACAATGTGTATATTGTGTTATCTTAACTATAGCATATTTCTAATTATTTCAATATTCATTTATTCAGCCATTCTGGCTGGGAAATTCAAAGAAATCTATGCTAACAAAACCCAAAACAACAGCGAGAGATTTCTTTGGAGTATGAGCTTAAGATATTCTCTTGCAATATGGAAAGGAGAATATCTATGAAGAGAGAGTATGTTGAGTACCTAACGCCAGAGGAGCTGGCAGTTATGTACGAAAATCTTACCATAAAGGATGATTTTATCTTTGGTAAGGTTATGGAGAACAAGGATAATTGTGTGGAGATGATAGAACGTCTTACTGGCAATAAGCTAAGTGACAACATCTCCATTAACAAGCAAAAGGCGGTAAAGGTTGCCGTGGATGGCAAGGGTGTCAGATATGACGTATATGTTGAGGACGATGCTCGGATTATGTATGATGCTGAGATGCAACAGTCTGAGAATAAGAGCATTTTGCCGAAGCGTAGTAGATTTTATCAGGGGCTTATGGACCTTGGCTATCTAGAAGTTGGAGATGAGTATGTGGAGCTTGCGGACAGCTACGTTATATTTATCTGTACCTTCGACCCCTTTGATGAGGGACTATGTTGTTACGAGTTTGAAAATCATTGTGATGGTTACGAGGGTATAGGGGATATCCCTTTAGGTGATGGCAGGAAGATACTTATCTATAACACTAAGGGAACAGTGGTGAATGTAAGTCCTGAAGTATTAAGCTTCCTTCGATACATAGAAGATGGTGAGATGAGGGATGAGTATACAAAAAAGCTACAGAATTCAGTTGCCATGGCACGCCACAATAGGAAATGGAGAGTGGAGTATATGAAAACATTTGTACACGACATGGATGTGAGAAGAGAAGGAAGACTAGAGGGCCGACTAGAAGGGAGAATAGAAGGAAGAATGTTAACAAAAATATCCATGATATGCACAAAGCTTCGCAAAGGAAAAGCTATTGAGATTATAGCAGACGAAATGGAAGAAGATATATCTAAGGTAACTGATATTTATGAACTGGCGTTAGATTATGCTCCAGACTTTGATGAGAACAAGGTGTGGGAGGCATATGTGGATAAGTATATGATGGTATAATATTGAAAATGCATAACAATATGTAAAGAGGTGAGCAAATCTTATACACAACAAGTGCACATAGTATAAACAGGTTTCCCACATACATATTAAGGATTTATTAAGATTTTCGACACTTATTGACATTAATAAAATTTGGGAGTATATTTCATAGGTGACTATTTGAAATGGAGTATACATGTAGTGAAATTTAGACTGGAAGATTATACAATAAAGAAATCTATAGGTAGCAAGATAATATGTGTCTTGATAGTACTAGCTGTTACATTGGGCTTTCTATTATTTGGTGCAGCCAGATGGTACATAGATGTATATGGTGATGTTGG
The DNA here is from genome assembly GCA_017625815.1 of Lachnospiraceae bacterium. Taxonomy (GTDB): domain Bacteria; phylum Bacillota; class Clostridia; order Lachnospirales; family Lachnospiraceae; genus Coprococcus_C. The sequence goes on along the minus strand of JAGAKD010000047.1, from coordinate 23,601 downwards.
ATTTGATGCTATATTATTTACGTTGACAACCAGCAAATCTGGCGTACAATCAGGCTTGATTATATCCTACATAAAGAAGGGGCTGATACCTTCTCTTATATGCATACTTCTTGTAAGTATCATATTACTATTAAAATTCAAGAAGCGAATTGTCTTAAATATTCGCAAGAAGATAAATATAGGAATTTACCCATTTACAAGATTAACAGCACTTATTATCTCGCTTATATTGTGTATAGTGTTAGTTTATAATTCTAGTAATGCTATGGGATTTACGCAGTATCTGAAGGACCTTTTTATTCAAACAACACTTTATGAGGATGAGTATGTTAATCCTGATGATGTAGAGATTACATTTCCAGAAGAGAAGCAGAACATTATTATAATATATATGGAATCTATGGAGACAACATTTTTTGCTAAGGAACAGGGTGGTGCGCTAGATTATAATGTTATTCCTGAGCTGTATCAGTTAGCAGAAGAAAATACTAATTTTTCTCAGAATGATGGAGTTGGTGGTTCCTATGTCATGCCTGGTGCTACTTGGACTATTGGTGCTTTGGTAGCTCATAATGCAGGTTTGCCGCTTAAACTTCCCCTTGATATGGATGAGAACTCATATACTTCAGATGATTTTTTATCAGGTGCAACAACTATGCAGAATGTACTTGATGAGGCAGGATATTACCAGGCATTTATGGTTGGTTCAGATATAGATTTCGGTGGAAGAAGACAGTTTTATTTAGAGCATAAAGCTGACAAGATGTATGACGTTTTCAATGCTGAGGATGATGGTATCATACCTGAAGGATATTGGGTATGGTGGGGTATGGAGGATAGCTATCTGTACGAATATGCAAAGCAGGAGCTTTTGGAGATGGCTGATATGGATTGTCCCTTTGCCTTTAGTATGCTCACTGTAGATACTCATCATATAGGCGGATATGAATGCGAATACTGTGATGATGTCTATGAGGAAGGCTATGAAAATGTGTATGCTTGTGCTAGTAAGCAGTTAGACGAGTTTATTAGCTGGTGTGAGCAGCAGGATTTCTATGAGAATACTACCATTGTAATAGTTGGAGATCATCCAAGTATGGATTCTGAGTACATAGAAAGAAATGTTGATTCAGACTATGTAAGAAGAACCTATAATTGCTTTATTAATCCTGTTATTGATTCAGAATATACAAAGAATCGTGATTTCTGCACTATGGATATGTTTCCGACTATCCTTGCAGCCATTGGTTGTGATATAGAGGGGGATAGATTAGGCCTAGGAACGAATCTATTCTCTGGTAAAGAAACTTTGATAGAAGAGATGGGATATAAGGCTTTTGAACGAGAACTGTCAAAGGCTTCGGAATATTATACTAAACATTTCTTGCTTGGAGAGTAATGCTTATATAATTGAATACATTAGGTTTAAAAATAACTGATTCATATTTGTGAGTCAGTTATTTTTTCGACAACAATCTACATTTTATATTATATAAAACTTTTCAACACATTTTGTGTATATATATGTATATAACCTGTATTTAATCTGTTAATTAATTTATTTTTTTGTTGATAGACATTTTTCGACGGTGGATAAAATGTTCAGATGGTGTTATTATAATGTTATTAGTATGTTGATTTTAATTTATCGTAAGGAGAACACCATATGAATTCACATATAGTAGAAAACAATATTCGACACGTTACAGATATAGCTAAGGAAAAAGGTATTTCTGCCATTATCTTAACTGATGGATATAATATTCACTATTTATCAGGCTACAAGGGACATACTGGGTGTATGCTTTTCTTTGGTGACAGAAGATGCATTTTAACAGATTCTAGATATACAGAACAGGTTACTATTGAAGCACCAGATTATGAATGTATTGACATAGGCATTGAGGGATATTCGAAGACTATTGCTGGACTATTATCAGAAGCTATGCCAGTAGAAGGTTTTAATGCCTCAAATAAGCTCTTAATTGGATTTGAGAATAAAGATATATCCTACACACAGTTTAAGGCCTTTGAGGACCAATTTAAAAAGGTCTACGGTGAATTCTTTAAAATGGTACACCTAGATAATGAGATAAGTAATCTTAGAATGGTTAAGACATCTGAGGAGATTGAAAAGATTGCCATGGCGGAGTCTATAGGAGACAAAGCCTTTGAGCATATTTTAGGTTATATTAAGGTGGGTATGACAGAAAAGGATATAGCATTGGAGCTAGAGTATACCATGAAGAAGCTAGGTGCTGAAGGGTTGAGCTTTGATACTATAGCAGCATCAGGCCCTAATTCATCACTACCTCATGCGGTGCCATCTGATAGACAGATACAAGAAGGTGATTTCCTAACTATGGATTTTGGTTGTATATATCAGGGCTATTGCTCAGATATGACCAGAACCATATATATAGGTTATAAACCATCTAATAAGCAACAAGAGATATATGATATTGTTCTTAGAGCTCAACAGGAGGCTATGAAGTATATTAGACCAGGAGTAAAAGGGTCAGAAGTAGATGCTGTGGCTAGAGATATTATAACCGCTGCTGGATACGGAGAATATTTTGGTCATGGCTTAGGTCATAGTGTGGGGCTATATATTCACGAGGAACCTCGTTGTTCTAGAAAGTGTGATACGGTACTAGAAGCAGGTATGACCATGACAGTAGAACCAGGTATATATCTACCAGGAGAATTTGGAGTTCGTATAGAAGACCTAGTAGTAGTAACCCCAGAAGGTTATAAGAACCTAACTAGTTCTGATAAGAATTTAATATGCAAGATATAACATATGTAAATAATTCAATTATTAGATAAGTGTTTTATACAAACCCTTTGCGAATGTCGGCACTTAATGAATAAAAAAACTATGGTATTCACATATATGTGATATTACCATAGTTTTTTTATGAATTTAGTACCGTTACTTGAGCAACGGAGCGAGAGCGTGTTTGTTATAAACACTTATCTAATAATGAATTAGTTGTATGCTCGCAATACTTGTATATTAAACTCTTGAAAGATACTCGCCAGTTCTTGTATCAATCTTAATTGTGTCACCCTGGTTAACGAATAATGGTACATTAAGAGTAGCACCAGTCTCAACTGTACATGGCTTAGTAGCACCAGTAGCAGTATCACCCTTAACACCTGGCTCACAATCTGTAATAAGAAGCTCTACAAATAATGGTGGCTCTACAGCGAATACTACACCATTGTGTGAGTTAATCTTACAAACCTCGTTCTCTTTAACGAACTTGAGTGAGTCGCCGATAACGTCTGCATTAAGAGCTATCTGATCATAAGTCTCCATATCCATGAAGTTGTATAAATCGCCGTCTGCATATAAGTACTGCATATCCTTTCTATCGATATGAGCCTTAGGACACTTCTCAGTTGGACGGAAAGTCTTCTCGATAACACCGCCACTCTTTATATTCTTAAGCTTTGTTCTAACGAAAGCTGCACCCTTACCTGGCTTAACATGCTGGAATTCAATAATCTGATATATGTTACCCTCTAATTCAATAGTAACACCATTTCTAAAATCGCCTGCTGATATCATAATAATCCTCCTTAAAATCGCATATACCTAATTCTAATATAAATGACATTATTTTTCAACCATTTTTTGGTTCATATTTAAGATAGTTCTGCATATATATAATTTAAGGGGTGAAAGTTTTGAGTAGTAGAATATTAAAACTTCTCTCACCGAGTATAAGATACATATTAAGTAATGCGGATATTGATTATAAAAGATTGGTTGAGCTAAGGCTTAGGATTAATGAACCTTTTATATTGGTGTTTTCGGATGGAGAGATATTACTGGGGAAAAAGGGTGGAATGACTAAGGATAAAGAGGCTGCATATAGAGTGAGTGCTGAGGATATTAGAACAACTGTGGATGCTGTTTCTGACCATTCCTTGTATGCCTATGAAGATGATATTAGACAGGGCTTTATTACTATACGTGGAGGACATCGTGTGGGTATTGCTGGTCAAGTTGTATTAGAAAAAGGGAGAGTAAAGAACGTGAAGCATATATCGTTTATTAATATAAGAATGTCACATCAGATAAAGGGGTGTTCAAATATGGTGTTACCGCATATTTTTAAAGATGGTAAACCGTTACATACTTTGATTATTTCTCCACCAGGAAGTGGCAAGACTACATTACTTAGAGATATTGTCAGAAATATTTCTGAGGGAAATATGTACTGCAAGGGGTTAAATGTGGGGGTTGTTGACGAGCGTTCAGAGATTGCGGCTTGTTATATGGGTGTTCCACAAAATGATGTGGGTTTTCGCACAGATATATTAGATGGATGTCCCAAAGCAGAGGGAATGCTTATGCTACTTAGGTCTATGAGCCCAAAGGTTATTGCTGTAGATGAAATAGGCAGTAGGGAGGACATAGATGCCATAGCTTATGTTATGAACTCTGGTTGCAGCATTATGGCTACAGTTCATGGAGATTCCATTGATGATATTAGGAATAAACCAGTTTTAAGGAAGCTAGTTGAGGAGAAGGTGTTTGATAGATATATTGTACTCGGTAACAGCAGAGGTATAGGTACTGTTGAGAGTATATTTGATGAGAGGGGAAATGAATTATTTATACATTCGCTTTCTATTGCCAATTAGCAGGGGTGATATTTGTTATAGTAGGGGGAATTAGTCTAGGTTTTATAGTGGCCTTTTCTATGAAAAAAAGAGTAGATGAGCTAAGACAGCTAGAGAGGATTATTAACTATATAGAGGGAGAACTAAGATACAAAAATGCCCTACTAGGAGAAGCACTTATGTCTGCTTCTTATCGATGTGGACAGCCCTTTGATAGCTGGCTTAGAAAATTAAGTGTTCAGCTTGAGGAAGGAACTGACCTTTCCTTTTATTCTTTATGGGAAAGTTCTCTCATAGAATTAGAGCCATATTCAGCTTTAAAAAAAGAGGATATTAGGGAGCTTTTTGCGGTAGGACAAGCCCTTGGCTATCTGGATATTAAGTCTCAGTCCACAAGTCTTTCGCTGGAGAAGGAAAATATACATAGCAGTATCACAAAGCTTGATAAAAGCCTATATAACAATATGAAAGTATCCATAATATTAGGTACCCTTGGAGGAATATTTTTAGTAATTTTATTATTGTAGCGGATATCGAGGTGTATTTATGACTATACAGCTTATATTTAAAATAGGTGCGGTGGGCATAATCGTTTCCCTGCTTAACCAGGTGCTCAAGCATTCGGGACGAGATGATCAAGCATATTTGGTGAGCCTAGCTGGACTTATTATTGTGTTATCTTGGATAATTCCTTATGTATATCAGTTGTTTCAGGATATAAATCAGCTTTTTAATTATGGAGGAATGTGATATGAGCATTGGAGCTATGATGGCGGTTATTGTGGTAGCAGTTATTATGGCACTTTCTTTAAAAAGTAGAAATCCTGAGATAAGTAGTCTTATAAGTGTTGCAATATGTATATCCATTATAGGTCTATGTGTATCAAGAATTGGAACAATTATAGATACTATTAGTACTATAGCTAGATATATTAATATTGACAGTTCATATATGCTTATCTTGCTTAAGCTTATAGGTATAGCATATATTTGTGAATTTGCATCGGGAATTAGCAAAGACGCAGGTTACAGTGCTGTAGCATCTCAGATAGAGCTCACAGGAAAAATCACAATGCTTATGGTTTCCTTGCCTGTACTTATGCAGGTTGTGGAAACTATACTTGGTATGATGTAGAGATTTAATGTTTGCTTATATTGTATTTTACGGGGCGGTAATAATATGGGATTTATAAAGATAGCTCTAACCTTGTCTATTATCACACAAGGGATATTTTTTCCCACATATGATGTAAATGATTACGAGGAAGATAGTACGAAGGAAGAGACTGAGTATGATGAAGCATATCAGGAGATTTATGATATGTTGGATATAGAAGGTGTAGAGGATATACTAAGCAAGGAAGGCTTTGGAGATGATATTAGGTTTTCTGATATTGTTATAGGAATATCAAATGGAGATGGGAGATATGTAACTGATACCATAGCCAAAGGTGTAAAAAATGCATTAGTATGTGAGCTACTTGCCAATAAATCCCTTATGCTGCAGCTGGTACTTTTAGTGCTAATCGGTTCAATCTTTGTAAATATATCTGGCGCCTTTGGAAATGCCTTTATAAGTGAAAATGGATTTTATGTTACATATTTGATAATAACGTCTATAATGCTTACATCCTTTTCTCTAACTTTAGATATTGTAAGCGGTTCTATTGAAAAAGTTCTTGATTTGATTAGAATACTCGTCCCTGTATATGCAGTTGCCATCAATTTTATTGGACGAGCTGCAACATCCGCAGGAATGTATAATCTGATTTTATTCGGTGTATGGATAGTGCAGGTGGTTATTCTTAAATTTATTATTCCTATGATTAAATTTTATGTAATTGTATCCCTTATAAATAATCTCAATAGGGAGGATAGCTTTTCTAAGCTTTGTAATCTAATAAAAAATTCAGTTACCTGGATGTTAAAGACCATTGTAGTTTTTGTTGCGGGCTTAAATATAATAAAGAGCTTGATTGAGCCACAGATTGATGCCATAGGCAGAAATACAGTAAATAAAATAATTCAGGCTATACCAGGTGGAGGCATAATGTCAGTCTTAACTGGAACCTTTCTTGGTGCAGGAATGATAATAAAAAATAGTATTGGCATTGCCGGAATAGTGTTGCTTATTGTTGCTGTTATGGTACCTGTGATAAAAACCTTTATTATGATGATTACAGTACGTTTTACATCGGTTATGATACAACCAATAGGAGACAAAAGATATGTAGATGGAGTAGAGGCATTGGCTCAGGGAATGTACTTGCTTTTACAAACTATTCTAAGCTCAGTGGTTTTATTTATGCTTACAATTGCAATTATGGCTTATGCAAGTAGTGGGGGATAAATATGTTATATGGTTGGATGAAGAGCATTGTTATATATCTTATATTATCAGGGATTTTGATTAATCTTGCTCCAGCGAATAGCTACAAAAAATATATTAATTTTTTTATGGGGCTTATGCTTCTTATTATTGTGGCAAAGCCCCTTGCCATATTTTTTAGTTTTGGGGAAGCAGATGTTGATAATCTTATGAATAAAGTTAATTCCTATATTGATTATAACCCGGAGGTGTCATTAGGTGAGAACTATTCTTATTACGATATGAGTCTTGAGGATAGTATAGAAGATACTATAAGAAAGCTAGGATATGACATATATAAGGTTGCGGTTATTACAGATAAGAATTATAAGATATTGAAATGCACTGTTTATATTAAAAAAGATGATTTAACTATGACTAGCAGTAGCAAGGAGGAAATAAAAAATTACATTTCAGATGTCTATAATGTGGAAGTTGATAATATAAATATAGTAAGTCGGTGAAGTAATGGGGTTAGATTTAAAGAAAAATGAAAAAATGACTAAGGCAATTACTGTTGTTTTAGCGGGCGTGCTTATATTGATAGTGCTTATGCCTGTGAAAAATAACAGTGAAAGCAACATAGGAGCTACTCAAAGCAAGGAAGCTAGTATTGATTATCATAATCAGATGGCATCCTACTATGAGGAGAAATTAAAGGGTATTCTAGAGGAATCTTATGGGGAAGGAACTATGGAGGTTATGGTTAGGGTATCCAAGAATAAGGAAGATAGCATGTATGGAGCTTCAGATGAAAATTATGTGGTAGAAGGTGTGCTTGTCGTTGCAAATGTTAATGATGAAAATGCCATATCTGATATTTCCTTTGCTATTTGTGCTCTTTTTGATTTGCCGGCTCATAGGGTGGCGGTGATGACTAAGAATTAGGAGGTTATTTTTTATTATGAAAAAAACTATAAAGAAGAACCAGGTAGTTATAGCAGCACTTACTGTACTTCTAGGTGTGGCTGGGTATATTAATTTTTCCGGTAACCAGATTGATCTTGCCAGCGGGGAAAAGAGCAGCGAGGAGGCTACTGAATCAGCCTTTGCAGAGACTGACCTTGAGGCCAATGCTGGTGAAATTACTATAGATGAAATGGAACAGGAAGAAGACATAGAGCTTAATTCAGATGAGGAGGATATTGGGGAAGCAGTGCTTACCTCAACTAATCCAGCAACTACTAATATGGTTAATATTAAACTTAATAGAGAACAGGTTCGTTCAAGAAGTAAGGAATATTATTTAGAAATAATAAATAACGACGGTATGGATGAGGAAGCTGTGGCATCAGCAACAGATGCTTATATCAAGTTGACTGAGGATATGGAAATGGAAGCTGAAGCTGAAACTTTGCTTATGGCTAAGGGATATACTAATGCCATTGTATCTATCAGTGAGAACTCAGTTGACGTAGTTGTGGACAGAGCAGACCTTTCAGATACAGAGAGAGCTCAGATAGAAGATATAGTCCAGAGAAAAACTAATTGTACTATCGACCAAATCGTCATTACATCTATTACACAATAATACTTAATTTGTTGCATTATCACAAATAATTGGGTATAATTACATAAACAATATTTTGTGATAAGGAGGCGCTTTTAGTGGGAAATATAGTAAAAGATAATGTAAAGATTGGCAGAATTAGTATTGCAGATGATGTAGTTGCATCTATAGCAGGTATTGCAGCTATAGAGGTAAAGGGTGTTTCAAAATTAACAGGTAATATATCTAAGGAATTAGTTGGCAAGCTTGGAAAGAAGAACCTTGCTAACGGAGTTAAGATTGAATTAGTTGACGGTGGCGTTAATGTAGATATTTCTTTGGAGCTTGAATATGGCAATAGTGTCAAGAAGGTTTCAGAAGAGGTACAGGTTAAGGTTAAGCAGTCTATTGAGACTATGACTGGTCTTAGTGTTAGAGTTGTTAACGTTGTTGTTTCAGGCATCAAGTTAGAGAAGAATTAAGCAGAAAGCAGGTTTTTACCATGACTAGAAGAACTCTTAGAGAAAATATTTTCCGTATTTTATTTAGAGTAGAATTTAACACTGTTGATGAGATGAAGGAGCAGATTGACTTTTCTGTTGATGATATAGAAGAATTAACAGATGATGACAGGAATTATATCGTCGATAAGGCTAATAATATTATTAGTCTTATCGATGAGATAGATAATATTATCGAGAGCGTTTCATCTGGTTGGAAGCTAGATAGAATTGGCAAGGCAGAATTGGCTATCCTTAGACTTGCAGTTTATGAGATGAAGTATGATAGTGAAGTGCCTTTTAAGGTTGCCATCAATGAGGCGGTGGAGCTTTCTAAGATATATTGTAATCAAGATGCAAAAAGCTTTATCAATGGAGTTTTAGCAAAAGTAGAAGAGTAGATTATGAAGGTTTATTCCGTTGGACAAGTAAACAACTACATAAAAAATATATTGACCCAGGATTATATGCTTAAGAGCATCTCTATTAAGGGAGAGGTCTCTAACTGTAAGTATCATAGCCTGGGACACATTTATTTTTCCTTAAAGGACGAAACTGGTTTAATTCCAGCAGTTATGTTTAAAGGAAATGCTGCTACAGGACTGGACTTTACTTTGCGTGAAGGTCAGTCTGTTATAGTATCAGGGAGTATTGGTGTTTATGAGCGAGATGGTAGATATCAGCTCTATGCCACCAAGATTAAACAGGATGGTTCGGGTAGACTTTATGAGGAGTTTGAGCGACTTAAGCGCAAACTCAACGAAGAAGGATTGTTTGATTTTGAACTAAAGAAGCCTATACCTAAGTATCCTAAGAAGGTGGGTATTGTAACTGCCAAAACTGGAGCGGCCATTCAGGATATTATGAATATAGCAAGGCGTAGAAACCCATATGTTCAGCTTGTTCTTTATCCTGCTAAGGTGCAGGGAGATGGTGCCGCTGACACTATAGTAGCAGGTATAAAAACTCTAGATGCTATGGGGATGGATACCATTATCGTTGGTAGAGGTGGAGGTTCCATAGAAGATTTATGGGCCTTTAATGAAGAGAAGGTTGCAAGAGCCATATACGAGGCTAAGACACCTATTATATCTGGAACTGGCCACGAAGTAGATATTACTCTGGCAGATTACGCAGCTGACCTTAGAGCACCAACACCATCAGCGGCCTGTGAACTTGCTATTCCTGATATAGTTACAACCATTGAACAACTTAAAAATATTGGTAAGAATATAGATATGCATATGAGAGGCAAGCTTTCTATGGCTATGATTAAGCTTGAGGGATTAGAAGCAAAGCTTGCTATGCAGAGTCCTATTTATAAATTAGAACAGCAGAATTTATATCTTGCAGATATTTATGACAAGATAAAAAGAGCTATGTATCAAAAATTTGATAACAGCAAGCATAGGTTAGAGCTTCTGACCACAAGATTAGATGGCTTATCACCTACTGCAAAGCTTATAGGAGGTTTCGGTTACATTGATAAAGAGGACAAGCCAGTTACTAGTGTAGGTGATGTTAATGAAGGTGATACAGTTAACATTACATTGCATGATGGTACTATAGAGACTACAGTTAATAAGGTTAGTAGGAGTTAATATGGGAAATAAAGACAATTCACAAGATAATATTGTTATAGAAGAAGCTTTTGAAAGACTTTCTGAGATTAATAGGGCATTAGAGGATCCTCAGGTTGGACTCAAGGAGTCTTTAGACTTATATGCAGAGGGAGTTAAGCTGGTGTCAGCGTGTAAAGCTAATCTAGAAGGCGTTGAGAAGGAGATACAGATTTTAAATGAAGTATAGTACTAAGGATATAGAAGATATTATATATTCATATTTACCTGTGGAAGAGGGATATGCTAAGCCGGTTATTGAGGCTATGAATTATGCTTTTCGTGCAGGTGGAAAAAGGCTTCGTCCTATGATGATGAAGCTTTGTTTTGATATGTTTTCAGAGGAAGATGATGGTGTTGTTGGTGCATTTATGGCAGCTATTGAGATGATACACACATATTCTTTGATACATGATGATTTACCGGCACTTGACAATGACGAATTAAGAAGAGGGTTGCCAACGGTTCACGTAAAGTATGGTGAAGATATAGCTATACTTGCTGGTGATGGCTTGCTTAATTATGCATTTCAGACTGCAGCGGCTACATTTAAGCTTGCGCCATTTGATGAAAAGATTGGCAAAGCTATGTATATTTTAACAGCTAAACCAGGTATAGATGGTATGATTGGCGGACAGACCTTGGATGTGGTTATGTGTGGTAAAGAGCTAGATGATAACCAATTAGATTATATATACAAGAACAAGACATCAGCTTTAATTGAGTGTGCTATGACTATTGGTGCTACTCTTGGTGGAGCTGATGAGGCTACTATAGCCAAGATAGAAGAAGTGGCTTATGCAGTTGGTATGGCTTTTCAGGTTCAAGATGATATTCTAGATATTATTGGAGACCAGGATAAGCTTGGCAAGCCCGTGTTAAGTGATGAAAAAAATGACAAATATACATATGTTACTATTCATGGTATGGAAGAAGCCAAAAACTATGTAAATATTATGTCAGATAAAGCCTATAATATTCTTAAAGGTTTAACAGTTAAGAACCAGAGGGCAAAAGAAGCCCTAATGAATTTAATTGTAGAATTAATAAACAGGGATAGATAATATGAGATTGTTAGACAGGATACATTCGGAAAATGACATAAAAAATATTAATCCTAAAGACTATGATGAGCTTGCGAAGGATATTCGTGGATTTTTGATTGAAAAGGTTGGTGCCAAGGGTGGGCATTTAGCCTCTAATTTAGGTGCGGTTGAGCTTACAATGGCACTTCATTTGTGTATGAATTTTCCTGAGGATAAGCTTATATTTGACGTAGGTCATCAGTCATATACTCATAAGATTTTAACTGGACGAAAGGACGGTTTCGAAACATTAAGAGAGTATGGTGGTATGAGTGGTTTTCCTAAATCCTGTGAAAGTGACTGCGATGCCTTTAATACAGGACATAGTTCTACAAGTATCTCTGCTGCTATGGGTTACGCTGTAGCTAGAGATATGAGAAAAGGAAAAGAGCGTGTGGCAGCAGTTATAGGAGATGGTTCCTTAACTGGCGGTATGGCATATGAAGCTATTAATTCTTTAGCACAGACAAAAACAGGATGTGTCATCATATTAAATGATAACGAGATGTCCATAGATAAGAATGTAGGCGGTTTGTCTAAGTATTTGAATAGCATTAGAGTTGGTAGCGTTTACAACGATTTCAAGTCAGGTGTGGAGCATACCCTGCTAGGTTCTAAGACTGGTACTAAGGTTGCCAGAACCTTGAAGCGTTCTAAGGATACTATTAAGCAGTTTTTTGTGCCAGGAATGTTTTTTGAGGAGTTAGGTATAACCTATGTAGGTCCTATAGATGGTCATGATATTCAGGGCATGGTGTCCACCTTTGAAAAGGCATTTAGATTAGATAAACCAATTATTATTCATGTGAAGACCAAAAAGGGAAAAGGATATGCTATGGCTGAGAAACATCCATCCTACTATCATGGTGTAGGTGCTTTTGATGTGGCTACAGGCAGACCTTTTGATAGAACAGTTGGTGATACCTATACCGATGTTTTCGGGAAGTATATGGTTGAGTTGGGGAAGAAGCACTCTAATTTAGTTTCAGTTACTGCAGCTATGACAATTGGTACCGGTCTTAAAAGTTTTACTAAGGCCTATCCGGATAGAGCCTTTGATGTTGGTATAGCTGAACAGCATGCAGTAACCTTTGCTGCGGGAATGTCTATGGCTGGTATGATTCCAGTTGTGGCGGTGTATTCATCCTTTTTACAGAGAGCTTATGATCAAATATTGCATGATGTGTGTTTACAGGGTCTTCATGTTATATTTGCTGTAGATAGATCTGGTTTGGTAGGACAAGATGGAGAAACACATCAAGGTATTTATGATGTTTCATATCTTTCTCATTTGCCAGGAATGGTTGTTATGGCTCCTAAGAATGGGGCAGAATTAAGACAGATGATGGATTTTGCAGTTTCCTATAATGGCCCTATTGCTATAAAATATTCAAGAGGAATGGCATATGATGGATATGGAGAGTGCAATGAACCTATTTCTCTAGGAAAGAGTGAGTATCTAGCTAGAGGAGAGGAAGTAGCTATTATTGCATGTGGCAATATGGTTGAAGAGGCTGAAAAGCTTATGGATATGTTTAAGGATACCACCTATAATCCAACCCTTATTAATGCAAGATTTCTTCATGCAGTAGACGAGGATATGCTTAAGGATGTTGTGTCAAATCATAGTATTATAGTTACTATGGAAGAGAATATTTCTAAAGGTGGTTATGGTGAAAAGCTAGCAGCTAAGCTTTTAGATTTGGGATTGCATAATGAAAAAAGTATTCTTCATATTGATGGTTCAATAAAAGAATCTAAGGTTGAACACGGCAAGATAAATGTATTGCGTAAGAAGCTTAATATTGATGCAAAAAGTATTTTTGATAAGATTATGAAGCATCTTGGTAGTGATAATTAGGAGATAAAGATGGCTGAAAAGGTAAAAAAAGAGAGACTGGATATATTGTTGGTTAGTCGTGGGCTTGCACCGTCAAGAGAAAAAGCCAAGGCTATTATTATGTCTGGTATTGTATATGTTGATGGTAATAAAGAGGATAAGGCAGGTACTACATTTCCCGATAATGTAGATATACAGGTGAAGGGAAGTACTTTAAAGTATGTTAGCCGAGGAGGTCTAAAGCTGGAAAAAGCAATGAATGAGTTTGGATTAAGACTTGATGATTGCGTATGTATGGATGTTGGTTCATCAACAGGCGGTTTTACTGATTGTATGCTACAAAATGGAGCAGTAAAGGTATATGCTGTAGATGTGGGACATGGTCAGCTTGATTGGAAGCTTCGCAATGATGATAGAGTAGTCTGTATGGAAAAGACTAACATTAGATACGTAACACCAGATGATATAGATGATGTTTTAGATTTTGCATCTATAGATGTGTCATTTATATCTTTGACCAAGGTGTTGCTTCCCGTTAGAGAGCTTCTTAAGCCAGAAGGCAGGATAGTTTGCTTAATTAAACCTCAGTTTGAAGCAGGAAGAGAAAAAGTTGGTAAAAAGGGTGTAGTCAGGGACAAAAAGGTTCATGAAGAGGTTATTGATATGGTAGTAGAGTATGCCAAGTCAATTGAGTTACATCCACTCAAATTAGATTTCTCCCCTGTAAAGGGTCCAGAGGGAAATATAGAATATCTTTTGTATTTAACAAAAAGTAACAAAGAGTATGAAGCTGTTGGAGGAGAAGCTAGCATAGATATTAATGCTGTGGTAGAAGCTTCTCATAGTACCCTAGATAAGGAAGTATAGGATGAATAGTTTTTTGATTTTAGCCAATGATGATAAGGATATTGATTTGGCGCTTAGCAAAAACATAACAAAATATTTGTCAGAAAAAGGTGCAACCTCAGTTCTTGTAAGTGATGTTGAAAGTGATTATGACGGAATACATATCAAGGAAGAACTAATTGGTGGAGCCCAGGCAGTTATTGTGCTGGGTGGTGATGGGACTATGCTTAGAGCGGCTCATGCCATTGGTGAGCATTCTGTGCCTATACTTGGTATTAATCTAGGAACACTAGGTTTTCTTACTGAGATTGAGGAGGCCAATATATATACAGCTTTAGACCGTCTTTTGGCAGATGATTTTTATATTGAAAAGCGTATGATGATTGAGGGAAGAGTTAAGGATAAGATATATCATTCCCTAAATGATGTTGTTATTACCAGAGCGGGCTTTTCCCGTATCATTGGTCTTAGCATATACGTTAACGATCAGCTTCTTGATACCTATGAGGCGGATGGTGTAATAGTAGCTACACCTACTGGTTCAACTGGTTATAATCTTTCCGCGGGTGGGCCTATTGTTAGTCCTAAGTCCAAGGCTATTGTTGTAACACCTATTTCCCCACATTCTTTGACAGCAAAGAGCGTGGTGTTCGACATGCAGGATAAGATTAGAGTAGAGATTGTTAAAAAGCGTAAAACTCAGGATACTGAGGCAATTGTTTCCTTTGATGGAGACAACAATATGGAGCTTGCGGCAGGAGATGTGGTATGTGCTCAGGTTTCAAGCAGAGAGATAAGCTTAATTAAAATGTATGATGTGAATTTTTACAGTGTACTCCGTGACAAAATAGGAGGTTGATATTGTGAAGCGAGAAAGAAAAGCCGCAATAATAAGAATTATTTCAGAAAACAATATTGAAACTCAAGATGAGTTGCTTTTTAGATTAAAAAGTGAGGGTTATAATACTACTCAGGCCACAATATCAAGAGATATAAAGGAACTTGGGATTACCAAAATTTCTTACGATGGTAATAAGCATAAGTATATAGTAGGTTCACCTCAAGATACCTCTAATAGAGAGTCTTATAAACAGGTTATGGATAGCTGGATACGTTCTATTGAAGCAGCGGAAAATATTATTGTTGTAAAAACTGTGTCCGGTATGGCTATGGCGGTGGGTGCAGCTATTGATAATCAGGATATTGAAGGTGTTATGGGATGTATTGCTGGAGATGATACAGTGTTCCTTGCCATAAGAAACAGTAGTTTATCAGATAAAATAATTGGAGAAATAAAAAATGTTGCTAAATATGCATATTAAAAATATAGCACTCATTGACGAGATAGATATTGGCTTTTATGACAAGCTCAATATTCTAACTGGTGAAACTGGTGCTGGTAAGTCTATCATTATAGGCTCACTGGGCATATGTCTTGGCGGACGTTTTTCTAAGGAATTACTTAGAAATGAGGAGGAAGATGGCTTAGTTGAGCTTATGTTTTCAGTAGATAGTCAGGATATAAGCAAAAAATTACAAGACATTGATATAGATCCAGGTGAAGATATGGAAATTCTATTATCTAGACGACTTTCACCTAATGGTAGATGTATCAATAGAATAAATGATAATACAGTCACAACTGCAAAATTAAAAGAAGTGGCTGCCATACTTATTGATTTACATGCACAGCATGAACAGCAAACTCTTCTTAAAGCCAATAAGCATATGGAGATTTTAGATAGATTTGGCACTAAAGATATTGAAGATAAAAAAGCTAAGGTTGCTTTGCTTTATGCTAAGTATGTAGATATTGCCAATAAAATTCGTGATAACAACATGGATGAAGACGAAAAGAATAGACAGATTGATTATTTGCAATATCGAATTGAGGAGATAAAGGCTGCCAATCTAAAAGCTGGAGAGGATAGGGAACTTGAGCAACAATATAAAAAGGTTGTAAACTCAAAGGAAATACTCTCGGTAGCTGATGAAATATATAAAGCTACAGGATATTCTTCGCCTGAGTCAGCAGCTGAAATTATTGGTCACGCTCTTTCTAAAATGGGAAGATTAACTGAGCTTGATGAGGATATGAATGACATACATAGTATTCTTCAGGATATAGATGGTATGCTTAATGATTTCAACAGAGAGCTTAGTCGTTATATGAAGAATATGGAGTTTGATCAAGGGGAGTTTAATTTACTAGAGGATAGACTTAATCTAATTAACAATCTCAAATCCAAATATGGTAATTCAATAGAGGCTATAATGAATAGCCTTTGTGATTACGAAGAAGAATATAATAAGCTTATGGATTATGATAATTATATCAATAAGTTATTAGATGATTTCAAAGAAGTTGAAAATGAGTTGAGTGTTGCATCTGATGAGTTGACAGTTACGAGAAAAGAATATGCAACAAAGCTTACAGCTCTTATAAGAGATGCTCTTGAAGAACTTAATTTTATGTCTGTTGAGTTCGACATGTATTTTGAAAAATTAGACAAGTTTTCTGCAACTGGCAATGATGAAGCGTATTTTATTATATCAACTAATGTTGGTGAACCTATGAAGCCACTTTATGAGGTTGCGTCAGGTGGTGAGCTATCAAGAGTTATGCTGGCATTAAAATCTTGCCTAGCTTATGCAGACGATACCCCAACATTGATTTTTGATGAAATTGATGTTGGTATAAGTGGCAGAACAGCTCAGAAGGTTGCTGAAAAGATGTCTGTTATTGCTAGAAATCATCAAGTTATTTGTATAACTCATTTACCACAGATTGCTGCTATGGCAGATGTTCATTATCTTATTGAAAAGAATGTGGAAAATAATAAAACAATAACCAGTATAAGGAAGCTTAAGCAAGCTGAGGAGATTGACGAGATAGCAAGACTTTTAGGTGGAGCAGAGATAACTCAAGCCACTTTATTCTCAGCTAGAGAGATGAAAGGATTGGCAGATAGAGCAAAAATATACTGATTATTTATAATCAAAAAATATGATACTAAGAGTACATTACATTTGTTAATGTGCTCTTTTTACATTTTATGGAGGTACGAGATAATGATTAAATATATGTATAGAGTGGTTACCTTCAGCATAATAGCACTGATAGGTTTTGTTTCATATAAGAATATAAGTGACATTTACCAGGATTATTATACAGAGGAGAGTTCTGTAGTACAAAGTACTGATTTTGATGAACTTGTTAATTATTCTGCAAAAAGATTTGATGAGAATTCTTCCTCTCAAGCAATGTATGATGATGGTATAAAAACAGAGTCGGTGCATATGGTTATACCTTCTGGTGAACCAATTGGTATATATGTAAAAACTGAGGGTGTTATGGTTATAGGGACAACAAGCTTTGAAGCTTCTGATGGTAGGATGATTTCACCCTGTGAAGGCCTTTTTCTGGCTGGTGATTATATTACACAAGTTGATGGTAATTCAATTGAAGATAAGAATAGCTTAATTGATATAATTATTAATTCACAGGGAAAAACTTTAAAGCTAAAGGTTATAAGAGATGGTGTGGAAAAAGTGATTAGGGTGGCTCCTCATCAGAATAAGGATGGTGTTTATCTGCTTGGTCTTTGGGTTAAGGATGATATTTCAGGTATTGGAACCCTTACATTTATTGATGAAGATGGTTTTGCTGCCTTGGGACACAGTATAAATGACAATGATACAGGAACTGTATTTTCCATATCCGATGGTGCCATATATGATACAAATTTGGTTAATATTGTTAAATCAGAGGCTGGTAAACCTGGACGTCTTGAAGGGATGATTGATTATTCGAAAGAAAATATTATGGGAAGAGTAGAAGAAAACTGCCAATATGGTATAAATGGATATATGACAAAAAATGGCGTGGATGAATATGGAGGGGGAGAGTGGTTGCCCGTAGGAAAAAAAGAGGAGGCCTGTATAGGAGATGCATACATTCTTTCTGCCATATCTGGTGAGCCTGTTTATTATTCAATAAAAATAACAGATATTGATATTAGTTCATCTGCTGGCAATAAGGGCTTGCAAATTGAGGTGACAGACCAAAGATTATTAGAGATGACTAACGGTATTGTGCAGGGAATGTTCATGAGTTATAATGGGTACAACACAAGGAAAACCCAGTAAAATCAAGGGATTGCGGTGTTCTAGTCCTATTTTTTCATTGACCAGAAAAAAGGCTAGTATTTTGCGCAAGATACAACTGAATCGGGCAGTAAAAAATACTGTTCCAGATATGAAAGCGGGACTAGATTAGTGAAAGTTTATGCCCTTTTATTAGGGTACGAAATTGCTAATTTGGTTCCGTTTTTTGTAACTAAAGGTAAGTAGGACTAAGTTAGCTGAATGAAAGCTCCTTGGTCCTACTATTTTTTATAAGGAGGAGCGGACATGAGGACTAGCTTAGTAATCAAGAAAAAAGGAGATTTAAAGCACAGGAAAACTAACACGGAAGAAGGTGCGATATATGGGTAAGCTGATTATTGCACTGATAATTCTACTAATTATGGTTATGTACATTTGTTTCATCCGCTCTGTAGGAATGATTAACCGGAAATATGATGATCTGGTTTATGAAAGATTTTTCAGAGAGGAAGTGCAGACAAATGAGTAATACAGAGAAGCGGCTTTTAAGAAAATACCGGAACTCTCACGATTGTGCCTACTGTTTATATTACAGAACAGACAAGTGTGATTCTAATTTCAGGTGTTACTTAGAAGAGGAACAAACAATGCAACACGTTGTATTAGAAGCCTACAGGATAAAGAAGGGGTGCTTGGCTAAGGATGGAAAGTCTTGTCCTTATGGAAACGATGTTGGAACATGTTTTGGATATTGTTGGAAGGAGATTCTTAATGAGTTTAAAGAGAAGAAAAGACAGGAGGAACAAACATATGAATGATATTGAAATCATCGGTATTGACCACGGCTGGATGAATATGAAAACAGCTTCAACCATATTTACATCAGGTGTAAATAAGACTACAGAACCGGCGTTCTTTGACGATATGTTAGAGTTTGAAGGTAATTATTATAAGATAGGTAGTAAGAGACTTGAGGTAAACGAGAATAAGGTTGGTAATGAGAATTATTACTTACTTACGCTGGCAGCTATGGCAAAGGAGCTTAAGAAGAGAAATAAGACCTCTGCAAATGTAGTACTTTCAGTCGGACTTCCGATTACAAAGTTTGCCAAGGAGAAATCAGATTTTATCTCTTATCTGTCAAAGCATAAGCAGTTACACTTTAAGTATGAGAAGGTCGCATATAATGTGAATATTGTTAAGGTGGTAGTATTTCCTCAGTGTTATGCGGCAGTTGCTGACAGATTACCGGAGAATCAAAGGTTGCATGTAGTGGTGGATGTGGGTTCTTGGACCATTGACATTATGCCGATTACCAAGTGTAAGCCGGATGAATCCCACTGTGACACGCAGGACGAAGGCTTGATTAGATGTATCAACCGCATCAATGATAAGTGCGTAAGATATACTTCAGGTAAGCTGGACGAGAGTGACATTATCGAGTATATGATGACTGGTAAGAACACCGAGCTGGATGATAAGTACATTTCGATTATGCAGGAAGAACTTGAGGCATTTGCTGAAGGAATTTATCAGAAGCTTATCTCAGGAGGATACAACATCAACACCACACCGATTATCTTTGTGGGAGGCGGGGCTACTGTAATGAGACTGTTTGGTAAGAGAAATCAGAAGAACATCAAATTTATAGAGGATATTCATGCCAATGCAAAGGGCTTTGAATTCTTAGGCAAGGTTCTTCTTAGAGGATAGGCAGGTGTAACGGATGAAGGATAAGGGAATCTATCATAATGTGCGATGCAGTATGCATAATAAGCAACATGTATATGTGCATAAGGTTCTTACAGACTTGAATCTGAGTATCTATAAGTCGAAAAACCAGTTTATCATAGATGCCGTCGAACATTATGCAAAATCATTGAATCAAGAGGACTTAACCAATACCGCAGCAGAGCAGCATATCAGAGCGGGACAAACAAAGGAAGGTCCTGATACAGAGGCTCTGAAAAAGGAAATTGTTAATGAGGTCACGGTAGCGGTTCAAACAAATGTGATTTCTGTTCTTATGACAGAACTGGCAAAGTTAAAGCTTGGTGCAGGTTCAAAGCAGAAATTCATTGAAGAAGATGTAGAAGATGAATACGAAGAAGAACCTGAATTTGATATACCGGATGATTTTCGTGATGTAATCAAAGGATTAGCAGGAATGGGGGAATAGTATGATAGGAAGATTTTTTGCCGGATTAGGCAATATATTAGTAGCAATATTGAAAGCAATGGCATGGCTTGTGCTTAATGCGTTGCAATTAGTCCTAAATGTGGCAAAGGTCTTCCTATTGCTATTAGGACTGGTAGGAAGAATATTTCTTGCATTTGTAAATGCGGGAACACCATAGAAAGGAGGCGAGGAATATGATGAAGACTTTTATGAACTACCGTAAGAATAGAAGGTTTGCAAAGTATTTCTTTGCGATGAAGCAGATGGTATGATGGAGGAAAGAAGATGCATCGAGTACGGGACCGACCCAATTAAGTGTCCCGTGTACCAATAGGATATTGTTCACATAGTAAGAGTGGACAGGCACGGACACTACAGCCTATCCCTCTTACGGAAAGGGATAGGTGATGATAATGAAGAAATTATTTTTGATTCTTTTATCCGTAATGGTTTTATCATTAGCAGGATGCAATTCAACGGATGTTGATAATAATGAAGATTCCGGCTATGAAGAACCGAAAGAGACAGTGGAACAAACAGATTTAGTTCAGGCAGATTGTGAGCAGGATGTTGATGTAGAGGAACAAACATCTACAGAAGCGGTAGAAGAGCCGACTACAGTACCCAGTGATTCTTCTAATGATGATGTAGCGAAAGAAAGTACAGAGAAGGAGGCACAGACACCGGAACAAACAACTGCACCTGCGGAAGAACCGAAGGAAGAGCAGGCATCCAAAGAGCCTGTCGAGAATACACCGGAACCAACGCCGCAACCGACACCAGCTCCAACACCGGAGCCAACACCAGAACCTGAACCAGAGGTTCAAACAGTAGGATATAGCCCAGATACAGTAGTGGCACTTGCCATTGCTAAGTGTCAGGCAGGCGGAATGATAACCACTCAGGACAATCTTGCAAATGCTTTGGCGGAGGGTAGGATAACCCAAGAAGAGTATAATGAGTATTATCCGTATGACGGTTTGGAAGGAAGTTATTACAGTGTATTTGTTGAAACGGATTTGAATATTGCCAGTAAGATTGATGGAACTCCTTTACGAAGTGAGGATGAAATCGCAACTTACATAGCTAATATGCTCCTTTTAGAGCAGAGTCCGGTATTCAATATAGTTTACGCAGGTGTATATAGCAGCAATGGAACTGATTATTATGAGTTCCGCTGTCTCAGATAACAATTAAACAGATTACAAAGATGGCAGGCCATGAAAGTGACCTGCTATTTTTGTGTCCAAAATTAAGAGGAGGAATGAAACGTGAAACAAAAGTTTAGACGATTTATGGCTGGCTTTCTGGCAGTGCTTACCATGTTCACAACCTTGTTTACCAGTGGAACAACCGCTATGGCGGCAAGTCCAAGTGCGAATATTGCTTTTTGGCACGCATCGGCAAGGAATGTTGGTGTGGTTGACGAGTTAAAGCCGGGGTATAGCCACGAGAAGATTTTGTATGCAATGATTGACGGTAATGCGGCGTACTGTATGAATTATGGTCTGGCTGCGGATGGCGGTCAGTTGATGAACAGCTTTGAAAATCCTAACACAAGTCTTTCAGATGCACAGAATAAACTGCTTGCTTATTGTTTGTACTTTGGATACGGATGCAATTCTGCAACAGCACCAAGTAATGACCAGTGTGACCAGTTTATTGCCACACAGGCTATGGTGTGGGTTATCGTAGGTAACTTATTTGGAACTGATTCAGGTGATTCAGCGGCAAAGAAGCTTTGTGACTCAGCACCTAATCCAAGCAGTGCTTACAGTCATTATACAACGCTTAAGAGTAACATCAGTGCTTCTTATTATGCGACAAGACCTAGTTTTGCAAGCTCAACCAAGAGTGGAGCAACCACTTATGAATTAAAGTGGAATGAAGCGAATCAGAGATTTGAGACAACTTTAACCGACTCAAATGGTGTGTTATCAAGCTTTGATATTTCACTTAGCGGTTATAGTGTAGAGAAGAATGGAAACAGCGTAACTATCCATACAACTTCTGTAAACACTAATTCAACTATTGCAACTATGAACTCTACAGCAGGAGCAGTTGAAACTACTTCAAGCTGTGTGTTCTGGCTTACTGACAAGTCCGGTTATCAGGAATTTGTTTCAGAAAAGCCTACTGCGGACCCTGTATCTGCTTATTTCAAGGTAAAGACTGAGAATATCGGTTATGGAAAGATTATCAAGCAGGATAAGGAAACAGGTGCTTATCTTCCAAATGCGGTATATGGCATCTATACAGACAGTGCCTGCACCAATAAGGTTGATACTCTCAAGACAGGAAGTGACGGTACAGATACTTCCAAGGGATTGGTGGCAGGAACTTACTATGTGAAGGAGATTACTGCACCGGAAGGATATGTATTAAGTGATGAAATTCATACTGTTGTTATTAAGGCAGGTCAAACTACTGTGTTTACTGCTAATGACAAAGAGCAGATGGGCGCACTTACTATCTATAAGGAAGGTGAGGTTCTTACCGGATGGAATGGAACCAATTTCGTATATGAGTTGAGAAAGTTGCCGGGAGCAATCTTCAAAGTAACTGCGGGAGCTGACATTTATAGAGCAGATGGTACTAAGGTTCATAGTAAGGGCGATTTGATTGCAGAAAACCTTGTAACCGGAACGGATGGTCAGGTGGTTCTTACAGATCTTTATCTTGGCACTTATGTTGTAACAGAGACAAAGAGCATTGATGGTTATACTATAAACTCTACTCCTGTAACTGTGAAAATTGAGTATGAGAACCAGAATGTAGAAGTACAGTACGAATCAGCAACCATTCAGAATGCAAGACAGAAGGCAGAAGTATCCGTTGTAAAGAAGGATTCTGATACTGACAATGTACTTGATGGTGGTAAGTACACACTTTATGCAGGTAATGATATTAAAAACTATGCAGGTCAGGTT
>JAGAKD010000046.1 GCA_017625815.1 Lachnospiraceae bacterium | reverse complement strand
TTGTCGGTATAGTTCGATACAATTCATTTTGTATTCTTGTGAGTAACGCATAAAAATAACCCTCCTTACTGGATTGTCCAGTAAAGAGGGTACATATCATTTGATGGGACAGCCGATTTTTTATATATAGTTATTCTTTTATATCGCTATCTGAATCTTCATCATCCTTGTTGATAGTAAGGTTGATACGCTCGATACGATTTTTAACTACTTTTGTAACTTCTAAGGTTATGTTTTTGTAGGTGGCAACTTCGCCTTCGTTTGGAAGCTTGTCTAATATCTCAATAACAAGTCCTCCAATAGAATCATAGTTGTCTGAGGATAAACTTGTGTGTAAAGCATCATTTAAGTCATCTAGCTTGATAGATGCATCTACATCATATTTGTTATCGCCCATATTTTTTATGAAATCATCTTCGTCCTCGTCGTATTCATCACGAATTTCGCCAACTATCTCTTCTATAAGATCTTCCATGGTAATGATACCAGCAGTGGCGCCATACTCGTCAAGAACAATTGCCATAGTGATAGATGAAGTCTTCATATCAGCAAATATCTGGCTCGTTTTTTGGTATTCGTAGACAAATATAGGTTGTCTTAGAATGCTTCGTAAATCAAAGTCACTCATATCATGAGTTTGACTGTAGAAGAAAAGATCTTTTAAGTACAAAAGACCAATAATATCATCTTTTGATTCTTCGTATATAGGTATACGTGAGAATGTTTCTGCTCTGAATAATTCTACAAGCTCATCATAGGATGAATCTATATTAGCGCAGACGATATCTGCTCTTGGAATCATAATGTCCTTTGAGAGTGCATCACCAAAGTCTACAACATTAGAAATCATAAATTTCTCTTCAGGCTCAATAACGCCATCCTCGTGGCTTACATTTACCACTGCCCTAAGTTCAGATTCGGTCATAGTATCTTTTGCAGAGGTATCAATTCTAAGAATTTTAAATATAATACCTGTTATTAAATCCAATAACCATATGGCAGGTGTTAAAATAACCATAAGAAATGAGATAGGATATACAAAAATCATTGACATTTTAATTGCATATTGTGTTGCCATAGTTTTTGGTGTTACCTCACCAAAAATTAATACAAAAATAGTAAGTAATCCTGTTGAAATTCCTATCCATTTGCTTCCAAATACTTCGGTTGTAAATGTTGTTGCAAGTGCTGAAGCAGAAATGTTAACTATGTTGTTTCCGATAAGGATTGTGCTTAAAAGCTTACCTGGATTTTCGGTTACTTTTAAGACCTTAGCTGCACTTTTGTTACCCTCATCTGCTAATGTCTTTAACTTAATCTTGCTGACAGTTGTAAGTGCTGTCTCAGATGATGAAAAGAATGCTGAAAGTAACAAAAGAACTATAAGTACCACTAACTGAATAATCGTACTCGTGTCCAAGAATAATCATCTCCTTTATTTACTAAAATTTAGATTATATTGTATATCTAATAAATAGTAGTGTCAAGTTAATATAGTTTAAAAAAATAATAATAAATATGTTGACAAAGTTATTAGAATGTATTATTGTAATATTGTACTAATTGACTAGTACAATATTACAAGACGTAAAAAAGTAAGTATAGCCATCAGTTATAGTATTTTGATTTTCATAAATTATAAATGGAGGTGAGTAGATGGCATGGAAGTTTCATAACAATGCCCCAATTTATGTTCAGATAATGGAAGAGATTAAGCTTAGGATTGCAAAAGGTGTTTTAAAACCTGGTGACAAGGTTCCTCCAGTGAGAGATTTGGCTATTAATGCTGGTGTTAATCCTAACACTATGCAAAAGGCATTGTCTGAGTTGGAGAGAGAAGGGGTTTTATATTCTGAGAGAACAGCGGGTAGATTTGTTTCAGAGATAAACGATGGAGAGAATAAGATGAGAGAAGGTATTAGTTTAAGATTAATGGATGCCTATGTGAATGGTATGAGGGATTTAGGCTATAACGAAAAGGAAATCATTTCGGAGCTTGAAAAGTATCTTAATAGTATATTTGAAATGGAGGGGAAATAAGTGAGTAATATTGTAGAGATTAATGGATTACATAAACAATACAGTAAAAAGAAGGTTGTTTTTCATAATTTAAATCTTAATTTGGAATCAGGGAAGATTATCGGTTTACTTGGACCAAATGGAAGCGGAAAGACAACACTTATCAAGCTGCTTGCAGGTCTTTTGAAGGAAGAGAAGGGTAGCGTTACCATAGGTGGACATCAAGTGGGACATGAAAGTAAAGCTATAGTATCATATCTTCCTGAAAGAACATATTTAAATGAAAACCTAAAAGTAAAGCAAGTAATCAATATCTTTAAAGATTTTTATGCAGATTTTGATGAGGCAAGAGCTTATCACATGATGGATTTATTAAAGATTGATACAAATATGATTATCAAGAAGCTTTCAAAGGGTAATAAGGAAAAGGTTCAGCTTATTATGGTTATGAGCAGAAGAGCGAAGCTGTATCTTTTAGATGAGCCCATTGCAGGCGTTGACCCGGCAGCTAGAGATTATATAATAGAGACAATTTTATCTAATTTTGATTCTGAAGCTTCAATACTTATATCAACACATCTTATTTCTGATATTGAGAATATATTAGATGATGTAATATTCATAAAGGATGGTAATATAGTATGTCATCAGGATGCAGATTCCTTGAGACAGGAGAAGGGCCAGTCTATTGATGAGATATTTAGGGAGGTGTTTAGATGTTAGGTAAGCTTATAAAAAATGAGTTTGTAAATAGAGCAAAACCAATATTGGGATTATATGCCATAGTTGGAATTTTAGCTATAGTTCATGCTTTGTTGAACTTCGTAACGGCTGATTTAGGAGTAAATAATCAATATATGGACATTACATATGCGTTGATTTTAATTACCTTTGTTTTGTCGGTATATGTGAGTATGGTTGCCATAATTGCATATTCATTTAACGATTATGGAACGAGATTGTTCAAGGAACAAGGATATCTTACACATACTCTTCCGGTAAAGACTATTCATATTTTATTTGCTAGAATGATATGCGATTTGTGCGTATGTGCTAGTATGGCCATATTTTATCCATTGGCAATATGTGTGTCTGCAAGGGATTTCAGCTTTATAAAGCAGATATATGATGAAATTTCATCAATTTTAGTGTATGGAAACGTAATTACTGTGGCTTTTGATTTGACTAAGTTGATTATTACTCTTTCTTTGTTGGCACTGTTTGCCTCTTGGTTATATTACGCTTCATATGCGTTGGGACATAGTTTTTCAACTGGCAAAAGGTCAAAATCAGTGTTTTTTGCAATAGCATTTTACATAGTAATAGTAAATGTAATAGTTTTCCTAGAACTTGTGCTATTAGATAGGGTGGATTATGATTACAGACACGATCTTGTCAATATATTCCTATTTATTGGAGTTGGCATTTTTGTGGCCATCACTAATACTATATGTAAAAGAAGACTTAATTTAGAATAAATGTGAGTGACAACAATTAAATAAGCAAGTATAATAAGAACTGGATTACTAAGAAAAGAGGTATTTATATTGGATACAGCAAAGATAGTAGCTCCAGTTCTTATTATGCTTATAATTGGAGTTTTATGTAGAAAAACCAAAATGATATCGGTGGATGGTATAGGTGGAATAAAAAAGTTTATCACCACATTTCCTCTGCCACTTACCATATTTCACGCAGTGGCAACTGCTACATATAATAGGGAAGTTGTGTTAGTGTTTGGGATTATGTTAACCGTGGTTACACTTGCTCTATTGATTGGATTTCTGTGTAAAGGTATTGTAAAAGAACCGTATAAAGGATATTTTCCTTATCTTATGACCATATATGAAGGTGGTATGATGGCATTCCCTCTGTACCAAAGTCTTATGGGTGTAGAAAATATGTCAAACATAGCCATAATAGATGTTCCTTGTGGAATATTTGCCTTTGGAATATATTTTGGTCTTGTGAAAATGACAGACCAAGGAACTAAATTTAACGCAAAAGAGCTTGCTAAAAATGCGTTCTCGAGTCCATGCTTTGTAGCCTTGTTGCTAGGTCTATTTATGGGCGGAAGTGGTCTGATGGGTAAGTTTCTTGCTACGGGTGCAAGTTCACTATATCTTAGTATTAAAGATTTTGTGACTGCTCCACTTAGTGCTATGATACTACTTTGTGTTGGATATGAATTTATGCTGGAAAAGGATACTATTGGAGTTTGCATAAAAACAGTGTTTGCAAGATTGATTCTACAAATAGTTTTACTTTTAGGAGTACTAGCTATTGGTAAGAATAGTGGTTTTTCAGAGCCTATGATGATAGGACTTATACTTTATTTCTTTACTTTGCCAAGCTTATGCTTAAGCAGTTTTGTGAAGAATGAAGCTGCTAGCAAATATATGTCCACTACATCTTCATTATATTTGATTATTACTTTAATAGCCTATGCTATTCTCGCAGGGGTAGTATAATAAACAAGAAAATAACAGGTTTTACTTTTTAATTTTGAATATTAGGTAGATATATTATCAAACACGCTCTCGCTCGATTGCTCAAGTAGCGGTACTAAGCTC
>JAGAKD010000045.1 GCA_017625815.1 Lachnospiraceae bacterium | reverse complement strand
TTTTTCTGACGAACTTTCGACTTATAATAACATTTTTTCTGACGAACTTTCGACTTATAATAACATTTTTTCCGACGAGCAAAAAAAAGGAACTCTCCAGTCATCAAACTGAAGAGTTCTTTTTTTATTTATGCATTTCTTTTCTTTTTATTTCCGAAAATAAGTCCCATAACACTTATCATCATCTACTGGTTTTCTTTCTAAAAATAAGGGGTATAGTTGCGGATATAGTAAGCACTACTCCAACAACCAATAATACATAAGCAACTATTTGAATAATATTTATATTTTTTTCTATAGCCTCTTTTGCATCTTCAAAGTCAAGCCAGATTTCTCCACCTACTTTAATTTCGTATACTGTCTTTGTTTTATCATTGATAAGAAGCTTCATATTAGTCCCTGATTTCAAGTTCATTAATTTCTCAATAAGCTTGTCATTAGCACAGCTAGAGTGAATATCAAGGTCTGAACTATAGTCATCAAAAGTTAGGTATACATTATGAACGTCTATTCCTCCATCGCCATCTGAGCGATATTTACAATCGTCAAATGTGACGTCTACCATTACACAATCTGTTCTTTCAATTCCGTTATACCAGCCCTTGCCTATAACACAAAAAACTCCTAGTGCTATAAACATAACTCCCATAATTAATCTCTTCTTAGGGTCTGCTAAGTCTCTTAGTCCAAATGAAATATTCATATTGTCTACCTCTAGCTTTCTATCTTTTTAATACAAAATGCAATATAACATATTTTTTTGAAAACACTTTTTCTTGCGTAAAAAAAGATGTTTTTTGCGTAAAAAAGAACCACAGATTATTTTTTCATAATCTATGGTTCTGTCATATTTTGCTTTTATATATTCTAACTGAAAGATATTCTTATTCTTCGCCGTTCCAGCAATAAGTACAAAGCTTAGTTGGGTCAATTCCTACAGCATCAAGCATATCATCTAATCTATTAAATCTAAGAGATGTAAACTTAAGCTTCTCGCCAATTTTTTCAACCATCTTCTCATACTTAGGTGAATTGTAATCTGAATATTCCTTAAGCATCTCATCTGTTACCTCTCCGCCTTCAAGTTCGCTAATTACCACTCTTGTGATAAGCTCCATCTCAGATTTAGTACGTGAGAAGTTAAGATACTTACATCCGTATAATAATGGTGGACAAGCAGGTCTAATATGTACCTCTTTTGCACCACATTCGTACAAGAATTCTGTTGTCTCTCTAAGCTGTGTTCCTCTAACTATAGAATCATCTATTAAAAGTAACTTTTTATCTTTAATTAAATCCTGAACTGGAAGTAATTTCATCTTTGCAATGAGTTCTCTCTTACTCTGCATAGTAGGAGTAAAGGATCTTGCCCAGGTTGGTGAATATTTGATAAACGGTCTAGAGAACGGAATACCAGATTCGTTTGCGTATCCAATAGCATGGGCAGTTCCAGAATCAGGAACACCTGCTACTATATCAGGCTTAGCATCATCACGCTTAGCCATATTCTTACCACAATTATATCTAGCCTGTTCTACACTAACACCTTCATATGATGATGAAGGGTAACCATAATAAACCCAAAGGAAGGTACATATCTTCATATCACTTCCAGGTAACACCAATGTTTTCATGCTATCTGGAGTAATAACTGCAATCTCACCAGGACCAAGCTCTCTAACTGCACTATATCCTAAATTCAAAAATGCGAAGCTTTCAAAAGATGCACAATATGCGCCTTCTTTTTTACCGATAGATATAGGTGTTCTACCACGTTTATCTCTTGCACAGTAAATTCCCTTTGGAGTTAAGATAAGCATGGATATAGAGCCCTCTATAATCTCTAAGGCATACTGAATACCTTCAATAAAATTGTCCTTCTGGTTAATTATTGCAGCCACAAGCTCTGTAGCATTAATCTCTCCATTAGACATTTCAAAGAAATGTGTGTTTCCTTTGATAATCATATCTGTTATCTCATCAGCATTGTTAATCTTACCAACTGTTGTAATAGCAAAAGAGCCATGATGAGAACGTATAAAAATAGGCTGAGCTTCAAAATCAGAAATGCAACCAATACCCATATTTCCACGCATTGAATTTGCATCCTTATCAAACTTTGTTCTAAATGGAGAATTGGTAATATTGTGGATTGATTTTTCAAATCCATCTTCTCCATATACTGCCATACCAGCACGTCTAGTACCTAAATGTGAATGATAATCTGTTCCAAAAAATAAATCAAAAACGCAATCTTCTTTTGATGCGACTCCAAAATATCCGCCCATTTTTTGTCCTCCATAATTAAAGCATCTTCTTCGTGCTTTTTATCCATTTGAGATTATACCACAATGAAACAAAATTTAAATAGTAAATTTGTGATATTTTGAATATATTTTTTATTTTCGGTAAAAGCTATAAATATGTACACATAAATATTTTTTTATGGGAGGAATTGCACAATGAAGTTTTTAAATTGCTTTTGTCTTACAATCGCCATTGTAGGTTGTATCAACTGGGGACTTATAGGTTTCTTTGATTTTAACTTAGTTTCAGGAATCTTTGGTGATGGTAGTATATTAACTAGGATTGTATATGCTCTTGTAGGACTCAGCGGACTTTACCTCATAGGGTTCTACGGATTAGCTTGCAGAGATGATGCATAACAATTTTATTTTGTTAAATCCTTTATCACCTCTGATGCTATAATCAAACCTGCTACAGATGGTACAAAGGCATTGGAGCCCGGTAGGGTTCGCTTACCTTCTGGAAGTTCCATATCTAGCTTCGGCTTGATAGCTTCTTCTGTGGAGTAGACAACTTTAAGTTTGTTTACTCCACGTTTTTTTAATTCTCTTCGCATTACCTTTGCCAATGGGCACACTGAGGTCTTGTATATATCAGCCACCCTAAATGCAGTTGGGTCAAGCTTATTTCCTGCACCCATACTACTTATGATAGGTACTCCTGCCTCTTTTGCTTGCATTACAAGCTCAAGCTTGGCAGTTACAGTATCCACCGCATCAACTATATAATCATATTTACTAAAATCAAACTCTGTCTTTGTTTCTGGTAAGAAAAAACATCTGTAAGTATTAACCTGACACTTAGGATTAATGTCAAGTATTCTTTCCTTCATAACATCAACCTTATATCTTCCAACAGTGCTATGAGTTGCAATTATCTGTCTGTTGATGTTACTTTCAGCAACAATGTCATTGTCTATTATATCTATGGCACCCACACCACTTCTAACCAAGGCCTCCACAGTATGACCACCTACACCACCAATACCAAAAACAGCCACCCTTGAAGCCTGAAGCTTATCAATGGCAGTGGTTCCAAGCATTAATTCAGTTCTTGAAAATTGTTCGTTCATATACTTACCTACTTTGAAAATAATGGGGTTGATAGATATCTGTCACCTGAATCCGGAAGAAGAACTACGATGTTCTTGCCTACATTCTCAGGTCTTTGTGCAAGTAATGCTGCTGCCTTTAGTGCAGCTCCTGATGAAATACCTACAAGTATACCTTCTGTAGCTGCAAATCGTCTTCCTTCTGTATAAGCATCTTCGTTTTCTATGGTTATTATCTCATCATATATATGAGTATTTAAAATCTCCGGAACAAACCCTGCTCCTATACCCTGAATAGCATGTGGACCAGCTTCTCCCTTTGATAAATATGGGCTTGATGCTGGCTCAACTGCAACAACCTTGATATCTGGATTCTTAGACTTTAAATATTCTCCCACACCAGTTATAGTTCCGCCAGTACCAACTCCTGCTACAAAGATATCTACTGCTCCGTCTGTCTGATCCCATATCTCTGGGCCAGTGGTTTTCTTATGAATCTTTGCATTAGCTGGGTTAGTAAACTGCCCTAATATAACTGAACCTTCAATACTATCTCTTAGTTCCTCCGCC
Organism: Lachnospiraceae bacterium; assembly: GCA_017625815.1. Taxonomy (GTDB): domain Bacteria; phylum Bacillota; class Clostridia; order Lachnospirales; family Lachnospiraceae; genus Coprococcus_C. The sequence continues at coordinate 7,086 of JAGAKD010000045.1, read as the reverse complement.
TTTTCAATAGCCCCTTTCATTCCCTTAGCACCTTCGGTGAGAACTATCTGGGCGCCATAAGCAGCAAGAAGATTTCTTCGTTCCACACTCATTGTATCTGGAAGAGTTAATATTGCCTTGTAGCCCTTTGCTACAGCAGCAGAAGCCATACCTATACCAGTATTACCAGATGTTGGTTCAATAATAGTTGCACCCGGTTTAAGAAGTCCTCTTTTTTCTGCATCTTCTATCATAGCAAGTCCAACTCTATCCTTAACAGAACCAGCTGGATTTAAGTATTCTAACTTTGCTAAAATTGTTGCCGACTTAGCACCTGCATTTTCTGAATATCTGCTTATCTCCATCAAAGGTGTATTGCCTATAAGCTCTGTGACATTTTTTGCTATTTTACTCATATATTATCCTCCGAAATCACAAATTAATCCATAAACTCTAACTTAATATACTGTATAAACTTTAATTTTTTCTATAAATATAATACTACCGAGACATAAAAAATCAACTGTTATATTTTAGTATATAAATTAATATTCCTCGCTATATGCTATATAAGGAAAGTTCTAATCTAATATGGATATATCATATATATCCGAAAAGGCAATCTTGGTATTTACTATTCTGATATACTTTGCAGATGTATCTATCTTTGCCACCATACCAGTTTTTCTTATATAAGCACCATTATTATAATAAACTATACTTGCTATGGAATGTACACTTATCTCTCTAAGCTTCATATCCAATTCATCTTTCCTATCCTCTGATATCTCCACCTTACAGATAACAGGTTTTTCCTTTTCGGCGATAGCAAGCTCAAAGCCTTTTAAGGCTGCAAATGGCATAAATTGCTTTGCACGTTCTTCCTTGGACATTTTATGTCTATTCACCACTTCTATGTCCTCCTATCTGCTTATTTCTCTCCATAGTTGTACCGCCCTCTTCAAGATTCATACCTTTAAGAATAGCGTTCTTACCGAATTTTTTCTTAATATCTATCATGGCTTTTTGAAGGTTATGTTCCTTCTCAAGCTCCACAGGATCTGCAAATATATCGTACTGCTGATAGGTCTCATCAACCACATTATTAAAGCTTAGGTTAAATCTCCTAACTGGCGTATAAGGTTTTACAACCTTTTTATATAATTGCTCGATATATGGAAGTATTGTCTTGGCAGAGCTTGTTGGCATAGTCATAGATATACTTCCTCTATCTCCTTCTATCTTCAATGCGTTTGAATAACCAACGTAGAGACTTATGGACTGAGTTATAAGTCCTTTGTCGACTAAATCAAGGCAGAGCAAATCTGCCATTTCCTTAACTATAAGCATTCCTTCGTCATAACCATAGTCTCTTGATAACACCTGACCACTAGACAGGGAATTATGTTTTGGTTTGTAATTTTTAATATCACCAATGGTGGTAATCTCTCTACCCCAAGCATGGTCTATAAGAAGCTCTGCATCTATACCAAATAGCTTATACAAAAAGTCCTCATCTGAATGAGCTATCTGACCCATATTATATATTCCGTATTTTTCTAATCTTTTTACCGTACCTGCACCAACTCGCCAAAAATCAGTAAGAGGAATATGGTCCCAAAGAGTTTTCTGATAGGTTTCCTCATCAAGATAACCGATATGGTCATCAACGTGTTTTGCGGTTATATCTAGGGCAACCTTTGCAAGATATAGATTGGTACCTATACCAGCCGTTGCAGTTATGCCTGTACTTTCGTATACATCTCTCATAATTCGCACAGCAAGTTCTTTTGCAGACATACCATACATGGTAAGGTAATCTGTCACATCCATAAATACCTCATCTATAGAGTAAACGTGTATATCCTCCTTAGCGATATACTTCAAATATATCTCGTATATGTTAGCTGAATACTCAATGTAAAGCTGCATTCTAGGTGTTGCCATAATGTAATCTACACCTTTTGGTATCTCAAATACCCTACATCTGCTACTAAGGCCTAATGCCTTCATAGGAGGTGTTATAGCAAGACATATTGTCTTTTCACTTCTCTCAGAGTCCGCAACTACAAGGTTGGTACTAAGAGGATCAAGTCCTCGTTCTACACATTCAACTGATGCATAAAAAGACTTTAAATCTATGCAAATGTACACTCGCTGTTTTTCCATAAGACTTTAACCTCCCTAAATTATTATTATACCAAAAAAAGCGAGTTAGAAACACCTTAAATTCCCTCTTAGAAAATTAAATTATTATACAGATAGCCAGCACCCCTGGGGGATATTTAATCCGTTAAAAGATTTTGGTAATATCTATTGTCTTGTACTTTCGATGTATGATTTACACCGCTAGGTACAAACTCGATGCTGAATGGGATATAAAATCATATAAGGGTGCTTTTTAAGTCGGTTTTTAAGAGATTTTATTGAAATATCATTAGAGATATACTTGCGATAACGCCCCGCTGTTTTAGATGTTTGAGCAAGACAAGGGAAATGGAGTATGAGCGATTGGATTTATCCAAATCGTTCATACTCCATTTCCTTTGTGATTGCGAGTTTCTAAAACACTGGGATTATAAGATATCGCAATTATTCTCTAATAGATATTTCAAAATCTCTTAAACTAGACTTAAAAAGTACCCTTATATGTTTATATCACCATCAGCATCTCAAACATATACCACGCGGTGTATTCATCGAAAGCACTGCGACAATGATATTTCACAAAATCGTTTAAAGGTCATAAATATCCCCCAGGGGTGCTGGCTATCTAGTAAAAAAACTTATTCCAAGAGGGAGTTTAAGGTGTTAAACTACTCACTATTTCTTTTTTGTATGATAAAAATTCTGTGGTGAGGTTAAAGTCTTTTGGACGTGGGCGAGGTACATCAATGATTATCTCCTTTGTGATGGTACCTGGTTTGCCTGTAATTAGGTAAATACGGTCTGATAAAGTTATAGCCTCATCTATATCGTGCGTTACAAAAATGGTGGATAATTTAATCTTCTGCATAACATCTAGATACCAGGCATGCATTGACTGTTTTGTCAGCATATCAAGTGCGGAAAAAGGCTCATCTAGGAGTGCCACTTTTTCCGAGAAAAGATAGGTTCTAAGAAGTGCCACCCTTTGTCTCATACCACCCGAAAGCTGGGCAGGATATTTTTTCTCTGTACCAGCAAGTCCAAATTCCTCTATTAGCATAGATGCTTTTTCTCTGGCGTCTTTCTTAGACATCCCTTTTAATACAAGTGGCAAAGCCGCATTGTCCAATATTGTTTTATGAGGTAGCAATAAATCCTTTTGAAGCATGTAGCTTACCTTACCAGTCCTACCAGTAACATCCTCTTCCTCAAGGATTATCCTTCCTTCGTCTGGTTTAACAAGTCCTGATATTAAGTTGAAAAGAGTGGTTTTTCCACTTCCGCTTACGCCCAGGACAGATACTAATTCACCTTCCCTAAGCTCCATAGAAACGTCTTTTAATATTAATTCGCCCTCAAAGCTTTTTGATACTTTTTCTATGCTTAAAACACTCATTTTAATCTCCTACTTTATGGCAGATAGTCATTTGAAAATCCTGTATTTTCAGGTATATCTTCCTCTACCAAATCATTCTCATTTATCCACTCATAAAATCCATTCCAACGTACTGGGTCGATATATCCCCACTGTTCCACCTCGGCCTTATACTGCTCTGCCAAATACTGTTGACTGGCTAACACAAGCTCCTTGTCAAGCTCAGGAACAGCGTCACAGAGTATGTTTGCTGCTTCCTCCGGATTTTCTATAGCATACTCATAACCCTTTGCCACTGCTTCAAGAAATGCTTTGGCAGTCTCTGGATTTTCCTCTAAGAATTTATTTCCTGCTATGATTACAGGTGTATAGTAGTCAAATACTGGGTCAATATCAGAAAAGGCAAAATAATCTGTCTCAAGCTCCTCAAGCTCAGTCTTAACACCTGCCCATCCGTAAAATATCCAAATTGAATCAACAGATTTTGTACTTAGGGCAGTCACTTCGTCTGTAACAGTACTTGGGATAAGTTCAACCTGACTGAAATCTCCACCATCTTTTTCTACCACCTGCTTCAATGTGGCAATCTCGATAGCTCCATTCCAGGTTGCATAGCTATGCCCCTCCATACCACTTGGAGTATCCATTCCTTCTCCTGCTCTTGAAATAATACCCGATGTATTGTGCTGGATAATTGCTGCAACTGCTGTAATAGGTAAAGCATCTTCCCCTATTAGAGCTGCTGCCATTGAATCCTGAAAAGAAACTCCAAAATCTGCCTCACCTGAAGCAACCAAAACTTCCGCTCCACCTTCTGGTGGCTGAACTATCTCTACCTCAATTCCTGCTTCTTCAAAGTATCCTAACTCCTGTGCAACATATATTCCTGTGTGATTAGTGTTAGGTGTCCAGTCAAGAACAAAGGTCACCTTTGTAAGTCCTTCAGCTGTTTCTTTTTTATCTGTACAACCTGATACAGCAAGCATCATCACAAAAATCAAAGCGATGCACACTGTCTTTTTTAATGTCTTAAACATTCTATTATCTATTTTTTTCATCCTAATATTCCTCCTACTTATCTGCTTCCTTTGGTTCCCAAGGCATACACATTTTCTGTAAAAGGTCAACTAGCTTTATCAATAAAAGACTTATAATTGATATAAGGAAAATAACTGCAAACATTTTATCAAAGGCAAAGGCTTTTCTCACTCTAGTCATATATACACCAAGACCAGCAAATCCTCCTAGCCATTCAGAAATTACCGCTCCTACAACCGCATATGAAGCAGATATCCTAAGAGCTGAAAAGAATGGCGACATCGTCATAGGCAATTTTACGTGTATAAATATCTGATGAGAAGATGCACCCATAGCTCTCATAAGATTTATATAGTCCTTATCAACAGACTTTAATCCATTCAACATTCCAACTGCAATTGGGAAAAATGTAGTTAATACAACCAAAATAATCTTAGGCGCAACATCATATCCAAACCACAAAACCAAAAGTGGCGCAATTGCAACAGTAGGTATAGTCTGAGTTAGTATAATCAATGGGTAGACTGCCTTATACATATAGAGAAATCTATCCATAATTACCGCTACTATAAATCCAACAGCCACACCAATAAAAAGGCCTATAATCGCCTCCTGCAGTGTGACAACACTATTTTCCATAAGTATATTAAAGTCCTCTATAAATGCTTTTATCACATCCGTTGGTGATGGCAATAAATACTTCTCTACTATTCCTGTAGAAGATACTATCTGCCATACAACCAAAAGCAAAGCTATAGCTGACACTGACCATAATTTACTTGTGATGCTTTGACACCTTTTCATCAATAGTTAATACCTCTCCTTCAGGTCTATAAGAAATCTTCACATATGCAGAAACTTCCTTTGCTCCTGCTCTAATTGCCACATGCTGGCACTCCTTAATAATATCCATTAGCTGGTCATAATCTCCCTCTATGGATGTTTCACATGGTCCCACATAATAGCTAAGACCAGTGCTTGCTATATAAGCAATAACCTCATCCACTATACGGACTAACTCTTTGTCGTTTTCACTCTTTGGCAAAACTTGAATTGCAACACTTGCGTTCATAATTTTTTTGTATGGATATACCATACTCTCCTTTCCTATTTTTTAGAGAAAAATTATGAACCTGATGTGAGTCTTATACAGGATATATTAAAAATCACACAGGATTCTCAATGGAAGTCCCTGCAAACAAAAAAAGTGCTCAGATAAATCCGAGCACAAAAAAGTATCCTTGTATAAAGCACTTCCTACGCTGGCATTATCCAGATCAGGTTCATGGGTACTAGATGACCACATCTATCTCAGCCGGCTCAATTACCAGCGCCCCTTTCATATTGTCAGTGTAAGTTTACTATAGTAGTTTTTATAAGTCAAGTACAAACTTGCTATGTCCTTTCTCTTGCAATTATTGGATACAGCTTGCCTAAATATTTTTTTGTGTTAGAATAATAACGTAAAAAATTTATATCGGAGAATTATATGGAATTAATTGATTTACACGTACATTCAAATGCTTCCGACGGCTCTCTCACCCCTAGTGAAGTAGCTGACGAAGCCATAAAAATGGGACTTTCAGCCATAGCATTAACTGACCATGATACTATAGATGGCGTAACTGAAATCCTTGAATACACTAAGGATAAAGAGCTTGAAGTCATTCCTGGCATAGAGCTTTCCTGCTACTACAACAATAGGGAAATTCATATTCTTGGTTTCTATGTAGATTACACTAATCCTGAGCTTCAAAAGGAGCTTGATATATTGAAGGAAGCCAGAGAAGGTCGAAATCTTAAGATGATTGAGCTTATGCGAAAAGACGGCATAGATATCACTATGGAGAAGCTTCTTCATGGCAATCCTGACAGTGTTATCACTAGAGCTCATTTTGCAAGGGTTTTAGTAGAGGATGGTATTTGCAAGGACAAGGAGGTTGCTTTCAAAAAATACATTGGTATTGGTTGCAAGTATTACCTACCTAAGCCACAGGTCACCTGCGAAACTGCAATGAATATTCTTACTAAGTATAGCAAGGCTGCTTTTTTGGCTCATCCCCTTCTATATCATTTAGGATACAATCAAATTGAGGAGTTACTTATTTACCTTAAGTCTCTCGGATTAAAAGGTATTGAGGCATATCACTCTTCTAACAACTGTTATGAAAGCGATAAGCTTCGCTCTATGGCGTTAAAGCTTGACCTAGCTATATCAGGAGGTTCTGACTACCACGGCATAATCAAACCCAACATCCAGATGGGCAAAGGACGTGGAGGCATGCGAGTTCCAATGCGATTACTGGACAACATTAAGACTCTATAACCCTGGACTGACTGAGATATACACCCATAGGAAACTGATTCCTGTGATGTATAAGGGATTTTTTGCAATATCATTGACGAAGCGCTTTCGATGAATACACCGCGTGGTATATGTCTGAGATGCTGATGGTGATATAAACATATAAGAAAGTTTTTTAGTCTAGTTTAAGAGATTTTGAAATATCTATTAGAGAATACTTGCGATATCTTATAAGCCCCGT
>JAGAKD010000044.1 GCA_017625815.1 Lachnospiraceae bacterium | reverse complement strand
AACTCAGAGGGGGAAGAAGGAGTTGTAAAAGGCTCTGGTCGTTCCATAGAGGGATACAATATGGTGGATTCCCTTTTAGAGTGTAAAGATTTATTACTCCATTATGGTGGACACGAGATGGCAGCAGGATTATCCCTGTCTAAGGACAATATTCTAGAGCTAGACACAAGACTTAATGCTAATTGTAGATTGACTGAAGAACAATTGATACCTCTGCTTAGAATTGATGTGCCTATGCCAATATCCTACATAACTACAGACTTAATTTCCCAATTTGATGTATTAGAACCTTTTGGAAATGGCAATCCTAAACCTATATTTGCACAGGCTGGCCTTAGTGTAAAGTCTGCTAGATTTATGGGAAAGGAAAATCAGTACATTAAGTTTGTGTTTCAGGATGACCAGGGATATACGGTTGAGGGTATAGATTTTAATGCAAAAAGTATTATAGATTGTATAAAAATGTGGTTTAGTGACGAAGAATGTGATAAAATGTTAAGAGGTTTGCCTAACAGGGTTAAGCTGGATGTTGCCTATTATCCAAGTATCAATGAATATATGGGCAGAAAGACTGTTCAGATTCAACCAAGCAGGTACAGAAAATCACAGTAGAAAAGAGGTAAGCATATATGAAAAAGGTAGAAGATTATATTAAGAGCATTCCGGATTTTCCGAAGGAAGGAATTATATTTAGAGATGTAACAAGTGTACTTGAGAGCCCAGAAGGTTTTGCTCTTGCCATTGATGAGATGAACAAGCTTCTAGATGGTGTGGATTATGATCTTATAGCGGGAACAGAATCTCGTGGTTTCATATTTGGTGCCCCTTTAGCATATATGCATAATAAAGGATTTATACCTGTTCGTAAGAAGGGTAAGCTTCCTAGAGAAACAGTTGAGATGAGCTATGATTTAGAATATGGTTCAGCAACTATAGAGATACATAAGGACGCTATCAAGCCAGGGGACAAGGTTGTATTGGTAGATGACCTTATCGCAACAGGAGGAACTATCAAGGCTTCTGCCAAGCTTATTGAACAGCTTGGTGGAGAGGTAGTTAAGATGATATTCCTTATTGAGCTTCCGGATTTAGGTGGAAGAAAAGTTTTAGCAGAGTATGATGTGGCCTCTGTGGTTCAGTTTGAAGGAGAATAATATACGATATCAAAATAGATCATTAGGGAGATGAAAACCTATGTCAGAACAAAATAAAACACCTCTAATAAAACTGAAAAAAGAATTGAGCAAGCCGAATGATTTTACTCCGCCACAGGAGTTGTATCAGCAGCTTATTGATACTATAAAGAGATATCACCCTTCATCAGACATCTCTCTTATAGAGAAGGCTTATAAGATTGCTGATGAGGCACATAAGGATCAAAAGAGAAAATCTGGTGAGCCTTATATTATTCATCCTCTTTGTGTTGCTATTATTCTTGCGGAGCTTGAGCTTGATAAGGAGACTATTATTGCTGGTATTCTTCACGATGTAGTTGAGGATACTGTTATGACTACTGAGGAGATTACTAGGGAATTCTCCGAGGAGATAGCTGTTCTTGTTGATGGTGTTACAAAGCTTACTCAGTTAGACCTTTCTCAGGATAAGATTGAGATTCAGGCAGAGAACCTTCGTAAGATGTTCCTTGCTATGGCAAAGGATATTCGAGTTATTATGATTAAGCTGGCTGACAGATTGCATAATCTTCGTACTATGCAGTATCAGACACCGGCTAAGCAGATAGAAAAGTCAAGAGAGACTATGGATATCTACGCTCCTATAGCTCATAGACTTGGTATATCTAAGATTAAGATTGAATTAGATGATTTATCTATGCAGTATCTCTATCCAGATGTGTATAAGCCACTTAGAGATGAGATTACTACAAGGCTTTCTGCAAGTGAAGATTTCATTGTGCAAAGAGTTGACGAGATTAGAAAATATATGGAAGAGCCTGAGATTAAGTGTGAGGTAGACGGACGTGTTAAGCATATGTTTAGTATCTACAAAAAGATGATTACACAAAATAAGACTCTTGATCAGATATATGATATTTATGCTATTCGTATCAAGGTGGATACAGTGAGAGATTGCTATGCTGCTCTTGGTACAATACACGAAAAGTACAAACCTATACCGGGACGTTTTAAGGATTACATAGCTATGCCTAAGCAAAATATGTATCAGTCCCTTCATACTACACTTATTGGTCCTGGCGGTAAGCCATTTGAAATACAGATTAGAACCTACGAAATGCATAGAACTGCTGAATATGGTATCGCAGCCCATTGGAAGTACAAAGAGGGCAGTGGGAACAGCAAGGATAATGAGGAAGAAAAGCTTAGCTGGCTCCGTCAAATTCTTGAGTGGCAGACAGATGCAGAGGACAATAAGGAGTTCATGAACTTCATAAAAACTGATTTGGATTTATTCTCAGATCAGGTATATTGCTTCACTCCAGCAGGAGATGTTAAAGCACTTCCAAACGGTTCTACACCTATAGATTTTGCATATAGTATTCATACTGCTGTAGGTAATAAGATGATAGGCGCTAGAGTTAATGGTCGTCAGGTGCCTATAGAGACTGAACTTAAGAATGGTGACAGAGTAGAGATTATCACTTCCCAGAATACCAAGGGGCCTAGTCGAGATTGGCTTAAGGTGGTTAAGAGTACACAGGCTAAGAATAAGATAAACCAGTGGTTTAGATTAGAGAATAAGGAAGACAACATTCAAAAAGGTAAAGAGGCTATGGCGGCTTATTGTAAGTCTAAATCCATAGTTATGTCGGAGATTACCAAGCCAGAATTTATGGAGATTGCCCTAAAGAAATATAATTTTGGTACTTGGGATGCACTTCTTGCTTCTATTGGTCATGGTGGACTAAAGGAAGGACAGGTTGTTAACCGTCTTGTAGAGGAATTTAAAAAAGAAGAGTCTAAGAAGATTACAGAAGAACAGCTTGTAGAAAAAATCAATACTCCAGGAAGAGGTGTTGGCCATAACAGCAAGGGTATTACCGTTAAGGGTATGGATGATGTTGCTGTTAGATTTTCTAAGTGTTGTGCTCCAGTACCGGGTGATGAGATAGTTGGTTATATCACTCGTGGACGTGGAGTGTCTATCCATAGAACTGATTGCGTAAATATTCTTTGTATGGATGAGTTTGATAGAGCTAGACTTATTGAAGCCGATTGGGCTGAAGGTGTTGTTCAAAGCTCCAATATGTACAGTACAGAGATTAATATTTATGCCTACGATAACCAGGGTCTCTTGTTTGAATTATCAAAAATATTTAACGAAGAGAAGATTAATCTTACAGGTATGAACGTAAGAGTAAGCAAGCAGGGAAAGGCTACTATCTCTGTTAAATTTGAGATTCACTCAAAAGAACAGCTATCAAAGATAATATCAAAGATTAGAAATATCGAGGGAATTATTGACATAGAAAGGACGGCTGGTTAATGGCGAATTTAATCACTATTACAAACGTTTTGGGTTCTCTTGGAACCAACTGTTATACCGTTGCAAATACAGAAACACGAGAAGCGCTGGTGGTTGACCCAGCAGCAAGAGGAGATTTTCTTATAGAGATGTACAAGAATCAGAACCTTAAGCCAGTGGCTATACTTCTCACTCATGGTCATTTTGACCACGTGGGAGCAGTTAAGGATTTGAAGGCTGCTTATCCAGATATCAAGATATATGCAGGAGTTGAAGAGGAGGATATTCTCAAACGTCCAGAGCTTAACTTATCTATGATGTTTGGCGCCAATATGTCCTTAGAGGCAGATTGCTATGTGGCTGATGGAGAGGAGATAGAACTTCTTGGAACACAGATTAAATGTATAAATGTACCTGGTCATACAAAGGGTGGTACATGCTTCTATTTTGCTGATGACAGGATGGTATTTTCAGGGGATACATTGTTTTATTCAAGTATTGGTCGCTCTGATTTCCCAACCGGAAATGAACGTGATTTACTTGATAACATCGAAAAAAAGCTACTTACATTACCAGAGGATGTGACTGTTTATCCTGGTCACAATGACAGAACTTCCATTAAGAGAGAAAAGGCACAGAATCCATATTTCTAATATTAATTTTTGATTGGAATTGTAGATTATGATTTTACTCGAACAGAATTCAAATGAATATAATAACGACCTTCGAGCTATGATTATGGCATTTTTTCCAGGTGTTAAAATTGTAGAAAAGCTTGATGATGAGAGTATGCCTAAGTTTGTATTTGTTGCGAGATATGAAGAACAGGCAACTTCTCTTGCAATACTAGATGATTTTTCTGATATGGAAACCATAGAAGGGGATTATTTAGATAAGACAACTTTTAGAAATAAGTTAAAGTTAGCCTCTTATCAATTGTTGAGCAGATACTCAGGCAGGGAGCTTCCTTGGGGTGATTTGACAGGTGTTAGACCTACTAAGATTGCTATGGCAGAGTTAGAAAAGGGTAAGAGCTTTGAGGATGCTGTGGCTAATTATATAGATACCTATCAGGTATCAGAAGGCAAGGCTAAGCTTGCTACTAAGGTGGCTGATTTTGAAAAAGGTGTTATAGCCAGTATTGATAGAGAAAATGATTACTGTCTTTATGTGGGCATACCATTTTGTCCTAGCAGATGCTTGTACTGTTCATTTACATCATATCCTATTGCCTTATATGAGAAAAAGGCAGCAGAGTACATAGAAACTTTGAAAAAGGAGATTGATTACATCTCTGATGTTTACAAGGATAAGAACCTTGTGTCAGTATATATAGGTGGTGGAACACCTACATCTATTAGTCATGAATTGTTAGATAATCTACTTACACATATTAACAGTTCTTTTGATATGTGTAAGTGTAGGGAGTTTACTGTAGAGGCTGGTAGACCAGACAGCATAACTGGTGAAAAGCTTATGGTTATGAAAAAGCATAACATAAGCAGAATAAGCATTAACCCACAGACTATGAATGACGAGACCTTAAAGGTTATTGGTAGGGCTCACACAGTTGAACAGACTAAGGAAGCCTTTAAGCTTGCCAGAGAATGTGGATTTGATAATATCAATATGGATTTGATTGCAGGTTTACCAGGAGAGAATATAGACAGTATGAAACATACTCTTGACGAGATTAAGAAATTATCTCCAGAGAGTCTTACAGTTCATTCTCTTGCCATAAAGCGTGCGGCTAACCTAAAGCAGCAGCTAGGGGAGTATGGTGACGCTATCAATCAGGATATGGATGCCATGCTAGATATGGTGGCTGACGTTGCTACGGAGCTTGGTATGGAACCTTATTACTTGTATCGCCAAAAAAATATTGGTGGTAATCTTGAGAATGTTGGATACGCTAAAAAAGGTCTAGAATGTCTCTACAACATCTTGATTATGGAAGAGATTACAGATATAATAGCAGCTGGTGCAGGTGCATCTACCAAGGTTACCTATCACAAGGAAAACCGTGTGGAACGAGTGGAAAACTGCAAGTCAGTGGATGATTATATTAATCGCTTTGATGAGATGTTAGAGCGTAAGAAGAAGGAGTTTAGAGAGGGATAAACTTAGGATAATAAGTGTGGGGGCTTTGTTTTAAATACTATTAATTGATGATGAAACTGAATCAAACGTAAAGATAAGAGGAGGAAATTAATATGTTAAGTCCAGAGTTATACGATATGATACCATACATATGTGCAGCATTTTTTGCCATATATGGTATACTTATGATTGTTTGTCCAAAGCTTGTGATTAAGAAAGCTTGGAGAGAAGATCCAGAGAGACTTGCAAAGATGAAAAAGAGTGGTATAGGTGTTATTTTCTGTGCAATTGTTCTTTTGATTACTGCAAGCATGTAATACATAAAATGCCCCCATACTATTTTGATATTTTGATTGAAAGGAAGCTTTATTATGGCTATGAAGAAAAAGCCTGTTACAGGTATGAAGGACATACTTCCTAAGGAGATGGAGATTAGGGATTATGTCATAGGTATGATTAAGGAGACATATAAGACATTTGGATTTACATCAGTAGAGACTCCATGTGTCGAGCATATAGAGAACTTAAGTAGCAAGCAGGGTGGAGAAAATGAAAAGCTTATCTTCAAGATTATGAAGAGAGGCGAGAAGCTTAACCTTGAGACTGCCAAGGAGGAAATCGATCTTGTAGACGGTGGTCTTCGTTACGACCTTACTGTGCCACTTTCAAGATACTATTCTAACAATGCTAATGATCTTCCAAGCCCATTTAAAGCTTTACAGATGGGTAATGTGTGGAGAGCTGATAGACCACAGAGAGGTCGATATCGCCAGTTTATGCAGTGTGATATTGATATACTTGGGGAGCCAACAATTCTTGCGGAGATAGAGCTTATCCTTGCTACAACAACACTTCTTGGAAAGCTTGATTTTAAGAACTTTACAATAAGAATTAATGACAGAAAGATTCTTAAGGCTATGGCTGCATATAGCGGTTTTGCTGAAGCAGATTATGACAATGTATTCATCACTCTTGATAAGATGGACAAGATAGGTCTTGAAGGCGTTAAGGAAGAACTTATAAAGGAAGGTTATGCAGAGGAATCAGTTGTTAAGTATCTGGATTTATTTGAGAAGGTTACAAATGATATCGCTGGAGTGCGTTTCCTTAAGGATACATTAGCAGAGGTTTTAGACCCTAAGGTAGCAGAGGATTTAGAGACTATTATTGCATCAGTTGATAATACTAAATCAGCAGACTTTAAGATGAGTTTTGACCCAACCCTTGTTAGAGGAATGTCTTACTATACAGGACCTATATTTGAGATTTCTATGGATGAGTTTGGTGGCTCTGTAGGTGGCGGTGGACGCTACGATGAAATGATTGGTAGATTTACTGGTCAGGCAACACCTGCTTGTGGATTTTCTATTGGTTTTGAACGTATAGTTATGCTTCTTCTTGAGAGAGAATATCAGGTGCCAAGTGTTGGTGCTAAGACAGCATATCTTATTGAAAAGAATATGCCAACAGATAAGCTTCTTGAGATATTAGATAAAGCTAAAAAGGAAAGAGAAGCTGGCAAGCAGATTAATATAGCTATTATGAAGAAGAATAAGAAGTTCCAAAAGGAACTCCTTATGGCTGAAGGATATGTAGAATTTGAAGAATTCTACGCTACAGAGTTTAAGAACTAAATTCTCAGCTAACTATCATATATATAGATTTTAGTAGTTTTAGGAGGACTTTAAATCATGGCAGAGTCAATGAAGGGACTTAAAAGAAGTCATAGATGTACAGAGGTTAATAACCAGCTTATTGGCAGTGAAGTGACTGTTATGGGTTGGGTTCAGAAGAGTAGAAATAAGGGTGGAATTATTTTTACTGATTTAAGAGATAGAAGTGGAATACTTCAGATTATATTTGAGGAAGCCAATGTTGGTGCTGAGGCCTATGCTAAGGCAGAGAAGCTTCGTAGTGAGTTTGTTATCGCAGTTACAGGTAAGGTAGCAAAGCGTGGCGGTGCAGTTAACGAGAACCTTAAGACAGGTGATATCGAGATTATTGCATCAAATATCAGAGTACTCTCAGAGTCAGATGTACCACCTTTCCCAATTGAGGAGAATTCTAAGACTAAGGAAGAACTTAGACTTAAGTACAGATACCTTGATTTAAGAAGACCAGACCTTCAGCGTAATCTTATGATGAGAAGCCAGGTGGCAACTCTCACCAGAACATTCCTTGCGGAGGAAGGTTTTGTGGAGATTGAGACTCCAACACTTTGTAAATCTACACCTGAGGGTGCTAGAGACTACCTTGTACCAAGTCGTGTACATCCAGGTAACTTCTATGCATTACCTCAGTCACCACAGATTTACAAGCAGCTTCTCATGTGTTCAGGCTATGATAGATATTTCCAGATAGCTAGATGTTATCGTGACGAGGACCTTCGTGCAGATAGACAGCCAGAGTTCACTCAGATAGATATGGAGCTTTCATTTGTTGATGTAGATGATGTAATTGATGTAAATGAGAGACTTCTTGCAAAGCTTTTCAAGGAGACTATAGGAGTAGATGTTGAGCTTCCTATTCAGCGTATGACTTACAAGGAAGCTATGGATAGATTTGGTTCAGATAAGCCAGACCTTAGATTTGGTATGGAACTTTGCGATGTAACAGATGTGGTTAAGGATTGTGAGTTCGTAGTATTTAAGGGTGCTATCGAGAATGGTGGTAGTGTTCGTGGTATCAATGCCAAGGGACAGGGGGCTATGCCTCGTAAGAAGATTGATGCACTTGTTGATTTTGCTAAGGGCTATGGTGCAAAGGGTCTTGCTTATATTGCTATAGGCGAGGACGGCACTATTAAGTCTTCATTTGCTAAGTTTATGAAGGAAGAGGAGATGACAGCTATCATCGCTGCTATGCAGGGTGAAAATGGAGATTTACTTCTCTTTGCTGCTGACAAGACTAAGCTTGTATATGACGTACTTGGAGCACTTAGAGTCGAGCTTGCAAGTCAGCTTGGACTTCTTGACAAGAATGTTTACAAGTTTGTATGGATTACTGAGTTCCCACTTCTTGAGTGGAACGAGGATATGAATAGATTCCAGGCTATGCACCATCCATTTACAATGCCTATGGAAGAGGATTTACAGTATATTGATACTGACCCGGGCAAGGTTCGTGCAAAGGCTTACGATATCGTATTAAATGGTACTGAAATTGGTGGTGGTTCAGTTCGTATCCACCAGAATGATATTCAGGAGAAGATGTTTAAGGCTCTTGGATTTAGTATGGAATCAGCTTATGAGCAGTTTGGATTCTTATTGAATGCATTTAAGTATGGTGTACCACCTCACGCAGGTCTTGCATATGGTCTTGATAGACTTATTATGCTTATGGCTAAGGAAGATTCTATCAGAGACGTTATAGCATTCCCTAAGGTGAAGGATGCATCATGTCTTATGAGTGATGCTCCAAACGTAGTAGACCCTAAGCAGTTAGAGGAGCTTTTCCTTGATATTGTTAAGGCTACAGAGGAAGCTAGCGAAGAGTAATATATTATCAAATCACAGGAATATAATTTTACTTATGTTCCTGTGATTTTTTAATTCATAAAAGTTTCCTTTGGAAATCCTATGAAAAGTTTAGATAATGAACGAATATATCCACGAAAAAAAATAATAGTTCATATTTTAGTATTTAAAATGTTGTTATAATTTGCTAGAATTCTAAAGTGTAGTAAAAATATCCAAAAGATAATTTATGGGAGGTAAGTATGGATAATAATATGGGTGAAAATGTAGCTGTGGCCGAGAACCTTCAGTCAGAAACGGTAGCTGCAGAGACTGAGGCAAAAAAGCCTGGCAAGAAAAAATTTATAATTATAGGTGTTGTCGCTATTGCAATTTTAGTAGTGGCATTAGTGCTTCTTTTTGGTGGAGTAGGAAAGGGTAAAATCAAGATAGAAGGAAAGAAATATTCTTATTCTGCTGAGGAAGGTATCAAGGGTATTGTCAAAGGCGTTGACGGTGTTGCTGTCATGAACAATGGTTATGCTGTATTATATACGGAGGATGGAAAATCAGAACCTATAGATCCATTAGATACATATGGTGGAGAATATCCAGTAGTATATTTCGGTTCATTTGATAGATTTACAGAAGTAGATATGTCTATTTCAGAGTTTGCTATCTATGGTGAATTCGAAACTCAGAGTGGTGCAACTCATGAGTCTGTTATGTCAGATTTAGATAATGATGATTTTTGTTTTGCTGGTGGAGTTTGGTATTCTATTGTAACAGAAGACGGAGCTATAGACTGGGATGACATTGAAAAAGATTACGAGAAGTTAATTTCAGAGGGAACATTTGACGCTATTGATTATGTGGATAGTCTCTTACTTGTTTCACCAGATGCAGTAGAGCCATCAGTTTATATGGATGATGTTCAGGGTGCTGTAGATATGTTTGAAATGATGTCTAGTGATAAGTATGAATATGCTTCAGTAAAATCATCTATGATGATATGGCTTGCTCGTGGTAAAGCTGTAGATATGCTTCTTGAAGGTGAGACAGATTATGTTGCTGTAGAGGGTGTTTTGTGTTCTGAGGATGAAGGTGGAATGCTAAATATTCAAATGTACACATCTAAGAGCGATGCACAAAAAATCAGAGAAAACTTTGGCCTTACTCAGTAGTAGTTTTAGGAATATAAAATGGAAGGATACGAGATAGTATCCTTCCATTTTGTTTTATTCTTTTGTAGTATCAGTATCCTCTTTTGAGGCTTTTGATAGGGAGAAGGAGAATTCACTTCCCACACCCTCTGTACTGACTACATTGATATTTTCGTTGTGTGCCTTGATAATTTCTTTTGTTATAGATAAACCAAGACCAGTACCTTGCTTGTCCTTTCCTCTTGAAGCGTCTGCTTTGTAGAATCTTGTCCAAACCTTGTTTACGGAGTCCTTAGGTATGCCGCAACCCTCATCCTTAACAGATACAAAGATTTTTTCACCTTTTTCTGTGAGAGTTATATATATGCTTTTTCCTTCAGGTGTAAACTTAATAGCATTGTCTAATAAGTTGTATATAACCTGTTCAATTTTAGTCTTGTCTCCATGTACCTTGCTTTTGTCACAGTGGTTATTTAGTATTAGGGAAATGTTTTTACCCTCGCATTTACCTTCAAAGGTTCTCATGGCATTTTTCACAAGCTGTACTATGTCGAAATCCTTGAATACTAGCCATAGACCATAGGTGTCGGCGTTGTTAAGCTCTAGCAGGCTGCTAGTGAGCTTGGAAAGACGGTTTGTCTCCTGAACTACTATGTTAAGATATTTATCTTGCTTTTCGGGAGGAATAGTTCCGTCCTGTATAGCTTCAATATATCCTTTAATAGATGTTAGTGGTGAACGGAAATCATGGGATATATTGGATATAAAATCTTTTCTATATTCGTCTAGCTTAGATAGTTCGGATGCCATGTATTCCAGAGTTGAGGCTAGTTGCCCTATCTCGTCCTGAGAATTAATCTCCATCTTAGAATCAAAGTTACCCTTTGAGTACTCCTCAGCAACGGTGTTGATTTTTTTGATAGGTCGCATAATCTTTCCAGATATAATTGCCAGTAGTGAGAATGATACAACCAACATTACAAGGAAAGGAACATAAACGGCACTTAAGAGATTACGTTGCATATCACTTACACTTTGGAAGGTGGAGTGGAGAATAATCATACCATTAGGTGTGTTATCCATAGTAAAGATAGGAGTACACACGGATATTACGTCCTCCTTAAAGGTACCATAAAATGTTCCCGTAAATGTTTGGTTTGATGTCATATCAAACTCATAGTCAAGAAAATATAAATTCTTAGGTGCTTCTGGATGGTTAGGTGCAGCTGCAGAGGCGATAACTATTCCTTTTGAATCCATAATCCATATACTAGAATCCAAGGTTGAGCTATATATTTCTAGATTTGCAGCTAGAGTTTCTTCTGAGATTAATCCCATATAGTAGGCACTTATGGACTGCTCGCCGATAAGAACAGCCTCGTTTGTTAGGGCTAAGGTTCTATCCTCCACTAAGGCATCTTTTGTGGCCTTGGTAGAATAGAATATAAGCAAACCAAATACACTTACAAGTAGCACCAAAAATCCTAAGAATATTTTATCAAAAAGTGAATGTTTCATTTATCTCACCTCGAATTTGTAGCCTTTGCCCCATACTGTGGTTATAGCCCAGTTGTGGTCACCATTAAGCTTTTCACGTAAACGTTTGATATGTACGTCTACAGTTCTTGAATCTCCGATGTATTCGTAGTCCCAAAGCTTGTCTAGCAATTGGTCTCTGGTAAATACTTGATTTGGCTTCTTAGCAAGGAAATATAAAAGCTCGAGCTCCTTTGGTGGCATATCTATCTGATTGCCATCGAATATGACTGTGTAGTTGGTCATATTGATGAGGAGACCATCGTATTCTACATAATCACCCTGATGGTCTGTTTCAACCTTGAGAGTAGAAGCTTGAGGCTGAATAGCAGTACGACGAAGGACTGCCTTTACTCTTGCTACAAGCTCATTAGAATCAAATGGTTTTATCATGTAATCGTCTGCTCCCAGCTTGAGACCTAAAACCTTGTCAAATACTTCACCTTTGGCAGATAGCATGATGATAGGTACCTGACTTGTTTTTCTTATCTCAGTACATATCTCGTAACCATCAATATCAGGAAGCATGATATC
Organism: Lachnospiraceae bacterium; assembly: GCA_017625815.1. Lineage (GTDB taxonomy): Bacteria > Bacillota > Clostridia > Lachnospirales > Lachnospiraceae > Coprococcus_C. Next base: position 8,505 of record JAGAKD010000044.1, on the reverse strand, counting down.
TAAAAGAATAAGGTCTGGATTATAAGTTTTAAATAATGATAGGGCATTGCGACCTGTGTGAGCAATCTCTGTAGAAAAACATTCTTTTATAAGATAGAGGGAGATAAGCTCAGCAATATTTTCATCATCATCTACGATAAGAATTTTCTGTTTGTCCATATGTAACCTCCTTTATAGTTCTACAACTGTTACACCATAATCTCCTTCTCCAAATTCACCCTGTCGGAAGGATTTTACATGTTTTTGTTTTTTGAGGAATTCGTGAATACCTTTTCTTAAGGCGCCAGTTCCTTTTCCGTGGATAATTGTCACCCTGCTAAGATGGGAAAGGCAGGCGTCATCTAAATACTTGTCTATCTCTGGAATAGCTTCATCTACAGTCATTCCCATGACGTTTATCTCTGGGGAAATGTGCATAGCCTTGCTGACGGATGTACGTCCTTTTTTGTAATTAGAGGCATCTGTAGTAAATCCAGGTTCTTTAATGATAATTAAGTCAGTGATTGGAAGTCTTGAACTCAAGATACCCATCTGAACCACTGCCATACCTTTGGCATCAGGAAGTGAGGAAATAGTTCCGGTAGAACCCATACTGATAACCTCTACCATATCGCCAATGTGGAAATCCTTTGCCTTGTGGTTTGAGGTTTTCTTAGGAGTTTCTTTTTCGTTACCTTGTAAGCCCTTTAGCTTGTCACGAAGCTTTCCACGTCCTGCTTCCATAGATTGCATGTCAGCCTTGTTAGGATTGTTGCGCCATTTGTTGTAGTCACGTATGGTCTGGTCAGCAACCTCCTTTGCTTCCTCTATAATATCTCGAGCCTCTTCACGGGCTTTCTTTAATATATCAGCTTTCTTAGTATCAAGATTAGTTTCTTTTTCCTTAAGGCTATTTTTTAAGTCCTCAATTTCTTTTTTGTAGTTTTCTATGGCTTGCTGGTCTGCTTCTATGGCTAGTTTGCTTTTTTCCAAATCTGCAATAAGGGTTTCCATATCAACAGCGTCGCTGTCTATGTTTTCCTTGGCAGAAGTGATAATGTGCTCTGGCAAGCCTAATTTTTTAGATATGGCAAATGCATTTGATTTGCCGGGAACACCTATCATAAGCTTGTAGGTTGGTCTAAGAGAGGCTACGTCAAATTCACAGGATGCATTTTCTACACCGTCAGTTGAGAGGGCATAGGTCTTAAGCTCACTGTAGTGGGTTGTAGCCATACATCTAGCTCCCATATCCTTCAAATAGTTAAGGATAGATGTGGCAAGAGCTGCACCCTCGATAGGGTCAGTACCGCCACCTGGCTCGTCAAAGAGACACAGGGTATTAGGGCTTGCGTGGTTAACTATATACACTATATTACTCATATGAGATGAGAAAGTAGATAGGTTCTGCTCAATACTTTGCTCGTCACCTATATCTGCAAATACATCTTCGAAAACTGCAAGTCTTGAACTTTCCATAGCAGGAATATGTAGTCCTGCCTGTCCCATAAGGGTAAAAAGTCCCAAAGTTTTTAGTGAAACTGTTTTACCACCAGTATTTGGTCCAGTAATGATAAGTAGGTTATATTCCTCGCCTAAGCGAATATCCACTGGGACAACACTGTGTTTCTCCAAAAGAGGATGTCTACCAGCTTTGATGTCTATAATGCCTTCTGTATTAAATATTGGCTGAGTGCCATTGTAGGAACGAGCAAATTTAGCCTTGGCAAATATGAAATCCAGTTCGTTTAAGGTTTCCATATTGAAAGCAATGTCCTCTACAGCTTCTGCGGCAAGATTACTAAGGCTTTCTAGTATATTTTCTATTTCCACAAGCTCTTGATTAAAGAGCTCCTTTATCTCGTTGTTAAGATTAACAACAGCCATTGGCTCAATAAAAAGAGTAGAGCCTGACTGTGATTGATCGTGAATCATACCAGGAAATTTAGAACGGTATTCCTGCTTAACTGGTATACAGTATCTGCCGTTTCTCATGGTGATGAGATTATCCTGAAGCATATCCTTGGTTGCTTCGCTGTTAATCATTTTGGCAAGTTGCTGGTGCAATTTGTCGTTGGTTAGCTTGATGTCACGACGGATACTTTTTAGCTTTAATGAAGCATCGTCAGCGTATTCATTCTCGCTTAGGATACAGCGCTTTATCTCTGAAGATATGTACTCTAGAGGAACAAGCTGGTTAAAGCGAGAGGTAAGGCTGTCGTAACCAATAACTCCACTGTCTTCTTCTGTGGAACTTGCATCTGTTATAGCTTGGACATTTTTTTTATTTCTAGCTGTAACTGTATCAGCAAGGTCAGAACCATCCCCGTATTGCTTTACTGCAAGTGTGGTGTTGAGTAGTGCAGCTATGTCAAGTAGCTCTCTTGAGGTAAGTGTACCTTTAACCTCTAGACGCTTGATAGATGCACCAACATCAGTAAGTCCTGTAAAAGATACATTACCTTGTCTAATTAAACGTAGAAGGGCATCTCTGGTCTCTTCTTGATATTGATTAATAGTGCCTATATCCTTTTGAGGCTTCATACGCTCACATCTTTTCTTTGCCATAGTTGAGGTAGCAAACTCTGTAAGCATAGAAAGTATTTTATTGTATTCTAGTATTCTAAGACTGCGTTTGTTCATAGTGGTTTCCTTATAGGTTAAATTTGTGTAAAACTTTTCAAATATATAATAAATCATTATGGGAAAAATATAAAGAAAAAAATAATTGTAAATGTTTTAAGTAAGTGTTAGTATGTTTTATGTATTTTCTTTTTGTCGTAAGACATCTTTTTTATCGCCCAATTCGGGAGAATAATCATATTATTTATTTTAGTGTAGGAGGTTTTGTGCTTATTGAAAAATGTAATAACTGTTAAGGATGAACAAGGAAGAGTTTTAATTATTATTCCGCAAATTATTTTTAGTAACAAAAGAAATATTTGTATGATATTTTGGATATAAAAAAAGAAACAAGCAACCCACTATAGACAAAAATATCAAATGGTCAAAACTCGTTTCTACACAAAGGTTATTATATTTTGGAGGTGATGTCAACTTTAAAATACCGAGAATATAAATATTGTCATTAGGAATAAAAACCAATATAATATTAGCATATATTTTAAAAGAACTGTTTTAGAAAGGAAGACAATTATGAATTATATAAATGAACTTCGCGAGGGAGAAATGATATCAGAGGTATATCTCTGTAAGAACAAGGTAACTGCAACTACAAAGGCTGGTAAGAATTATTACTCCATGCAGCTTCAGGATAAGACCGGCATCATTGATGCTAAGGTGTGGGAGCTAAACAATGGTATAGCACATTTTGAGGCTATGAATTACATAAGAGTTGATGCTCAGGTGACTAGCTTTAACAACGCTTTGCAGCTAAATGTAAAGAGAGTACGAGTAGCTGACGAAGGGGAGTATGACCCAACAGATTATATGCCTTGTTCAGAAAAGAATGTGGAGGGCATGTACAAGGAGCTTTTAGCAATTATAGATACAGTATCTAATACATATTTAAATCAGCTTCTTAAAAAGTTCTTCGTAGAGGATGCAAAGTTTGTTGCTAGATTTAAGAACCATTCAGCGGCAAAGTCTGTTCATCATGGATTTATAGGTGGACTTTTAGAACATACACTTTCCGTAGCTAAGATATGTGTATATATTGGAGATAATTATCCGGCTGTCAATAAGGACTTGCTTGTAACATCGGCAATTTTCCACGATATAGGAAAGATTGATGAACTGTCAGCATTCCCTGAAAATGATTACACAGACGAAGGTCAGTTAGTTGGTCATATCGTTATGGGTGCTATGATGGTGGGAGATAAGATGAAGGAGATAGAAGGATTTCCTACAGTTCTTGGCAATGAATTAAAGCACTGTATCTTAGCACACCATGGAGAGCTTGAATTTGGTTCACCTAAGAAACCATCACTTATTGAAGCAGTGGCACTTGCCCACGCTGATAATATGGATGCTAAGCTTCAGACCTTTAAGGAGGTCCTTGAGGATAATAAGGACAAGAGCGGTTGGATTGGTTACAACAAGATGTTTGAGGCGAATATTAGGATTACTGAGTAGAGGTAGCGATAATTTTTTTTTACTAATTGTCCGAAATGCTCTAGAAATTAGTTTGAATTTTTAAGGAGAAAATATGGAAGAAAGAGAAGATGTATTGGAAAAGTTAGATAATGATAACTCAGAGGTATCGGATAAAAGAAGTATACTAGAGTGGTATCATAAGAACAGAAATATTATTTTTACTATATTTTATGCTTTTTCTGGATTCTTGTTTGCTGCGTTTTTTATGGGGATTTTCATCAATGTTGATGCTGGCTTTTTGATTGGAAAGTTTGGTATGCCGGAGTTTGATGCCTTTTATAAGACTTGGGTTGATAAGTCTATCCATGCGGCCTGCATGATAGATATGGCTGTTGCTGTCATGGTTATAATTATGTATTTCTTTATCAAAACCAGTTTTGAAGACAAGATGATACATGGAGTTTGGTTATACAACATTGTTCTTGCAGTGGAAACATTCCTTGTAGGAAAGCACTTGTTTACGGCTATGTTTTTCTTCGGAAGATTTCCATTTTTGGGAATATTGTATGTGCCATTTATTATAGCTGCTGTAATGGTTATTGTGCTAAATACTGTGCATTATTTCAAAAATAAGGGTTCATATTCTCCGGGAGCAGGATATGCAGGCTATGTGATTGCAGTTGTATTTTTTGCCTGTGTTGCCGTAGCAACCTCAGTGAACATTTATAAGCAGACCAAGAAGGATGTACGAGAGGCTGAGGATGTTTATGCTAATAGAGTGTATTGGAGGGCAGATGGTGCTATTAACCTACATACAGATAGAACTATTATGGAGAGTGCGTCTTCATACATAGGTCTTAAGTATGTTAGCCTTTATAATGACCATGGAAGGGTATATACTCCCGAAGAGATGGATGAGGCTTTCTATAACCTAAAGGAGTATGGCGGTAATGATCATTATTGCGGGGATTCCTGGTATGCTATTCTAGAGTTCAGTGAAGATGTGGAGGCAATCGAAGAAAAGAATGATTTTTCTCAGTATTCCTACTCTGATGATGTTTACCCAGATTATGATATATATCGTTGGTTGGTACATAGAAGACTTGAGATGCTTGGGCAAAGAGGATATTTATCTAATAACTTTGTCCCAGAGGAGATAGATGCTGCTTGTGAGTATGTATATGATATGATTAAAGAGGACAAACCTATAGAGGAAATTGGTGCTCCAGGGGAGAAGATAACACTTACCTTTACAGAGGATATAAAGGCTGGAACAAAGGGCTTTTATAATATAGATGTAGACTATGATAAGGCATATTCTAATATAAGTAGTTGGTCGAGAGTTGCCTACGAGGGTAGTAATCAAGGTATAGAAGGACATTCGTTACAGCGTGATAGTGATTTTACCTTTGAAGAGGGGTGTGTGTACAGGGCAAAGATAAATGTTTATCCTGAGATTACCTACCGCTTTAACGAAGATATGAAGATAGAGGTTGAGGGTGTAGACTCAAGCAACGTAAATTATGTTTACGATGATTCCTTTACCGTTGGTCCATACTTTACTGTAACTCTATGGATTACAATAGGTGATGATTCTATTGCAATTGAAGATACGCAGACTATAGATACTGTAAATATAACAGGAACAGAGGGTGTTAAGGTAGGGGATGATATATCTGAGGCTCAGAAAAATCCTACTATTTCCTTGAGTGACAATTTAATACTCGGTAATTTTTATTGGTGTAATCATGAATACTCAGAATACACTGGTTCATATTTTGCTTATTGTAACCCAGATAGTGGCTGGAATGATAGTGTAACAGAATTTACCCATGATTACCCTGTGTTTCAGATGGAATTTGCTATATATGCTGATACAGGATATATATTTGATGAAGATTTAACTGTAACATATAACGGCAAGGAGCTTGTTTATGGTGAGACAGAAAAACATGTACCTGAGGCGCAGATTGCTGGATACTATACTGGGGACGAGATTGAAGATATAACTGTTGGAGTTAGATTTTATGGTATAACCTTTGAGGGAGAACATGGAACTATCACTGCAAATTATGACTTTGCGACGGAAGGGACAACGATTATCCTTACTCCTGTTCCGGATGAGGGCTATAGGTTTGTGGGCTATGAGGCCACTCATGGTTTGACTATAACTCCTGATGATTCAGAGATTGATATTGTGGATAATCAGTTTGTTATGAAGGATTATCCTGTGGTGATTACTGGTATATTTGAGAAAGAGTAATGATTAAGAAGTTACAGAGTATGACATACTTTTTATGAGGGAGTGTTAAGTATGGAGATAATTGAAATGTTTGAAAATATTTTGGAACTTATCGTTGAAATAGGCATTCTAATATTTGAATTTATTGGTGTGGGTGTTATTATCTGGACTAGCTTAGTCAGCCTATCAAAATATGTGCGAAGAAAAAAAGATACCAGAATATATTTGGCAAAGGGTCTAGCTATGGGACTTGAATTTAAGCTGGGAAGTGAGATACTCAGAACGGTTGTAGTAAGAGAGTGGAAGGAAATAGCTATTGTAGCGGGTATTATACTTCTTAGGGCGACGTTAACTTTCCTTATACATTGGGAGATTAAGCAAGAAGAGTTAGCGGAACAAAGGGACATAGAAACTGACGAGATGAGAAAAAATGCTTTGTCTGATAAAGAATAATATATAAAAACTGCTAGAGTCTGAAGAATAGGACACGAGGGTAAAACGAAATTGAAAAAGAATGACATTTATGAGATTACAATTGAAGATATAGGCAATGACGGGGAAGGAATAGGGCATATTGAAGGTATGGCTATTTTCGTCAAGGATACTGTAGTTGGTGATGAGGCTAAGGTTAAGCTTGTCAAGGTTAAGAAGAATTATGCTTATGGAAGACTTGAGGAGATTATTAAACCATCGCCATTTAGAGTTAATCCTGTCTGTGCAAATGCTAGACGCTGTGGTGGCTGTGCCCTTATGCATATGTCCTATGATAAGCAGCTTGATTACAAATGGAACAAGGTTAAGAATTGCCTTGAGAGAATAGGTGGAGTGAAGGACGTGGCTTCTATAATGGAGCCTATCTGTGGTATGAAGGAACCATATCATTATCGTAACAAGATGCAGTTTCCAGTGGGTCTTGATAAGGAAGGAAATGTTCAGATTGGGTTTTATGCTGGACGTACTCACAGCATTATTGATTTGAATGAATGTCACATTGGCCACCCTGTAAATGATTTTCTCGTGAAACATTTGCGTGGATGGCTTAAGAAGTGGCAGGATAAAACAGGATGCTTCATATATGATGAGGAAAAGCATCAGGGCTTGGTTAGACATATACTTATCAGAGTTGGATTTACCACTGGTGAGCTTATGGTATGTGTAATTATCAATGGAAATGGAATTGGCAAATACGTGGGAGATATAAAGGCTGAGGAAGAGCTAAGAGAATGTATTGATGAGGCTGTGAAACAGTACAATATGAACCAAGCTTATGCTACAAAGGATTATTTTGTAGAGATTAAGTTTACCAGCTTAAGTGTTAATATCAATAGGGAAAAGACCAATCGTATTCTAGGTGATAAGTGTACAACTCTTTGGGGCAATGACTACATATCAGATTATATTGGAGATATTAAGTTTAATATTTCTCCTATGTCATTTTATCAGGTTAATCCAGCCCAGACTAAGGTGTTGTACGACAAGGCTGTTGACTATGCTGAACTTAATGGGGATGAAGTGGTTTGGGATATGTATTGCGGTATAGGAACTATTTCACTTTGTTTGGCGAAGAAGGCGAGGAAGGTTTACGGTGTAGAGATTGTGCCTCAAGCCATTGAGGACGCTAAAGAAAATGCAAAGCTAAATGATATAGATAACACAGAATTTTTCTGTGGTAAAGCTGAAGAAGTAGTGCCAGAATTTTATCAAGGTGCGTTAAATAAGAATGTGTTGATGTGTGATGGTGCAGGCGTTGATAATGTCAATTCGGGCAAGCACCCAGATGTCATAGTGGTTGACCCACCTAGAAAGGGTTGTGACAGTGTGTTGCTCGACACCATAGAGAATATGGCTCCAAAGAGATTAGTTTATGTTAGTTGTGACCCTGCTACGCTGGCTAGGGATGTGAAGATTCTTGTAGAGAAAGGGTTTGTGCTGAAAAAAGTTGGTGTTGTGGATCAGTTCGGGCATAGTACACATGTGGAGTGCGTAACACTGCTCCAAAGGAAAAATACCTGAAACTCCTTGAATTTAGGCACTTTGAGCGACATATACTCTTCTCCCAAAGTGACCGAAAAGAGAAGAAAAAGGCGATTTCCAACGGAGTAAACGTCCAAGTGGTTGTGAGGGTGTAGTTCGGAAACACAAAAATCTGTCGTTCATATTTCATCAAAAATAACTAACAGTTCAATAAAGTAACAAAGTGGTCTGAGCCGCTTATTTTCAAGTGATTT
>JAGAKD010000043.1 GCA_017625815.1 Lachnospiraceae bacterium | reverse complement strand
TATTCATTTAATATCAATGCAGGAACAGCAACCTGTACATTTAGATATGCAGAAGGTGTTGAGGCAAGTCTTGATTTTACCATTGAAAAGGTAGACTCTGTAATTACAGCAGCTCCTACACCTATTGCAGACCTTGAATATAACGGTACTGCACAGAATCTTATCAATGCAGGTACAGCAACAGGCGGTGAAATGCAGTATAGCCTTGATGGCACAAACTATTCATCTGCAATTCCAACAGGAACAGACGCAAAGACCTACACAGTATGGTATAAGGTAGTCGGTGACAAAAACCATAACGATACAGAACCTGAAAAGGTTGAGGTAACGATTGCTCCAAAAACTCTTGAAATCAGTTCTGTTACTGCAATTAATAGAGCGTTTGACGGAACAAATACAGTTGAGATTTCAGGGGTAATTATAAGTGGCATATTAAATACGGATAATGTATCTGCAAGTGCGACTGCAACAATCAACAGCATTAATGCAGGGGATTACACTACGGTTGACTTGTCAAACATCACATTGACAGGAAGTGCGGCATCAAATTATTCCATTGCAGCAAGTGCGGAAGATGTTTCATTAACAACTCCTGTTACTATCAGCAAAGCAGATGCCCCTACCTTGCCAAGTGGAAGCAAAGCATATGTGTACAGCATAGGCTATGAAGGTGAGAGTGTAAGTATTACCGGACTTCCGACTGATTGTGGCGAAGTGGAATATTCTTTACTTAGTGTATCAAGCGATATGTTTGAGAATTTGTCAGTAGATGCAAACGGAAAGATTACCTATGATGTAAAAGAATTGGATAACTATACGGAAGATTTACAAGGTATTATTTCTGTTAACGTTATGATGGAAAATTATAGAACAGCAATCTATATGCTTACTATTACAAGAACAGAAAAGATTCCGCAGAATATCAGTGCAGAGGATATTACTCTTACCTATGGTGATGCAGATGCCACAATTTCCGTATCAGGAGCAAAAACCGGACTTACTTACGAGGTAATAAGTGATTCAAATGATAACGGTTATGTGGTAACGGTAGATGCAAATGGTAAGGTAAGCATAGAAAATGCAGGAACAGCGATAATCAGAATTACGGCAGTAGAGTCTGATGATTATGCAGAATCAGAGTGTGAAATAAGAGTGACTGTAAATAAACGTCCTGTAAATATTAAGGCAGAAAACTATACTGTGAAAAAGGGAGATAAACTACCTGTTTTTGAATATAATGTAACAGGTCTGGTTAATGATGATACACTTCCGATTACGGTAAGTATAGCTTGTACAGCATTGGATACTAATACAGTAGGAACCTATGACATCACTGTTTCTGGTGTTTCAAGTGAAGGAAACTACACATATGTTTATACAAATGGTGTGTTGGAGGTGCTTGCAGAAGATGAGGCTCCATTTATCATGGGCGATGATGGTAAAATGGGCTGGGATGCTATCAGTGATGAAATAGCAGACGCAGAGACTGGCGATGAGGTAGTAGTGGATATGAACGGTGCAACTGTTGTACCGGGAGATATCATCGAAGAAGCAAGAGATAAGGGCATTACAATTACCTTTGAGGTTGATGAGAATGTAAGCTGGACTATCCATGGCGGAACAATAACTGATGGTGTCATTGGTAATATTGATTTCGGTACAACCATCGAGTCAGAGGATGCTCCTCTTAATAATATTCCTGTAGATGTAATAAATAATATTACAGGGGAGAAAAGTACGATAGAGGTTAATCTGGCATACTCAGGTGACTTTGGATTTACAGCAGTCCTTACAACTAATCTTAGTAGTGCCAATGCAGGATACTATGCAAATCTGTTCTACTACAATCCTACAACCAAGGAATTGGAGTACGTGTATGCGGATGTGATAGCAGGTGATGGAACAGCCGAGCTTACATTTACTCATGCATCTGATTATCTAATTGTAATAGATGATGTTGATCTAGGAAATGTTAAGTCAGAAAATGTACCAGATACCAATGCGGCTACAGGAGATGTTACTCCACTTATGGCATTTGCATTTTTGCTAGTGGTAAGTGGCGTGGGAATGGTTGTTATGAGTAGAAAGAAAAAAGAAATATAATTAAAAAACTCTCCGGTTTGATATTTATCTTGTTTGATTTACAAGGGATATCAAGCTGGAGAGTTTTTTGTTAGATATGGTTCTAAAGTTTTCGATGATTTTTTCAATTACTTTCAATAATTCAATATTAATACAGTTAATTTTTTCAAATAAATTCATATATGTATAAATCCCAACAAATATAATAGTAGATTAGCGATTATTCCAAATGGAACGAATTTCATTGCATATTTTCTTGCTAAAGTAAACCTTGTATGTATCCTTAAAAATGATTTCTTCGTTACTCACCATAGTTACCTGAGAAAGGTTAATAACCTTGCCTGCTCCACATTGAAGGAAATTTTTATTAGCAAGAAGATCCCTAGTGGCTTCTGTAAATGGGACTCTAAGATATAGACTCTCTAGGGTTGAACCATTGTCTAGATGATAAATTAGGATTCTTTTGCATAGCTCAACATATAAAATATTGTTTGAAGAAATACGAACGTTACCCTCCTTAGTTTTGACCATGACAGTCTTATCCACCTTGGTTGATAAGGTGGTGATAGCATCATCTAAGGTGGAGTATAATTCGTCAGGAATAACAGGCTTTAATATATAATTAAATGCCTTAACCTTGTAGGAATCAAGGGCAAAATCTTTGCTTGATGTGAGATAAATTATAACGCCATTATATGCCTTTTCCCTTAGCTTTGTACCAAGCTCGATACCACTCACTGTAGGCATTAAAATGTCTAATATGCAAATGTCAAAGCATTTGTCTTCTTGTATAGCATCTAGTAAATCGTTGCCATCAGTATATATAGAAACGGAAAGGTCATTAATGTTCTTGCGTGAAGCATACTCCTTGAGTAATATGTTAAGCATTCCGCTACTTTGATTGTCGTCATCGCAAATAGCAATATTCATTATCTCACCTCCTTGACTTGATGTATTAAATATACCACAAAATATAAGAAAATACATCTAAAATATGAATAAAGCGTACGTTTTTTTACTATTTCTACGCAAAAAATGACATTTTCTACGCAAAGAAAAGACATTTACAAAATATGTGGTATTATTATAAGGTGTGAGTTTAAAGAAAAAAGTGTGGAGGTCATTTTATGAAGCAAAACAAAATTAAGAAAGGTTTATCATTAATACTAACATTGGCATTGGTAGTTGGACTACTTCCGGTAATGCCAGGTAATGTTGACAAGGTTGTTGCAGCAGGTGGAAGTGCGCCTAGTATTACGGCTTATGCTACCAAAGAACAGCTTATGACTTCATTTGATCTTGATGGTAGTAGTGATACAGTGGGCAAAATTGTTTTTGGTAAGAACGAAAACGGAACGGCTCAGGAATGGTATATTGCGGGAAGTGACTCCACAGTTCAAAATGACAACATAATGCTCTTTGTTACAAGCCCTATGGTTACAGCGCAAAGAGAAGATGACACAGTTAATAAAACGGATTCCTCATTGTGGGCAGATTGTAATTATAACGGTGTAACTGTAACTAAGGTTAATGTAAATCATTATGGTGCAAGTGACTTACGTGCAAAGTTAAAAGATATGGCTGCTAGTACAGCTTTCTTTTCTGCAACTGAACAAAGCTTGATGCAAGCGACAACTGTGAACAACAATGATACATATAATAGTTGTATTTATACAACCTCTGATAAGTTGTATTTGTTATATGGCTCTGAAATGGATACGATGGTATATATAGGTGGAAATAACGCTTCGATTGCAATTTCACAATATGAGTCGGGATATGGTACAAACTTTTTTCTACGTACTTCGGATACAACATCTGGAGATTATATATTATGTTACAGAACAAGTTCACATCAAGTATCCTACCATAGCATAAATTCAAATGATGATTTGTGTCCAGCTACAAATATTAACCTCTCTTCAGTTCTCTTTGCTTCATCAGCAAAGGGCGCAACATCTGGCGTTACATCAGGAACCATTACTAGTGGAGAAGCTATGAGCTTACGTTTAGCAGGGACTAATCAGAGTGTTGGTTCTGTATATGTTGATAGTACAGAAGGATTGATTTTGGCAGACATAGGAAGTGGAGCAACAGGAACAGTTTCTCTGGTTGTTCAGGGTAACGATGGAACTAACGATTGGTACTATAGTAAAGTTATTACATCTAAAGAATTGATAGAAACATCAGATATAGAGACAGAACTTGGAATATCAGGTGTGTCTCTTTCAAATTGTCAAGTATGGGTTGAAAAGACGTCCGATAATGTGATTTATGCAGTGGATGCTGATAGAACAGGTGTTACAACGGTGGCAGGTGTTGATGTAACTATTGATGCGCCAGAGGCGGAAGTAGAGCTTGCTACAACAGCAGAGACAACAACAGAAGGTGTAGCTTCAACAGCTCCATCCATAAGTTGGACTTATGCTGGTGGCACAGCAAGTGGTAAAGCAGATTTTAATACAGTATACACTGCTGAGCTTACACTTGAAGAAAATGAAAATGCTTATTTTGATGCTGGTATTATAGCTTCAATTAATGGAGAACCAGCCACAGTGACAGTAAATGCGGATAGAAGCATTACTGTATCTTATACATTCCCAGCAACAATCAAAAAGGGTACTGGAACACTCGATGTTGCGGATTCACGTTATGGAGAAGGATTTTCTATACAGCCAGTATCTACTACTAATGACACATCATCATATACAGTTGTATATAAGGAACTTGGCGCGTCAGAAGATACATATACAAATACTAAACCTACAGCAGTAGGAGATTACACAGCAAAAGTGACATTGGCAGCTAATGCTGAATATAGTGAGGTTGTATTAACAGATGATTTCTCGATTATAAAGGCCAATGGTTCAGTAGATTTCACTATAGCTAATATATACTACAAAGGAACAATAAATCCACAGGTTACTTCATCTACAAATGATGAAGACAGTGCTATTATTGAGTATAAAATAACTGGTGCAGTTGATGATGCGTATTCAGAAACAGTACCAACAGCAGTAGGAAGTTATACAGCAAGAATTACATTACCAACAAATGAATCATATGAAGAAGTAGTCTCCACAACAAGCTTCTCAATATTAAAAGCAGAAGGAACAGGAGAATTTAGCATAGCAAATATATATTACGGTGGAAAACTTGTGTCAAAAGTTTTATCAGATACAAATGATGCAGATAGTGCGTTTGTGGAGTATAAGATAACTGGAGCGGTTGATGATGCGTATTCAGAAACAGTACCAACAGCAGTAGGAAGTTACACAGCAAGAGTTACAATACCTGCAAGTGAATCATATGAAGAAGTTGTTATGACAACAAGCTTCTCCATATTGAAAGCAGAAGGAACGGGAGAATTTAGCATAGCAGATATCTATTACGGTGGAAAGCTTGCACCACAGGTTGTGTCAAAAACAAATGATGCAAGTGCTGCATTTATTGAATATAAGCTTGTTGGAGATGATGATTCTTCCTATGTGTCAACAGCACCAACAGCAGTAGGAAGTTACACAGCAAGAGTTACAATGCCATCAAATGAGTCATATAACAGTGTAGTGTTAACAACTGATTTTTCAATTAAATATTTGCCTGCACCGGAAAGTGAATTTGAAGTGAGTGGTACATCAGGTACAAATGAATACTATACATCCCCAGTAATAGTAGCACCACCAGAGGGATATTTAATTGCTGATACACTTGATGGGGAGTATTCAGAAAGCCTTACTTTAAGTGAATCAAGAGAAGCAGGTTATTTCTATCTTCTCAATATTGAGACAGGAGAAAAAACATCAGGAATTTGGTCCGATGGATTTTTAATAGATGTTGTAGCACCTTACATAGATGCTAAGGAGGGAGAAACCTACTATGCAGAATACAAGGAGGTTACAATTAGAGATAAAAACCTAAGCCTTATAACAATTAATGACGAGAAATATACGGATTTCAATGGTGGAATAGCAAAGCTTGAACTTTCTTCTGAAAATGGTGTTAAGGTATATGAAATTGTCATTACTGACTTAGCTGGTAATGTACAAAAACTTAAGTTTATCGTAGCATCTGAGTGGGTGGAAGCTGGATGTGTTCCTAGTGGTGAAAGCGTAAGCTTGATAAGTGATTATGAATATAAGCTTGGTGAAGGTAATTGGCAGCTTGAAGGCGATGAAACCAACTATAATGGCAATATATCATTCTATGTTCCAGAAGAAGGAGAATACATTTTTAATATGCAGTAATACCATAGAATTTACATAAGAATATAATGACAAAAAAAGCTAAATATTTTATAATATAGGCTAGAGATTTATAATATTTTGAGATTATAGTCCTTTGAACAAAAATGTTTTTATGTTGATAATGATTCTAGGTGAGAATGTGTATTGCGAGGAGGTAAAATCATGAAAAAAAGAGTAAAGGGCTTTTTGGCAATTATAATTTCCTTTTTGTTAAGCCTACAGCTTGTGCCTCAAGAGTTACTAGTAGTTTATGCTACTGAGTATACAGTTTCAGGAGAAACAAAAGATATCAGTACAGATATGAGTGGGGACACATATGTAATAATGGGCAGTGGAGCAACCGTTAATGTGACATCAACGGGAAAAGTAGATGGTATTACCATTAAAACCCCAGATTCCTATACTGTTAGAACAGTTCTAAATGTTTCATCAGGTGGAACAGTTGGTGTGGTTTCTGCTGCTATCGATTCAGAGATATATTCCTCAGGAACCATATCAACATTGACCTCAGAGGGTAGCGTATCCTTGAGTGGAGGAACAGTTGGAAGTTTAACTATGGCTGGTGGAAGCTTAACAGTAAGCGGAAGTGTTCAGGTTGCAGATGCTACATTGAGTATTCCTGTTTCAGGAGATGGTACACTTAATGTTAATGGAAGTCTTGTATATAACTCTACATCAGAAGGAACGGGAACCATAGGCGTTCAAAAAAACACCACAATAACCTCCGTAAGAGATTTGTATGTACTTTGCAATGGATATGAATTTCTTATTCCAGCAGGGGCAAGCGGTTTGACTGTAGGTGATATGTATGGTTATTCCATTTCTGCTAATAGTCTTTCCTTTGATACCCAGAAAATGGGATATACTCAGATTGCCAGCAAGACATTTACAATAACCAATACAAAGACAGAAGATATAGATGTGTACACTACAAGTATAGGAACAAACTATAATGTTGTTGTATCTATAGCGGGTACTAGTGCTAGTTTAGAAGAATTTTCCATTGGAGCTGGCGAGAGTGCTACCATAAGTGTTACACCAAAAACTGGATTAGCTGAGGGCAGTTATAGCGAGAGTATTCAGTTTGACATAATGGGAGAGCTTAATACAGTGTCCCTTGATTTTAAAGTAGAGGGAAAGATGCAAGGAAAAGGTACTGCATCTATGTCTGATTATTATTATGGTGCAAAGGTTGGCAACCCTGTAATTGCATCAGAAACCAATGGAGTTGGCAATAAAACTGTTCAGTATAAGGCTTATAATGCAGCTGATAGCGCATATACAAACACAGTCCCTACAGAGGTGGGAGATTACACTATGCGAGTGGTGTTTGCAGAAACTGCTACTTACAATGCTGTAACAGTAACAGATAATTTTTCAGTAATATATTTACCAATACCTTCTAATCCATATTCATTACAAGGAACTAAGGGTAACAATAATTTCTATACAACTGCTGTTAAGCTTGTGCCGGCAGAAGGTTATTTGGTTGCAACAGAATTAAATGGTGAATATAAGGAAGAGCTTATCTATAGCTCATCAACATATTCAGAAGAAATATATTTTATGAATATTGAAACTGGTGCCAAGACAGATGCATTGCTTATTTCTAATATGTTGATCGATACATACTACCCTTCTATTGCAGATGTAGAAGAAGGGGAGACATATTATGTTGATGATATGGAGGTTTGGGTTAGAGACGCAAACCTCAAAACAGTAACTTTAAATGAAGAAGATGCATCACTTTTAGGTAACAGCGCATTGTTAGAGCTTACATCTAATGGTGGAACAACTAATTATAGTATAGAGGCTACTGATTACGCGGGAAATAAGACTACTATAACATTTGCACTTGCATCAGAGTGGACTAAGACAGGTCTTGTTCCAAGTGGTACATCAGTCAGATTGATTAGTGGAGAGTCATATAAGTTGGGCTCAGGAAGCTGGACGGTTAGTGGTGACTCTACAACATATTCAGGTGGAAATAATTTCTATGTAAATTCAGAAGGCGATTTTACTTTTACACAGCAGTAGGGAAAGGGAGTAAATATGGAAAAGGCAAAAAAGAAAAAGATATTAATACTAAGTGGTATTGCGGTGGCTGTCATTGCAATTATATCTGTAATTCTTGTATTAGTTCTCAATAAAAAGGAAACATACAGAATAGTAAAGATATATGCTATAGATGGTGAGGCTACAGTTACCAGAGATGGTATTGGAGAGATGGAAGCCTACGAGAATATGGTTCTTGAATCAGGAGATAAGGTTTTTCTTGCCTCAGGAAGTATGACTCTTAGATTAGACGAAGATAAATACGTTTATGTGGAACCTAATACAGAATTTAAGCTTGTGGCTGAAGGATCATCAGCTAATAGCAAAACAAGTATAGAACTTAACTATGGAGCTATTACAAGTGATGTACAGAACGCCTTAAGCGATGGCTCATCATATGAGATTAATACACCTAACTCAAACATGTCAGTTAGAGGAACAGTATTTAGAGTTTATACATATTACGAAGATGATATAAGATATACAAGGGTATCTGTATTTGAGGGTAAGGTTGACTCAGAACTTGTTTATGCAGATGGTACCGTTGAGGACGATCGAGTTTTGGTTAATAACGGAAATGAGGTTTTGATATATGATGACGTGGATATTACAGATTATGTATCAGAGCCAATGGAGATTAACTATGAGGAATTGCCAGAAGAGGTAATTGTAATTCTTATGGAAATTGTTGAAAGTGGAACTGATATAGGTGTGTCATATGATGAACTTAACGAGTATCTCCAGGGAGTAGCCAATGGTCCATTTACGGTTACATTTATGTATAATGGAAATGTATTTGGTACACAGACTGTTGAGAAGGGAGCATGTGCAACTGTTCCAAGTCTTATGCCAGCACCTTCAGGAAGTTGGGATTTTGATTTTACAACTGAGATATATAAGGATACAACCATAGAGTGGAGGTAGAGTATGAATGCAGATGTATTAAGAGATATACCTACCATTCAGGAGTTTTTCAAGATAACACCTGGTGAAGAATTAAAGGAAGGTACAAGAATTCTTCTTGAAGCCATGGAAGAAGTCCATATAAAAAAAGGGGAAGATGTAGTATCATTTGGCGCTGATAACGAGGATGGTATGTACATAATTCTTCAGGGTACAACAGATGTTTTAGATGCAAAGGGTAATTTAATCAATAGCTTGTCTGTAGGAGATTTTATCGGTGAGTTAGGTCTCATTAATGATGATAAAAGAGGGGCTACAGTTAGAGCTGCATCTGAGGTGATTTGTGCCAACATATCAAAGGCTTTGTTTGAGGAGATAGCTAGCAAGAACCGTAAGATATACGGAACATTTATGAATATGCTCTACACTAAGACAACTAAGCTTGTTACGGAGCAAGAGAGAATCAAATCAGAATTAGCGGTTGCTACAAGAATTCAGGCAGAGTGCCTTGAAAATGATTTTACAGAATTTAATAAATTACAGGATATAAAATTAACAGCAGCTATGAGACCTGCAAAAGAGGTTGGCGGAGATTTCTATGATATGTTTATGATAGATGATACCCATATGTGTTTTCTTATTGCAGATGTATCAGGCAAGGGAGTGCCAGCGGCTATATTTATGAGTATGGCAAAGACTCATATTAAAAATTATGCTATGTTAGGTTTGCCTCTTGCAGAGGTTGCAGAGAGAACAAATAATCAACTCTGTCACAAGAATGAATCGGGTATGTTTGTTACAGCATTTATCTGCGTGTTGGACATAGAAACTAATGATATTACATTTATAAATGCAGGACACAATAAGCCTTTTATAATCGATGAAGAAGGCACATTTTCTATGGTGCCTGCAAAGGTGAATATGGCATTTGGTATGATGGAAGGTGTTCCATATCGTGAACAGCACATAAGCTTACCTGTAGATAACTGTATATACCTATATACCGATGGTGTTACAGAAGCATTAAATGATGTGGATGAATTCTTTGGAGATGATAGACTTAAATGTGTATTAAATGCACATATGGGTGAAGCCTCTGATGTGGAAGCATTTGTTAAGTCTATGTATGATGAAGTTGATAGCTTTGCCAATGGAGCAATGCAGGCTGATGATATAACAATGGTTTATTTAAGTAGACGTTAGGGTTTGGAGGAATATATGAAGAAAGTCATTAGAGATTTAGTAGAGTCTATAATTATTGGATTATTAGTTTTTATAATGACTATAACTAATATACTTTTTCACGCAGACTATGTGATTAAGGATGCGCTGTATCAAATGCCTAGAGGCGTTTCTAGTCAGATTAAGATTATAGCAATAGATGAGAAAACCTTAGAAGAATTAGGCCCTATTAATACCTGGTCTAGGGAGTATTATGCTAATCTTATTGAAATCCTTAACTCTAATGAAACTGCAAAGCCAGCAGTTATTGCTTTCGATATACTTTTTTCTGGATATTTTGGTGAGAATAATACTATTGCTGAGGGGGATATTGCTTTTGCTGAGGCTGCATCAGCAAGCGGAAATATTGTTACAGTAGCCCAGTTTGAGTATGATGAAAAACCTTCTGTAAATGAAGCTGGTTTAACCACATATGAGATTAAGGAAATGTACTATCCATACAAAGAGTTGAAGGATAGTGTCATGTATGGTTATTCAAATGTATCTCAGGACTCAGATTCAACTGTTCGTAGATTATCCATTAAGGAAAACTATGGTGGAGAGGATATATACACATTTTCTAAGGTGATATATGATGTATATTGCGAGAAAAATGGTATAACTCCAAATGAAGTTCCAACTGACAAATACGGAAAGACGTTAATTAATTATTCTGGTAAGCCAGGAGATTATGAGCATATATCTTTTGTGGATGTGCTTAATGGAAAGATTGATACAAGAGCATTTACTAACAGTATAGTAATTGTAGGAGCATATGCTACAGGTATGCAGGATAATTTCAATGTTCCAAACGGCTATAGTAATCAAATGTTTGGAGTGGAGGTTCACGCCAATATCCTTCAGTCGCTTATGGATGGTAGATTTTCAGTTAATGCTAATCCATATATAGTTGGACTTATTGCAGGATTTTTATGTGGAATAATACATTTTATATTTAAGAGAGCTAAGATATGGTTATCTACCATATTGCTTGTTTTGGCTATAGGCTTAGAGCTTATAATAGGTGTGGTATTAAATAATAATGGCATAGCTATAAGCTTAGTCTACTTCATTCTGGTCTTAATTGTATCTTATGTATATGCTTTGGCAGTAGGATACATATTAGAAAAAATTAAACGTAAAAAAGTAATAAATGCATTTAAAAAATATGTGGCCCCAGAGGTTGTAGAAGAGATTTCTAAGAAGGGAGATTTCTCTATTAAGCTAGGCGGAGAAAATCGTGATATAGCAGTTTTATTCGTTGATATTAGAGGATTTACTACTATGTCTGAATTATTGGAACCAGAGGAAGTAGTTGCTATATTAAATAACTATCTTAATCTCACAACTGAGGCTATATTTAAGAACAAGGGAACACTAGATAAATTCGTAGGAGATGCCACCATGGCAGTGTTTAATTCCCCATTTGATCTTGATGATTATGTGTTTAGAGCAGTATGTGCTGCTTTAGATATAGTAGAGGGTGCTAAGGCCCTTGAAGAGAAGCTAATGAAAGAATTTGGCAGAAGCATAGGCTTTGGTGTTGGTGTTAACTGTGGACCTGCTATCGTAGGTAATATAGGCTGCGAATTCAGAATGGATTTTACTGCCATTGGTGATACAGTTAATACAGCGGCTAGACTTGAGTCAAATGCCAAGAAGGGTCAGGTTCTTATTAGCCAAGAAGTATATGATAGAGTTAAAGACAGAATAGAAGTTGAAGAGGTTGGAGAGATTCCTCTTAAGGGTAAGGCGAAGGGCGTATTTGTATATTCTCTTGTGTCTGTAAATAGAGACTAGATTAGGACTGTTTTGGAGGTGCTTAGATGACTATAGATAAACTGCTTATTATTCCAAAGCTGGATAAGATTGATGAGTATATTGAACTAGCAAGTGAATATAATTGTGGATATGAGTATAATGATTTTTTTATCACCTCAGTGTTAGATAATAATGAGTTATCTGAGCAGATTATTTCCACATACAAGAAGCTTGACAGATTACCATCACATACAACTTTGCATGGAGCATTTTTGGATATCAATATTGCATCTTCTGACAAAGAGATTTTTAAGGTCTCTGATATGAGGGTTAGACAAAGTATAGATATTGCTAGAAAACTTGGTGTTAAGGGAGTTGTATTTCATACCAATTACATTGCTAATTTTAAGCAGGATGCTTATAGGGAAGAATGGGTTAATAGCAACGTCACCTATTGGAAGAATATACTAAGGGAATATACTGATATAGAAATATATATTGAGAATATGTTTGATATGGATTATGAGCTTATTGGGAAGCTAGCTAAGGCTATGTCTGATGAAGCGAGATTTGGTATATGTCTTGACTATGCTCACGCTCATGTTTTTGGTGATGAAAGGAAGATTAGTGACTGGGTTATGCATCTTGCACCATATGTTAAGCATATTCATATAAATGACAACGATTTTGTTTCTGATTTGCATTTAGCAATAGGTGATGGAAACATAGATTGGAGTAAGTTTAAAGAACTATATGAAAAGTATTTATCTCAAGCTTCTGTTTTAATTGAAGTTTCAGACATAGAGAAGGCAAGAAAATCTCTAGAATTTTTAGGTGGGTTATAAAGGTTAGGAGGTTTTTATGGGAGATTATAGCAAGGAAATCGAAGTGGATGCGACCCTAGATAATCTAGATACGGTTATCGGTTTTGTTGAAGAAGCTTTAGGGGAAGCCGGTTGTCCCATGAAGATAATTATGAAAGTGTTGGTATCATTAGAGGAAGTATATGTTAATGTGGCCAACTATGCATATGGAAACGAATTGGGTAAATGTTGGGTTTCTTTAGATATTAATTCAACAGAAGCTGGCGGAATGGCACGCATCAAGGTAAGGGATAAAGGACAAGCCTTTAATCCTATGGAAAAGGAAAATCCAGATATAACTTTGTCTGCTGATGAAAGACCTATAGGTGGTTTAGGGATTTTTATGGTAAAGAATATTGTAGATAGTATTGAGTACGAATATTTATCTGGTGAAAATGTATTAACTATGGAAAAACAATGGTGAATATGATAAAATTGTCTTAAATATTTTGTTTAAAAAAGACAATGTATATTTTTAAGGAGGGTTACTATGGATATTACAAAAAAGGAGCAAGGAAATGAATTAGTTATGGCCATATCTGGACGTTTAGATACAAATAGCGCGCCGGCTTTGATTGAGGCGATTGAAGAGTCCTTAGATGATGGTGTAGAACGTTTCATCCTTGATATGGAAGAATGTGACTATGTAGCCAGCTCAGGTCTTAGAGCTATTCTTGGTGCACAGAAGAAGATGAATTCTCTTCATGGTACTATGATAGTTAAAAACGTCGTTGGAGATGTTATGGAAGTGTTTGAGATGACAGGTTTTGCTGACATATTGACATTTGAATAAGACAGGAGGTAGCTTATGGATTTTAGCAAAGAGATAATAGAATTTGTTTCTGACAGGATTGGTGGAGTTGTTATTATTGCCGCTGGCTCTAGCGAAGTTATGTATGCGGATACATTCTTCAAGGAGAAGTATGGCAAGGATATAGTTGGTATGGATGCCGATGAAATATTTAACTGGATGCAGGATTGCCCAGGACTTAGTGTGGGAGCCCCAGTTGTTGAGTGGGAAAACATTGATACAGATTCAAAGAAGTATTATAAGTTTAATTCTGCACTTATTGAGAAGGATGGCAAGAACTATGCCTTCCATCAGATAGTTGATATTACTGAGTATATGGGACTCAATCGTGATATAACAAAGTATATGTCATTCTTCAAGAAGCTTGCTAGCTTCCAAACTGCAGTTTTAGAAAAGTTGTCAGATACATATCATGAGCTTTTACCTATGCTTACTGATTATTTTAAGACTAGCAAGGCTTATATGATGGTTCAGCGTGAAGATAAGCTTGAGGTTGCTGCATATTCTAAGATGGGTAATGCTTATTCCAATGACAGAATACTTTTAAGCGATAGCGTATTATCAGTTTTTGATATGAGTACAGAGGATGATATATTATTTGATAGCTTCCCAGCAGAGATTCAAGAAGTATTAAAGCTTAGTGGTAGCAATAACGATAGCTCATTTTTACTTCTCGGTTCGGGTGAGGTTTCTGGACAGAAGTATGCTATATACTTAAATGTATGGCCTAATATGGACAGAGAATCTATGGCAGAGAGAACATTAATCAATGTTATCAAGCTTTATACTGAGAATGCAATAATGCGTGAAAGACTTATCTATGAAAATGAACATGACCATCTTACAGGTCTATATAATAAGGGTAAGTATATGGAACGTATTGAGAAGAAATATCCTAATAAGAAGTCCATAGCTATATTTAATTTTGATGTAAACAATCTTAAGACAATGAATGACACATATGGCCATGAAGCTGGAGATAAGCTTATTATTAAGGCTGCTGACAGTATTAGAAGAGTAACTGGTACTGGCATTCATGGATATCGTA
>JAGAKD010000042.1 GCA_017625815.1 Lachnospiraceae bacterium | reverse complement strand
TAATGTCTTTGGATTCTGGTACAACCAGTAACAGATGTATCCTGTTTGATAGATGTGGCAATATAGTGAGTGTTGCTCAAAAGGAGTTTACACAGATTTTTCCAAAACCAGGTTGGGTAGAACACGATGCGGGAGAAATTTGGTCAACTCAGCTAGGGGTAGCTGTTGAGGCTATGTCTAAGGTGGGGGCTACAGCCAAGGATATTTCCGCTATTGGAATTACCAATCAACGAGAAACAACTATAGTATGGGATAAAAATACCGGTGTTCCAGTATACAATGCAATAGTGTGGCAGTGCAGAAGAACCTCCGAATATTGCGATAGTATAAGAGCTATGGAGGATACTATTAAGGACAGGACGGGTCTTATTATTGACGCATATTTTTCTGCCACAAAGGTGAAGTGGATTTTGGATAATGTTCCGGGAGCGAGAGAAAAAGCCGATAGAGGTGAGCTGTTGTTTGGCACTGTAGAGACTTGGCTTATCTGGAAGCTCACAGAAGGAAGACTACATATTACGGATTATTCAAATGCATCAAGAACTATGATGTTTAATATTAGAGAGCTTAAGTGGGATAAGGATATATTGGAGTTGCTAGGAATACCTGAGAGTATGCTGCCAGAGGTAAGACCAAGTAGCGAAATATATGGATACACTAGTACATCCCTTTTAGGTGGCGAAATCCCTATAGCTGGAGCTGCAGGGGATCAGCAGGCAGCCTTGTTTGGGCAAAACTGTTTTTCCTCTGGAAATGCAAAAAATACATATGGAACAGGTTGCTTCCTTCTTATGAATACAGGAGACCAACCTATATTTTCAAAAAATGGTTTAGTAACAACTATTGCCTGGGGATTAGACGGTAAAGTCACCTATGCATTAGAGGGTTCGATTTTTGTGGCAGGTGCTGCAATTCAATGGCTTAGAGATGAAATGAATTTTATTGATAATGCTGCGGAAAGTGAAGAATGTGCCAATAAGGTGACAGATACTAACGGTTGTTATGTTGTGCCAGCATTTACTGGACTTGGAGCTCCATATTGGGATCAGTATGCAAGAGGAACCATAGTTGGTCTTACAAGGGGTGTAAATAAGAATCACATCGTCAGGGCAACTCTAGATTCCATAGCATATCAGGTTTCTGATGTATTAAAGGCTATGAAGGAGGATTCTGGTATTGAACTATCCTCTTTAAATGTTGACGGTGGCGCTAGTGCAAATAACTATCTTATGCAAACCCAGGCAGATGTAATAGGAGTCGATGTTCTCAGACCAAGCTGTATAGAGTCAACAGCTCTTGGAGCTGCGTATTTGGCTGGTTTGGCCACTGGATATTGGGAGAATATAGAGGATATAAGAAATAATCGTTCTATAGAAAAGGTATTTTCTTCCGCCATAGAAGAGTGGGATAGAGAAAAAAGATTGGCTGGCTGGAGTAAAGCGGTAAAATCCGCTTTTAACTGGGAAAGTAGTTCATAAATCTCTACGAAAACTTCCGCTTTTGTGGTTTACGAAAGTATAGTAAGCGTGATATAATGATATATAGTGTAATGATAGTTTTTTAGGATTTTAAGAGGGGATTTTTATGAAAAGAAAAAAGAGCTTACAAAACAACCATTTAGGTTTTTCACTTGTAGAGCTTATTATTGTCATTGCCATTATGGCTGTTTTAGCCGGAGCTATCGCCCCAGCGGTTATCAGATATATCCGTAAAGCAAGAGCAGCAAGAGCCACTGATGAAGCTAGAGTTATAGTTAATTCTATAGAGGCCAGTTTAGCCTCTAACTATGCAATTGAGTTGGAGATTACTATGGATAAGACCTATACAGATCCATATGGCAAAACTCATGATTGTGGAGTTCTAACAAACTGGATGATAAGCCGAGCACAGAATAAGAGTACAGGTGATATAACTGATGCTAATGAGGCAGATTACTATTTTGCAACTCAGATACTTGAAGCTTTAGGTGCTGATGGTAAGGTTTACAACTTTTTCAATTTTAATGGAGACGAGGACGACCCCCTTGGTATGAATTGTGAAAGCTTTTCATCCCAGTATAATTGTCCGGGCGTTATAGCTGTCTATGGAAGAAATGGAAAGGTTCTATACCTTCAGTATTATAATTATGGATGCTTAATTGAGTATGTAGCAGGAGATGGATATGAACTTATCGAGGATGAGAAGTTTATAGGTTCACCTAGATTACAGTAATATAATTTTAAAGAGCCTTTGTAGAATTTTAGTGGTTTTACAAGGGCTTTTTATTACATAGGAGAGTTTATATGGAAAGATATATCTTGATTGTGGAAGATGATACTTCTATTAACAATTTACTAAAGGAAGCAATAGAAAAGGAAAACTTTATATGTGAACAGGCATTTTCCGGAACAGAGGCAAAGCTACTTCTTGATATGAAGGAATATACCTTGGTTTTGCTAGACCTTATGTTACCTGGAATTAGCGGTGAGGAAGTATTGGGTTACATCAGACAAAAGGGCAATATACCGGTGATTGTTCTAACTGCTAAGGATAGTATAGATGATAAGATAGATGTGTTGTCTTTGGGGGCGGACGATTACATAACCAAGCCCTTCGATATTAAAGAGGTTATTGCTCGTATAAAAGTTCAGCTTAGACATCTCGATAACACAGGCGACAACACAAAAAACAAATCAAAGGATGTAATCAGCTATAAAGATATTACCTTGGATAAAAATAATTTCACAGTTAAGGTTGAGGGAAAAGAATTACCCAAATTGACTAAGCAAGAGTTTGCTATACTAGAGCTTCTCATTAAGAACCCAAAGCGAGCATTTACCAAAGAGGAAATATTTGAGTATGCTTGGGAGGAGCCTTATATAGGGGAGACAAAGACCTTAGACGTACATATAAGTAATATCAGGAAGAAGATAAAAACCCTAACTCAAGTGGATTGCATAGAAACTGTTTGGGGAATTGGATACAAACTTTACTAAATCTTTACTTTTTCTTTGCTTATTATTTGGAAATGGGTTTTATGATTAAAACATAGGCAGGAGAAAATGCAAAAATAGTAAGGAGTAAATATGAGTGAGTATATTTTAAAAACATCCAATATCACTAAGAAATACGGCAAACAATTAGCCGTTGATGGTGTGAATATGCACATAAAAAAAGGTGCAATATATGGTTTCATCGGTAGAAATGGAGCTGGTAAAACCTCATTTATGAAGGTAATAAGTGGTTTGGCTAATCCGAGCAGTGGAGATTTTTCTATACTTGGATATAGCGGCAAGGACTTAAAAAAGGTTAGGACCAGAGTTGGTTGCCTTATTGAAAATCCAGGGCTACATTTAGATTTTTCTGCTTTTGAAAATGTAAAGACCAAATGCATAGCAAACGGTGTATACAAGAAAGAATATGTTGAAGAATTACTTGATATTGTAGGTTTAGCAGATGTTGGTAAAAAGAAAGCCCAAAAGTTTTCTCTTGGAATGAAGCAAAGATTAGGCATTGCTTTAGCACTGGTGGGTGAACCGGATTTACTAGTTCTTGATGAACCTATAAATGGTCTTGATCCTCAGGGTATAATAGAGGTTCGAGAAACAATCCAAAAACTTAATAAGGAACGTAATATGACAATTTTGATATCTAGTCATATTTTAGATGAACTTTCAAAATTCGCCACACATTATGGCATTATACACGAAGGCAAATTAATAGAGGAGCTTACAGCAGAAGAGTTAATGGCAAAGTGTAGTGAAAGAATTGAAATTAGATTAGATAATCCAAGCAACGCTATCCCTGTTATTGATGGTATGGGAATTACTAATTACAAGGTTGTTGATAAGGAGCATATTCAAATATTTGAAAGAATAAAGGAAAGTGCTTTGATTAATGCAGAACTCGTAAAAAATGGTGTTTATGTGTCTGAGATACAGATTTGTAATGAAGAACTTGAAGAGTATTTTATGGACTTAACAGGGGGGGCAAGATAATGGGAAATCTAATCAAAATGGATTTGTATAGAATGTTTAAAAGTTTAGGATACTATATTTTACAGTGTGTGCAGATTTTGGTTATATTGTTTTTAACCATAATGATGTCTAGTGTTATTCAGCCACCTGAGGAATATAAGATGCCTATATATGAAACCTTTGGAACTGGTAGTTTGATAGTTGTTTGTGTAACGGTTGCTGTATATAGCTGTATCCTTTCTTTGTCAGACTTTAATTCCGGATATATCAAGAATTATGGAGGTCAGGTTACTTCAAAGATTATGATTATAGTTTCAAAAACAGTGTCAATTGGTGTAGCGGTAATTACACTTATGATTCCTGCGGTTATAGAAACTATGGTATTAAAATATCTGATATATGGATACCTTGGTATTGACAGTGTAGGCCAGTTTGTTAAGTATATAGCGATGGAAATATTTCTTCTCATAGGTCTTGGATTGATTTGTATGTTCATATCTATGCTTATAAAGAAAAGTATAATTGCTATCACTATATGTGTTATTCTTGGTATGGGTATGTTTGAGAATATTTTCGAGGAAAGTATAAATGAAATTATGTCGGAGTATATTGCAGATTTTTGGTTAAGTAAGTATACTATAATTGGTAATATTAATTTCTTAGGTGAGCCAGAATTGTCAGGTGGATACCTCCTAGCTTTTGTTGTTGGTGCACTTGCTATAATATGTGGATTTTTGTTATCAACATTAGTATTTAACAAGAGAGATGTAGTGTAAATGAAGATTGGATTGATCATTTTATTGATTATCAATTTAATATTAGTGGTTATACTTATTGGCAGGAAGCGACAGGTGAAAAATATCTGTCGCCAACTGTCTTTTTTTCGAGAAAATGACAGCAATATGCTAATATCTTGTGGAAATAGAACCGGAGGTATGGGTGAGCTTGCAGATGAGTTAAACATGTTAGCGTCAGATGTGAGGAAACACCATAAGGACTATCTGGAAAAAGAAAAAAATATTGCCCAGATATACACCAATCTTTCCCACGATATTAGAACACCTTTAACTTCTCTTGATGGATATTTTCAGCTTTTGCAAGAGAGCGATGATGAGGCAGATAGAGCTAGATATATAAGTATAATAAGAGAACGCATTGATAGTCTTAGTAACATGTTGGAGGAGCTGTTTACTTATACTAAGCTAAAAAATGAGGCTTACGAATTAGAGCTTTCTAACGTTGACATTACAAAGCTACTGAAACAGGTGATTATATCCTATTATGACGAATGGAATACAAGAGGGATTAGGCCGATTATTGACATCGAAGAGGATACTATTGAGGTATATGCCAATGCTCAGGGGCTGAGACGTTCTATAGAGAATATTGTTAAAAATGTTTTGGTTCATGGGGAAAAAGAAATTAAGATTAGCCTTAAGAAAGAAAAGGAAGGCTCGATCCTAACTATAAGTAATTATGTGCTCAATCCTGATGAAATCAATGTGGATAGAGTTTTTGAGCGATTTTATAAAGCAGATGAGGCAAGGAGTACAACCTCATCAGGACTTGGTTTATCTATAGCCTATGGTTTTGTGAAAAAAATGGGTGGAAGTATAGAAGCTAGGTTGAACAATAATGAATTTGAGATTATTATTACATTTTAAAGTGAAAAGGAGATACAATTATGAACCCAATGGCGCTTATGAAGATGAAAGGATTATTTGACAGATTTAAGGCAAATCACCCAAAGGTACCTATGTTTTTTACAGCCGCATCTAAGGTTGTAGGTGAGGGTAGTATTATAGAGATTAATATAACTACTGCCGATGGCAAGAATTTGTGCACCAATATGAAGGTTTTACCAGAGGATATAGAGCTTATTAATCAGCTCAAGGATTTTGCCGCAAAACAATAATTTTATATTAGAAAGTTTTTTATTTTTAAAAGATAATTGACTATAGTAGAAGATGTTTTCTTTACAAGAAAAATGTTGTACTATAGTCATTTTTTGTGATAAAATAAGATATTAGGATTGATAAGGAGATGTGTGACGCATGGATGAAAAAATGAGAAGCTCTTTGGGCGAAATTAGAGACGCTGCAAGAAATAATAAAGTAGCTTTGGGATGTTACACAGCCTACAATGTTATTTTGCTTGCATTTTATTTGTTGGAGGTTATTAAAGGTAGCAGAACTATAGGTTATTATGCTATATTTGCAGCATTGTCCTTAGTGCCGTTTATTATGGCCTTAATTTGTTACAAAGCAAACAAGGATAGTGAAAAATTAAAATACATAATAGCTTTTGGATATCCAGCGTTTTATATATTTACTATATTTACTACAGTATCTCCAGTTGCGTTTACATACGGTATACTTATTATGCTTGTGTTGCTTGTATACGCTGATAAGAAGCTTATAACTATATTTGGAACTATTTTATTTGGTTCTAATGTGGCTCATATAATTTACTTAGCGGCTACAGATAATCTTTCTAAGGAGGATCTGCCAAGTATTGAGATTAGAATAGCGTTTGTCCTTATATTTGTTATATATGCTGTACTTATCACCAATACTATGGTTAAGAACAATGAAGCCAAGATGGCTCATATATCCAGTGAGGCAGAGAGAGTATCTGCTATGCTAGAGCAGATCATGGAGATTTCTTCTAGTATGACAGGTAATATTGGTCTTGTATATGAGAAGATGGAACGTCTTGAGGATTCAGTATCAAAGACTATGGAGTCTATGGAAGAGGTTTCTAATGGAACTAACGACACTGCAGAATCAGTACAGACTCAGCTAATGAAGACAGAAGAGATTCAGGAATTCATTAGAAAAGTTGAGGATGTATCATCGCATATTGGTTCTGATATGGAAGAAGCAAATACAGAGCTTGAACAGGGTAAGGAAAAGATAGAAGAATTGATTAATCAGGTTGCTGTTTCTGAAGATGCTAGTAGCAAGGTGTCAGCCGAGCTTGATAAGCTTGCAGAACACACTGGTAATATGCAATCTATTATTGAACTTATCGACAACATAACTTCTCAGACAAGTTTGCTTTCTCTCAATGCATCTATTGAGGCTGCAAGAGTTGGAGAAGCAGGTAAGGGATTTGCAGTAGTTGCATCTGAGATATCTAATCTTGCCGAACAGACACAGAATGCGACAGTTGATATTACAGAGCTTATCAATAATATTTCTACAGAACTTGAAGAACTTGTATCTGTAGTAAGCTATCTTATGGATAACAGCAAGCTTCAGAGTGTTGCGGCAACAGAAACTGCATCAAGCTTTGAAACCATAGCAAGTATGATGACGGATATTAAGGGACAGACAGATGAGATGGCAGAATTTGTGACAGAGCTTGCCAATTCTAACGAGTCTATTGTTGATAGTATACAGACTATATCAGCTGCTACAGAAGAAGTTACAGCACACTCAAATGTAACCCTTGAGTGTAGCGAGGAGAATGGCTCTATAGTAGAAGAGGTTGGTGTGATTGTAACAGAGTTGCAGTCGTTAGCTAATAGGCTGAATAAGTTAGAAGAATCTGATATATAATTTAAATCGGGTGACCAAGTCACCCGATTTTTAGATTAAGGAGTATTGGTATGAGTGACAAGAAAGACAAAATCATATCCATAGGGGATATTGCACTTATGATAGGTGTTATAGCATTTTGTGTTGCAGGTATTATATTACTTGTATCCAATTCTAAACCAGGAGGCAACGTTACAGTTACTGTAGATGGTGAGGCTATAGAGAGTTTTCCTCTTAACAAGGATACAGAGTATTCTGTTAACACAGATAATGGTATGAATATAATTGTGATTAAAGACGGGGTGGTGAGTGTATCTAATGCAGATTGTCCCGATAAGATATGTGTTCAACACCCACCTATTGATAGTGAGGGAGAAACCATTATTTGCTTGCCTCATAAGCTTGTAATTGAGATAGTGGAGTAAATAGATGTATGAGTAGATTCTTAGAAGAAAATCCAAAATCAAATATGAAAGAACGTCATGAAAGGACATTGGAAAGTTCTAGAAAAAAAGAGCAGATTAAGGGTAACAAACTTACTGCTCTTTGTGGTGTGTTCACAGCTCTTGCTATGATTTTATCTTATTTGGAGAGTCTTGTGCCTATAACCTTTGCTGTTCCGGGAATAAAACTTGGTCTGGCAAATCTTGTGACTATTATTGCGCTACATAAGTTAGGATTAAAACCTACAATTATTATAAGCGTGGGTAGAATAATTCTTTCCGGTATTCTTTTTGGGAATGTTACGGTTATTATATATAGCCTGGCAGGAGCAGCTCTTAGCATATTAGTTATGGCACTGGTTAGATTATTCAAGATATTTACTGTAACAGGGGTGAGTATATTAGGAGCAGTGGCACATAACTTAGGACAACTTTTTGTTGCAGTAATAGTATTAGAAAATGTGAATATAATGTATTATTTCTTGGTTTTGGGCATATCCGGTACTATTGCAGGTGCCTTTATTGGTATATTGGCAGGAATGATAATGCGCAATATACATTTTAGATAATACTATTGTTATAATGCTCAGATTTATGTTGTGAAAAAGTAGTGTATTTTCCCTATTTTTATTGTAAAAATACCATTTATGTATTAAAATATTGTCAAATATATTATAGTGGGGTCAATATAATGAAATTTACATTTAAAGGCGGAATCCATCCATATGAGGGTAAAGAACTCACTATGGAGAAGGAAGTAAAAGAATATCTCCCTAAGGGGGATATGGTATATCCACTTAGCCAGCACATTGGTGCCCCTGCTAAGCCTGTTGTAAAAAAAGGTGACAGAGTCTTAGCTGGACAGCTAATAGCAGAGGCTGGTGGTTTTGTCTCAGCGAATATTCATTCAGCTGTTTCCGGAACAGTCAAGGCTATTGAAGCTAGACTTACAGCCTCC
>JAGAKD010000041.1 GCA_017625815.1 Lachnospiraceae bacterium | reverse complement strand
TTGGTCAACGCCGTACATATCAATTATTTTGTTGTAAACATCCTCCGCCTTTTGAGAAGACAAATCTTCCGCTATCTCAGCTGGTTTAACCTTAGTAATTACTTCCTCCACATCAGATGTAATTATCTCAAAATCATAACCAGCAAGTGCAAGTAATTCCTTTCTCCTAGGCGACTGGGATGCAAGAATAATCTTTTTCATATCTCACCTCAGCACATATATAATTATTATATCAAGGTTTATGTGTATCTACAATTGTTATTTTGATGTTGTATTATGAAAAAAAGTATGATAAAATTTCTCTATTCATATGATAATCTATATTTTCTATTAATTCATAATAAGAAAATCCATGTTAAACAAATTAATACAACTAACTAGGCAGTCGGGGACGTGCTGTATTTACCTGTTTCGAGTCTTGCGAAAGGGGTGATGTCTTATGAGTACATACGAAGAATTTATGATTATAACTAACTTTGCGTTACTTGTAGTCGGTATTCTGAACATAAAAAATAAGAAATAGCCGTTCTGAACTCTGGAAAATTCTAACGGCTATTTCTTATAGTTGTTTATTTCGCCGGAACGGGTGAGTCGCATTCACCTACCGACTGTCTTGTTAGTTGTATTATATTATTATTTTTTTCCCTTGTCAATTATTATATTATAATATAAAAAACCCGAAAAAAACTTTCGGGTTTTTTAGAGGCGCGAGCCGGATTTGAACCGGCGATAACGGTGTTGCAGACCGGGGCCTTACCACTTGGCGATCGCGCCTTATAAGCTCCCCCTGTTGGACTTGAACCAACGACGCCCTGATTAACAGTCAGGTGCTCTACCGACTGAGCTAAGGAGGAATATATTTGTTTAAATACTGACTTTTTCAAGTCGCAAAGTAGATTATATGGTAAAGTCACAAATAAGTCAATAACTATTTTACAACTAAATATGACAAAATCTACTTAACGGAGATGGAGGGATTTGAACCCTCGCGCCGCGCAAACGACCTACACCCTTAGCAGGGGCGCCTCTTCAGCCACTTGAGTACATCTCCAATGCCTAAATCCTACCAAAATGTATGGTTGTATTTAGTTACGCGTCAACACGCTTGAATATCATAGCAAATTACTTTGATTTTGTCAATGGATTTAAAATATTTTATGGCGGAATATTATGAAATATTCCGCCATTTTTCTACTCATATGATATCAATTCGTTAATTCCTGTCTCAGTTTCATTATAATACACTTTAATTCTGTCTTCCGCCTTTATAAATATGAGACTTTCATTTTCAGCAAAGTTTTGTTTATATACTGAACCATCCTTAGCTGTGATATAAACATAGGTTTCACCTTCCATAGTGATAAACTGAATACTCTCAACAGTTATCATCTTATTAGGAATATCCTCACCTATATCTTGTGTGCTGCTAAGTATACCGTTTTCTACCATTAACTTTTTATAGCTTGCAAGTGCTTCTCTCTGAGTTGTTCCTGTGGCAACGATATTATATTTCTCAACATTAACCAAAGCATACATTTTAACTAAGCCTGCATCGTCCTTCAGCACCATAATATAAGTTGGTATACCTTCTATATTAATTAGTGATGGGAAGGAAGCTGTATATCCTAAGTTCTGCACCTGGCCCTCTGCTGAATCCATTGCGGAGTGTTCTTCTGCACCTGCTACACTGTAATATTTACTCTCCCCAGTTCTTGAATTCATCATAACGAATCCAATATTTGACTGGTCGCCATTTACAGATGTTACACCTGTGTAAACCCAAACATCGCCATCCATTACCTTGTAGCCGTAGTCATCAGTTGTAACCTTACAACCCTTATTACCAATTATACTATTGATAAATCCACCTGAAAGATTTCCATACCAATCATACTTCTTACAAGCAAGATCTCCATCATAAACTCTATCTACCCAGTTTGGAATGTTGCCAATATCAAGGTATTCACAATCTCCCGTACAAGGATCACAAAGAACTATACCCTTTACATCCTTTGCACCAAAAAGTCCTGCATTTGGCTCCATTACTGGACACACATAGTACGGATTACCCTCATTATCTAATTCAAAGAAATATCCATAGAAATCATATGTGGGATAACTAGTTTGAATATGACGATTCAAATCATAACTGAAGCAGGCTGATGGTGAATATTTGATTGGCTTTTCAAGCTCCACATATGTTGCTTCATTCTTTACAGGGTCTACTAAAACATATCCCGGAATACCCTCGTCCTTATTATTCATATACTTAAAAAATCCTGCATATTCGAGAGGAGCAACCTTCATTGGTTTTCCGTTATAATCAATAGTTGAATATGTGTCGCTAACTTCATACTGGCTAACAACATCTGAAAGAGAACCAATAGCTCTATCACCTATTATCTGTGCACTTTCAGTATCCATAAGAGCAATATCATTTATATTCTCGCTCTCAACTATATCTGTAGCAAAGTCACCATCAGATATGTTGATAAGCCCTGCATATTTGTCAGACATAAAAAGTGGTGATGATATAATTCCACCAATAATTACTATAACTACAGAAGCTATCATAACAACTATAATAACCTTGCTAACCGGTGTTGTTTCATCTAATTTTTCCGCAGGTTTCATCTTAATCTCAGAACTTGCTGCATTAAAATCAAGAGAACATATAAGTAAACCAAAAAGAGTAAATATAAACCACACCCAGAAAGAAACTGTATGTATATTAAGTGATGGCACTATAAAATAGTATGCTATAGCCTCAATCAAACACAAAATAATAAGTGCAATTATATTTCCTTTTCCAAATCTACCCTTCATTCCACCTGAAGAATCTCTATCACTCTTTTTTCTTTTTTTCTTCTTCATTATACCGTCTACATCATAGACAACCTTTACCTTTTTACTCAATATAATCATCCTTTCCTAGAAAACAATTTAACATCTTGTATATGTTATTATATTACTCTTCTTAAATATTTAAATATCAGGTTTAGAACTTTGCTTTTCCAAACCTGATATATTCGTTCATTTAGTAAACTATATTTAAATAGATTTTTTATATTCCTCCACAGCAGTCTCATATAGATTGTTACCCTGACTATCTATAACAACTACTACTGGAAAATCCTCAACCTTCATCTCGCGAATAGCCTCTGTGCCAAGGTCGTCATAGGCAATAACACGAGACTCCTTGATACATTTAGAAAGAAGTGCTCCAGCTCCCCCAACTGCTGCCATATATACTGCGCCATTTTTTACTATAGCATCTATAACATCTTTATTTCTCTTGCCTTTTCCTATCATTCCTACAAGGCCTTTTTCAAGAAGTAAAGGTGTATACTTGTCCATACGACTGCTAGTGGTAGGCCCGGCTGAACCAATAACCTGACCCTCCTTTGCTGGAGTTGGTCCCAGATAATAAAATATGTTTCCCGTTATATCCAAAGGTAGTACTTTTTCCTCGTATAACTCCCCTCCTGTTAACACCGCTCCCTTAGATTCCTTATCTAATATGCTATCATATAATCTTTTATGAGCTGCATCTCTAGCACTATACAAGGTACCTGTAAGATATATATAATCTCCTGCTCTTAGTTCCTTTACAACATCCTTTTCAAAGGGTACCTTTACTATTTTTTTACTGTCCATTGTGTCCCTCCTCATTGATAAGGATATAACCACTATAATCTATGTCCTGAATTATATCTGAATATGGATTATAATCAAAACTTATATCCATAATTACTACACAAACATTAGGACTAAGCTCGTAGTAATCATAATCCATCTCATATGAATATTTTTCCCCATTTTGATGCATTTCTATATATTTTTCTACCATTGCTGTAGCATCAAAATTACATTGGAAGGAATCATTTTTACCATACTCGAGAACCATCTCACTTATGTCTTCCATGGTATAGGTTTCTTCATAGTCTGAAATATATGAAAATGGATACATATTTGTATATCCTTTTATATTTAAGCCCTCATCCTGCTTTGAAGTTTGCATGTAAAAACTAACATATTCAAAATCCTTAGACTGGGCACTAGGATCCTCTTGATAAATATCTTCTTTTAATTCACTGAGCTCCGCCTTAGTATAATTCTCTTTTAGATATTCTTCACCATAAATATCAAATCTAAAATAATCATACACATTATTTGCAACAGTCATATTTCCCTCTTCCATAGCCTTCTCAAATCTAGCCTTTTGTGAGAGGAAACTTAATTTCTGCATATTTACAAATGGTGCTATAGTTCCGATAATAAACATTCCAAGAAATACAAGTATAAGTCCCTCATAGCCCTCTTCTTTCTTGATAAGCTTCATAAGTGGTTTCCACGCCACATAAATAATCTGGAATATAATAGCAGCAACAGCCATATATCTAGTATCTGTTAAACCGTAATTGGCAATTCTTATACCTATACATATAATCTCAAGAATAATGCAAGGTATATAAATGTAGGCCATATTGTTTACTATCTTTCCATATATACCCACAGAAACACCCTTTTTCTCAGCTCTTTCCTGTAGGAATACACCTGACATAAGCCACACTGGACCACCTAAAAGGAATAACTCAGCACATATTCTAAACACCTGGTTAGATGGAATTTCTCCGCTAGCCATTATTTTTATTATGTACATATATATTATTCCTGTAGCAATAAGTACACAAGGCATAAGAGCATACATAAGTAATCCCTTAGTAAAACGTGAGTTATCTTCTCTGGTATCACTTATTGTAAGTATGCTATATGGAAAAAATAAAAATCCTATAAGTAATATCTCTATTCTGCTTAGTAAATCCCAATAGTCAATATCTGCAATTAGTGAATTGAATATCTCAAGAATAAGTATAACTGCAGCGTAGAGTAAGAAAAATAATCCCCACACCTTAAGCAAGCCAAATAACACCCTTGCAAAATATTTTTCCATCTCTATGGCATTTTTCTTAACTAGCTTATAAAAAGTAACACATACTAAAGAAACATATATTACTGCTATATACATAGATATATAATATGCTTGCTTATCTGTAAGATTGTCTAGGTTTTCTACCAATAAATCAATAACCACCGCTATAGCAAAGCTCACTACGTACATTGTAGAAAGTAGTGCCACTTTCTTAGGCTGATTCTTATCTACATAAAATGTCTCTACAAAGAAACAACCAATAACAAAGGCAAACATTATAGTGTAGAACTGCCTCATAAAATCAGGACTACCCAAATCAATCATATCATTTAAAACATAAACAACTGATATGAGAGAACCTATAGCTAATGTCATTGTGTAGTTATAAAGCAACTGCTTTAATTCTGTTTTTTGCTCGTTTATTAGACTTTGTACCTTTCCCATAATATACCTCCTTAATAAAAGCTCCATATTTATAGGGGTGTTTTATAAATATATTGGTTTCTATTAGAGTACCTTCGTAAGATGTCTATTTACATGACAACACATATTCACCGCCAGCGGCATACCAGCTATATGTGTTGCATAGGTTTCTATATTGACTGCAAGAGCTGTGGTTTTTCCCCCAAGTCCTCCAGGACCAATACCTGTTTTATTGATTGCTTCTAAAAGCTCCTCCTCAATCTTTGCAATATGCTCATATGGGGAATGTGAAGTAACTTCTCTTGTAAGTGCCTTCTTAGCAAGCTTTGCTGCAAGCTCAAAATCACCGCCTAAGCCTACACCAACTACCATAGGAGGACAGGCATTTGGGCCTGCATCCTTAACAGCTTCTAACACCGCTGCTTTAACCCCTTCCACACCATCAGATGGCTTAAGCATATATACTTTACTCATATTTTCACTGCCAAATCCCTTTGGTGCTATGGTTATCTCTAGCTTATCACCAGGTACAATATCATAATGGATAATTGCTGGTGTATTGTCCTTAGTATTCTCACGAATAAGTGGGTCTTTAACAACTGATTTTCTAAGATATCCTTCTGTGTATCCTCTTCTGACTCCTTCATTAATAGCATCTGTAATGTTCATTCCTTCAATATGTAAATCCTGTCCCACATTCACAAAAAATACTGCCATTCCTGTATCCTGACATATAGGAATTTCTTCCTTTGCAGCAATCTCCATATTTTCAATAAGCTGGTTCATTATCTGCTTTCCAAGCTTTCCATCCTCATTTTCTGCTGCATATCTAAGTCTCTCTTCCATATCCTTAGCAAGATATAAATTTGCTGATATACACATGTCCTTAACAGTATCTATAATTATGTCTGTATGTATCGTTCTCATAACATCACCTCAATAATAAAGCTAATTAAATTCATCATATCATATTACTTTATTAAAGTAAAATATAGCAAAATAAAAAAAGCTGTTAAAAAATCTTAACAGCTTTTTTATATACTTTAATCTCCTAAGAAATTATCGTTATCTGCATGTAATGTTCCACGCTTTTTCTTATTGAAGTAGCAATTGATGACAGAGAATATATATGCGATAAACAATATAATAAATACAACTGCTATCCAATACATAGCATCAAATAAAATGTCTGCTAAACCATCTATTTTGCTTAAGCCTTCAAGGCCATCTTTTAAATCTTCACCTGACATAATTCTTACCTCTTTTTTGTATCTAACAAGTATGTATGTGATTATATAACATCACATACATACCTGCAATACTTTGTTTAATCATTATTCTGTTTCTGAAGGAGTATCCTCTGCTTCACCATCTAATGGTTCTTCTATATTTCCTTCTTCATTATCAGCTTCTTCCATCTCTTTTTCTAATGCTTCAAGAGATTCTGACTCGTCTGCTGACTTCTGACGAACCTTTGTAATACTTGCAACTGAGATATCACTTTCAATATCCATATTGATAAGCTTAACACCTGTAGTAATTCTACCAAGAGTTGAAATATCCTTACAAAGAATTCTAATTACAATGCCCTGGTTAGTTATAAGCATTATCTCGTTGTCTTCATTTACTGCCTTAAATCCTACAACTGGACCTGACTTATCGGTAATCTTATAACACTTAACACCCTTACCACCACGTCTCTGTGGAGTAAATTCGTCAATAGATGTACGCTTACCAAGACCATTTTCTGATACGATAAGAAGTGCCTCACCCTGAGTATCCATCTGCATTCCGATAACCTCGTCACCTTCTGATACATTCATACCGATAACACCCATAGATGTTCTACCTGTACTTCTTACATCTGTCTCGTTAAATCTAATACACATACCCTGCTTAGTTATAAGGAATATGTCCTTAGCATTGTTAGTAGACTTAACCTCAATAAGCTCATCGCCTTCCTTCAAGGTAATAGCTGCAAGACCTGACTTTCTTACATTTGCATATTCTGTAATACGTGTCTTCTTAACAATACCATTCTTAGTAGCCATAAAGAGATATCTACCCTCGTTATATTTAAGAATAGGTATAACAGCAGTAACCTTTTCGTCTGGAAGCAACTGAAGAAGGTTAACAATAGCTGTACCTCTAGCAGTTCTACTTGACTCTGGTATCTCATAAGCCTTAAGTCTATATACTCGACCCTGATTAGTAAAGAACATAATGTAGTGGTGAGTTGTAGTCATAAATAAGTCTTCTATAAAGTCATCCTCTATAGTCTGCATACCCTTTATGCCCTTACCACCTCTATGCTGGCTCTTGAAGTTATTGATAGTCATACGCTTAACATAGCCAAGCTTAGTCATAGCGATAACTATATTTTCCTTCTTAATAAGGTCTTCAACAGATATATCATCATAAATATCAATACCAATAGAAGTTCTTCTCTTATCACCAAACTTTGTAGCGATAATAAGAATCTCCTCCTTGATAACACCAAGAAGCTTCTTTCTATCAGCAAGAATTGCACGTAACTCTGCGATTCTTTCCATGAGCTCTCTGTACTCATTCTCAAGCTTTTCTCTCTCCAAACCTG
>JAGAKD010000040.1 GCA_017625815.1 Lachnospiraceae bacterium | reverse complement strand
TTTTCTCCGTTAATCGTCAAATCAATCGCGAAGTCAATCAGCCCTGCATGGCAATGATAAATGCCTTTTCCTTCTCTGTCACATTTTTCACAACGCGCACAACCTTCCTTGCTTCCTCTTGTGAGTTTAATATCCCCCTCGCTCTAATATTTACACTTAATTCTTTAAATATTAACATTCAGTTCATATTTATGTGTTATTACAATAATGTGGAAAGGGATAATATATTTAATATATTGTTCATAATTTATTAAAATTTTACTTGAGTGAACGGAGTGTTAATATGTTCATTATAATTGGAGTAATTAGACCTAATGTTACAAATCCTATGGAGCAATATGGATATACTGGTATATGGTTTCCGCCAGCAGTTGTAGCAGATGAAGTAACTGGAGAATATCGACCAGCACAAACATTTTCATATAATAGTTATAATCTTGCTAGACGAGCGTGTGATATAATGAATGAAAATAGAATAAATCGTACTGGTGTAGACATAAGCGAAGAAGATTTTGCTGGTTATGTTGTTTGGAATACCGAAGAACCTATGGCTGATTTGATACCATTTAACAAATTAGGTATGGAGATTTTTGGCTCACCTAAGGCTATTAAATATTTTGCTCAACCATTAAGTGCCTGTATTGAGTCTATGAAATTATATAATAACTCAGCTAATCAGTATAATATCTCAAATAGTGATATTGAAACAGTAGCCATAAAATATGATTATAGACTACAACGAGAAATGAGGTTTAGTTAATGGAAGAAATATTTGAATTGATTGCACAGTATGGGTTTCCTATGGTTATGTGTTTATTGATGTATTATACAAACACAACAACTGTACAAAAGTTAACCGAAGCAATCAACGAATTAAAAGAAGCATTGAAAGGTCGTGGTTCACTTGAGTAAACGATATGCTGGCGGTTGCTGGAATGACTTCTACGAATATGGAAGTTATTCCACACCGAGATTATATGATTTTAAGGATAAAGAAATGAATGTTCGCAGATATGTTAATTATATGTTATCTCGAACTCAACAGATGTTTAAATATGAAAATTTACCTGAAACATTACCACAATTATTTCTTGAAAAATATTTACAAAGAAATGGGTATTGCGGGATAGCTAAAATAAACGGTAATATATATGCTTTATTTGGTGGTATTGGTGGGATGCCTAATGAATATTATTTTCCAACTAAATTCATTGTCGCTAATCCTTATCTCAATTTTTCTGGAGAATTTACTATTGATAAAGATTGCGTTATTATGAGGAATGATAGCGAAATGCAGGGTCTGTTACCCTTATGCAACAGATATGCTTCTTTGATGGTAGAGAGTGATATTACTATGAGAATAGAAAATATTAACCGAAGAATACCCGCCATCGCAGTAACTCAAAAAGATAGTCAGAAAACAGGTCTTGATGTAATGATGAAGCGTATTGAGGATGGAGATATGTCAATTGGTTTACAAGAGGGGTTTGATGAAAACCTTAGAACTATGCCATATTCAGCAACAGCTAATCAGATTACTGATTTGATTGAATTCCATCAATATTGTAAAGGTGCTTGGTTTCAGGATTTAGGTCTTAGAGCATCGTTTAATATGAAAAGAGAAGCCATTTCAGGTGATGAAACATCAATGAATGATGATATGATGTTACCGCTTGTTGATAATATGCTTAGGTGTAGAAAAGATGGCGTTGAAAAAATTAACAAAATGTTTGGTACAGATATAAGCGTAGACTTCGACTCTGTATGGCTAGATATGATGGAAACGCGTGACACAGAGCAAGAAATTCTTGAGAAAGAAGCTGAAGTTTCTAATCAAGTTAACTCAAGTGAACAAAAGGAGATTGAAGATGAAGTATCCGAGGATTAAAGATTTATATGATATTATAATTAAAACTACTGCATTTAGTGGAATATTTGATATGATTAAATCTTTTAATTTTGATAAACCTGATTGGTTTAATGATTTAACACTAGATATGTTATATAAGAACCATTCTAGGAATAAACTATTAAATACTTATATAACCGACGAAATATTAAGTGAGTCTGATACTGATAGTTTTTTAGTTTTAGCACAGTATTTAGGAGAAATAGTTTTAGCATATATTCCTAAATGGGATAGAATTTGGATAGCTATGAATGAAACATATAATCCTTTGGATAATGAAAAATATAAGATAATAAGAGAAGAACTTATTACAGATAAGAAAAATAAAAAAACCGAACACGAAAATATTATTGATGTTAAAGTGGAACACAACGAAGCTGATACAGAAAATGTTGATAATAATTCTTCTTCTGTATCTACTGAAAAAGAAAGAACTAACAATAATGATTATTTTTATGGTTTTAACAGTGAAAATGGTGTAGGAACTTCAGGAACAGAAAACAATAATATTACAGATAATGATAGCAATACACGAACAAAACAGGACAGACAATATGTAAGTAAATCTGATAGAGATAGTTTAACTAAAGATAATCTTGATAAAACCGAAGATGAAAATAACGAAAGAAATATTGAGTCTATGGATACTCATTCAGGTAATAACGGAAGAAATACTTTTCAGGATTTACTTAATCAGGAACTTGAAGTTCGTAAAAATTTATTTTATGAAATAGTTTTCACCGATATTGACTCGGTTTTAACTATACCAGTATATTAAGAAAGGAGTATGTAGTATGTCAAAGGGTGGTTATGCTATTATCGACTTCAAAGACAAGGAACTTTCTGTAGGTTCTAATACAAATGTCATTGATGAGGTAAAGCTTATTGAGGAAGCGTTTAAGAATGGTAAACCTATTATCATGTCAAATTTCAAGATTGATGGTAAGAAGTACATTAATGTATACGCTGACTTTAGCGGTTCTAACGGACTCGCTAAATATACTCGAATTGAAGATAATGTATACACTTCATTCGTTGTTAATTCTACACAGCACTATCTAACAATTTCTACTGGAACACTCACAAAATCTTAGTTTACTCAAGTAAACTCAATTAAGAAAGGATGATTTAATTTATGGAAATGGTACAGGTAAGAGAACTTGTAAACCTTGCTACTCAGGAAGTTCTCGGAACAGACTCAATTCTTGCAGAAGATTTGTCTAATGTAGTTGATATTGGTAATCAGATTTTTGATAATAACGCTTTTGATAATTATGTAAAATCTCTTATCAATCATATTGGTAGAGTAATATTTGTAAACAGAAAGTATGGCGGTTACGCTCCCTCAGTTCTTATGGATAGTTGGGCATATGGTAGTGTACTTCAGAAGATTACCGCTGAAATGCCCGAAGCTGTTGAAAACGAAAGCTGGGAACTCACAGATAATACATCTTATGACCCCAATATTTTCAGAAAGCCTAAGGTAAGTAATAAATTCTTTAACAAGAGAGTTACATTTGAAATTGAAGCAAGCATCACTGAACTTCAGGTAAGAGAAAGTTTTTCAAGTGGTGAACAGCTCGGTGCATTTGTATCTATGTTGTTTAATGAAATAGATAAGTCTATTACTGTTAAAACAGATGCTCTTGTTATGA
Source organism: Lachnospiraceae bacterium (assembly GCA_017625815.1). Lineage (GTDB taxonomy): Bacteria > Bacillota > Clostridia > Lachnospirales > Lachnospiraceae > Coprococcus_C. The sequence goes on along the minus strand of JAGAKD010000040.1, from coordinate 9,646 downwards.
GAACTATTAATCATTTTATTGCTGAAACTCTTTATGAGGATTTCAATGATGGAAATTATTCTGCTAACAGTACAGCAAGATGTGTAAATCTTCTTAAGCTTTATAATGACTCTTTTGATGGTGACCTCACACCCGAACAGTCTATGAAGAACCCTGAATTTATTAGATTTGCCGCTTATACAATGTCACTTTATGTTGATAGACTTCGTGTTATGTCAGCTCAGTTTAATATTGGTGGAAAGGCAAGATTTACTCCTACAGATATGCTTCATTTTGTGATGCTTTCTGACTTCTCAAAGGCGGCTGGAGTATATCTTCAGAGTGATACATTCCATGATGAACTTGTTCAGATGCCTAGACACGACACAGTTCCTTATTGGCAGGGTAGTGGTCTTGAATATTCATTTGGTGACATTACTGAAATCAATGTAAAGACAGCTAATGACCACGATGTACACGCATCAGGTATCCTCGCTGTAATGTTTGATAGAGATGCCCTTGGTGTTACGAGATTTGACCGTAGAGTTAAGACTCACTATAACCCTAAGGCTGAATTTACAAATTACTTCTATAAGCAGGATGCTGGTTATTTTAACGACTTTAATGAAAACTTCGTTGTTTTCTTTGTAGCGTAAAACACAACGGGAGTTTACTCAAGTGAACTCCCGCATTTTAGAAAGGAATGATTTTATGTCTTTAAGAGGCGGATATCAGATTATAAATCTGGATAATAGAGAGTTTAGTACTTCATTAGGTAATACCGAAAAATATGAAGATATCTATAAAAATTTATTGAACTCTCACGCAAAGTTTATTGTTCTATCTGGTCTTAATATGGATGGTATTAAGTGGGGAGATAGAGAAGCAATTTTCTATGAACAGCAGAATGGTGATGGAATATATTTTCAGGCTGAACTTCGTAGAATTTGGAATACATCAGATAAAACTTGTACTACTAAATATATAAATATTTATTCTGATGATACAGTAAAAATGACTGTAGATACATTCATCTATGAACCCGATAATGATAAGGAACTTAATGACACATCTACTAATGCAGTTGAAAATAAAGTTATAAAGGCTGAATTTGGTAAAGTTTATTATCTTGATGGTAGTCAGAAGACTACAGCACCACTTAATTTAGGTAGTTCTACTATTTTAGTATCATCTCGAAGTGACCCAATTAGACCCGTTTATGTAAGAGGTGGTGATGAACGTTTAGTTCCTGTTGAAGTAGCAACTCATAGAAACATATCTTATATAACAAGTGATAGCAGTAGAGCAGTTAACTTTTCATCATATAGATGGCTTGCAACTAATATGCTTAGGTATTATGATAATTTTACTTTACCTTTTAGTCATAGTTCTGGACTTACTGGTGAAGCAACTGTTACGTTTTCCATTTACGGATATAATGTTGTAGCACAATTTTCTATTGACGCAACTCCTGAAAATGATTTATACGATGTTACTATCACTATAAGCGGAGAACATTATACCAATTTAAAAGATTACATGAAGTTATTTTTACCAGACAGCGATAATTTTAATTGTAATCTTAGTGGTGATTGTTCAGGTTTCCAGATGCGAGATAATGATAATAACCAAATGACTTTAACATTTGATGTATTTACTGAACGTAAACAGCAGTGGTCTTCAGCATACGGTTATTGGGGTTGATATTATGGATATAATTCTATATAAATGTACCGACGAAACTAACGCTTTTCCTAAAACTCTTACTAAGGGTGTCACTATTAGTGGCACTCTCAGGGGTGAATGTGATATTCTTTCGCCTGTTTTAGTGTTTACTGGAGTAAACTCTTTTGAATGGTTTAAAACATATAATTATATGTATATTCCTGATTTTGGTAGATATTATTTTGTAAGTGAAATGAATTTAACATCTAATGCGTCTATTGAAATTTCTTGTACTATTGATGTACTTCAAAGTTGGAAAGACGATATAAATAATTTATCTGCTGTTGTTGCGAGAAATGAATTTGAGTCAGACCCGTATATAATTGATGATATGGTTATTATGACACCGACTGATAATGTCAAATTAGTTAATCCAACTGCGGGTAGAGATTTTGATGAAAGTAAAGATGTTGAGGATTTGAATTTCATAATACACACAGCCGCTGAGGAGTCTCCAGCCGGATTGCCTGTTAATCCTGAATATGTAGGTATTCCTTTTTTTGGTTTCGGTGGTTCTTTTGCTATACTTAATCTCATACAAATAAAAGAGCTGTTTAATGAATTTTGGAATACAGATTTTTTAGCTAATTTATTTACAAATTATGGCGAAAAAAGTAAAATGGTTACTTCTCTTAGAGTTTATCCTTTTAATGTTACCACTATGGAGTATGGAACATGGCAGACTGGTTTGCCGTATGAGGGTATAGAATTTGGTAACGAAGTTATATCAATATCTAATACAGCACCATCTGTTATAAAAAATCCGTCAAAACAGTTTATTTTTATTAAAAGTGATTTAAACAAATGTCTTACAAACAGTTATATGGATTATAGCACTATAACTGAATATAAAATATTTTTACCATATATAGGCTATGTTGATATTGACAGTATATATCTATATAAAAGTGAACAAATATATATTGACTTCAAACTTGATTTAGTTAGCGGTATATTATATGCTAAGATTATATCTGTTGATAGTGACGGAAACAACATTGAAATATGTAGTGCATCTAATAAAGTTGGTGTTGATATACCATTATCTGGAACTGATACAACTATTATTAGAGATAAAATTATCTCTACTGCATTAACCGCAGTTGGCACAGCTGGAGCTTTTATTTCTCCTGCTACAACCATAGCAACATCAACTGTTGGTTCAGTTGTTAGTATTCAAGATAGAAATCCTAGCACAAACAGATTAGTTACTTCTAAAAAATATACATCGTCTGATGTTGAGTCTAAAACTTATAAACATAGACCATCATTAATTGGTAGCTCTACTGAAACTCTATCAGGTTTAGCTTCATTAACTAATGCTCGTTTACCATTCCACATATCAACCAATTTAAGTGATAGTGGAGTTTTTACTAATATATATATAAGACCGTTTATAGCTTACAAAAGACCTGAAAGAAAATATTATGATAATTATGGACATTATGTTGGATACCCATTGTATAAATCAAGAATATTAAATTCTGTTAATGGTTATACAAAAGTACAAGATGTTCATATTGAAATACCATGCACTGATACTGAAAGAGAGCTTATTGATGGGTTACTTAAATCTGGTGTTCTAATAAAAAATTCAGTAACACCCGACCCTGACCCTGAACCAGAACCTGAACCTGAAAACGAAAGTGTACCGCCTACTATGATTATATCTCCATTTGTAGGTACTTTTAGAGTTACCTCTATATATGGTTATCGTGACGATGAATTCCATAAAGGTATTGATTTAGTTGGCGAAGATACAACAGATGTTACATCTGTTAATGATGGTGTTGTAGATGCCGTAGGTTGGGAAAATCCTGACGACCACTCTCAAGGTTTCGGCTATAGAGTTAGAGTTTTAAAAGATGGTGTATATACCTATTATGGTCATATGGTAGAAAATAGTTCTTCTTTAAATGTTGGTGACACTGTATCTAAATATGATAAAATAGGTGTTATGGGTAATACTGGATATTCTACAGGAGCACATCTTCATTTGGAATTTAGAAGTTCATCAAATCCTGATGACACAACAAATCCATATGATATAACTGGTATACCTAACGAGATAGGAACATATAAATACGTAAGGAGTTGATATTATGTTATCTTGTTTTAAAGGAAAATTCAAAGTAACATCACCTAGAGGATATAGAAATATATTTGGTTCAAGAGAATATCACGATGGTCTTGATATTGTAGCTCTTGACGATGATACTGTTTACACTTTTTGCGATGGTGTATGTGATGTACTAAGTGAACCTAACGGATTTGGTAATTATGTTAGAGTTAGAACCCGAAATGGTATTTGGTACTATTACGCACATTTATCATCAATATATGTAAAGCAAGGACAAACTGTTAAGTCTGGAGAACCTATAGGAGTTATGGGTTCAAGTGGTAGATGTACTGGTGCTCATACACATATTTGTTGTAGAGTTGGTGGAACTAAAACCTCTTTGGATATCAGTTATTTTACTGGTATACCGAATTCTGTAGGTGTGTATACAGGTTATCCCACATTCACTTTTGATGAAGCTATTTCTTTAATCCAAATAGTCTGTGGATTAGAAGATAAAACTATTGATTTTATTAAAACATATAAATGGTGTGAAGATTTAGCTATAAAAATAGCAAATAAAATTTACTTTTGAGTTTACTCAAGTAAACTAAAACCCCCATAATGGGGGTTTTTCATATTGATTTTTTACACCATACTAAATAATTTCGTACAACTTCACCAACATCGTTTGATTGATAAAATACTTTTTCCTTTTTAAAATATGAATATATCTTTTTTCCTAAATCATCATATACATTAGCTATATTTCTTCTTTGAAAATATCTGTTATTTGTTGCTCTTGTTGTGAATAGTAAGTCATTATCTTCATCTTTTATAGGTGTAGTTTTTCTATGTATATATGTGTAATTACCTTTATTATGTTCAATTATCTCACATTGTAATAATTCATTTCCAAATTCTATGAAATATGTAAATAATATATCTTTTGGTTTATATTTTTCTGGTAAGTGTGGGTATATATCTATTTCCCAATCTCCACCTGTAATCATATGTAATTTTGGATTATCAAATGCAAAATATTTATCTGATTTTTTACCTGTTATAGTTTTTTCTGCGTATTCAACTGCTACCTTTAGACCGCTTTCTCCATATTCATATACTTCAATTTCACCACGTTTCATTTCTTTTATATGATGAAGTCCCATTTCATCAAAATACGGGCAGAATTTGTTTACTGTATTACCTAACATAAATATTTTTACATTGTCACGCTCTCTTATTATTGTAGATAATACATTCATAAAAGTTACAAATTCATTTGGAAGATAATAACTGCGTGTTAAAAATTCATCAAATAATATTGTATCAACGTCAGGATATGAAGTAGACTTATCGTGTTCCATAGCTGATAATGAAAAAGCGTATGCAAAAGGTTCATCGCATCTTGTTGAGCCTGTTTCGTCTTTTTTGGCTAAAAACCATCTACCCGAAAAATATTCTACAGTATCATATTTTCCTTTAGAATATTTTTCAATTAGTCCATTACTTACTATTGAACTAAACATTTCATGTGAACGCTTACCTTTAAAATCGTCTTGCCATCGTCTAATTATAGCAAGTCTATTTTTATATTCACCCTTTAGTGATGACTCTATTGCTCTTTTTGTTCCATAGTTTAATACGGAATAGGTTTTACCATTAGAACGTTCACCAATAATCATATTATATATTGCATCTTCTCTCAGTATTCTGTCTAATGTATAGTATTTCATCTGTAAACCACTCCTTTCAATATATTTATAATACTATCAGCCATAGTTAATGAATACTCTGCTTCATCTAAATGTATACATGACAATTCTTTATAGTGTTGTTTTATACCCATATAATCTTCGACGTAACCCTCTATTGGATAATCTATATATGTATGTATGTTTTTTCCTGTTTTTCCTTTCGGTATATACATACCATCATCGAAATAATCAAATGCAGGTTTAGTGTTCACTTGAGTGAACTTACAATTTCCATTTGATTGCTTTTCAAATGATACTCCCGATTCTTTTAATATATACGGAACTGCTACTTTTTTATTTAAACCTGATACTGTAATATTTATTATTCCATCATGTTGCACCATATATCTTTTTGCACCAAGAGTTTTAAATTTATCGTAATGCCCATCAAAATCCCATACACCAAGCCATTTTTCTTCACCTTTTATTGTTTTTGGGTGTGCCTTATAATCTTCTAATCCTAATGTTTTCAACGCTTTAATTATTTTATTTTTTATTTTTAAGTTATAGTTATTAAAATATTCCATATGCTTTTCTTTATTTACAAACTTAACACTGTCTGTATCAGCATATATATAATCTTCTTTTAATTCTTTTATTGCCGTAAATAGATTTCTTCTTGCATAAGCTGTAACCCAAACACCCCATGCATAAAATAAAAATCTGCTTTTTGATTTATTGTATTTATCTATTACTTTTTCTGGGTCTTTTTCTTCCGTTGACCATTCTTCATCAAATATTATTTCATCCCTTAATATATCTGTAACTGTCATTCCGTACATTGAATTTATCATTTCTTTAGATTGTAAATATTCCATTTCTCTATTTTCCACATTTTTTAATTCTGTCTTTTTAATATATAAGTCTAATATTGTATTTACAAATTCTTTCGGTAGATACGCTTTATAATATTTTATTACTCTCGATATTTTTACTTCATCATATGTATAAAATTCTTTTATTGTTAAATAATCTTGTTCTGTTATTACAGTCTTTAATTTTTCTGCTCTAACTACCCTACCATTATCTAAATCTCTGTAACCCTCTATTTTACATTTTGATGATGATATAGGATGGTCACTTACCTCACAACTTTCAATATTACTATATTCTATTTCTATTACACAACAAAAATATTTAATCATTTCTTCAAGTTTACTCAAGTTAACATCATATTCTATTTTACCTCTAGACATGGGAAACATTTCGCTAATCATTACTGCTGGATATGATGATGTAAAATCATATGATGATACATTTTCATGTATTTTACCTGCATTAAACATATTTGCATGAGTAAATCCGCCTTGAAATGCTCTTTTTAATAATTGATATTCTTCATAATTTATAGTTAGATTTGATATAGTTTTTCTGTATTTCATTGTATTACAATTCTTTTTTGTTAATCTTCGCACATATGCTGTTTTTGTGATTGGTATACAATCAATGCTATACTCATCTTTTAATATAAGTTCTATGTAATATACGACTACCTCTACATCGTTTAATAGATATTCTATTTCTTTATCTGTTAATGGAGTTTTAGTTAATCTAATTAATTTATAATCTAAATGTCCTACTAATTTTTTAACTGGTAAATTATATATAGACGCTAACGCATCTAATGAATAACCTGATAATATATATGAACATCTAAATTCTATTCCGTCTGTTATACAATATACTACTTTTCTTTCATCTAGTGCAAATACTTTATCCCAATGAAAATATTTACACATAAATTGAAATTCATATGATAAATTATGTACATATATTATAATTCTTCTTTTTGAATGTAATTCAAATGTTCTTTGTATTGCTTCTATGCATCTACAAAAATCTTCCCATGTTCTTCCAAAATATATTTTGTGTTGTATGTTAACCATAAACGCATACATTACGGCACATTTTTCATCATTCTTTATAAAAGATGATGTTTCTATATCGAAAGAACAACATATTTGTAAATATTCTATTTTTTTATTATTTGTTTTAGTTTTTATTTCTAATTTTTTTATACTATCAGCGAAATCATCAATATTCGTCATTATATTCGGAAATTGCTTCATAATATAATCTATCCATTCTGTCAGAAAATTCCAGCATTATTTCCTCTGGGTCTTTAATGTTTTTTTCTATTTGTGCATATGTTTGTGCCGCTTCTCTAAATACTTGTTCGCTTGATAATAATTGCATAACGGCATTATAACTATCCATTTCTGAATATTTATTATATATTTTAAAAAAGTTATCTACCCATTTATAATTTTTGCTCGGTAATCCAGTATATGTTTCAAATTTATTTTTTAATGATTTTCTTATATCTTTCCATTTTGTTATTTTACTTGTGGGGTCTGTTAAGAAATTATACGCAGTCTTAAAATCATTTCGTAATTTATTATATACATCGTCTGCTTTAATATCACCATGCACTCTCATTCTATAAAGTGCTGGAGATGTTGACCCCGTTTCTTCTTCAAATTTTTCTAAACTTTCTATTCTTTTTTTAACTGTTTGGTTCATAAATTTAACAATCTCAGTTAATTCTGCTTTATTATATTTATTTACTTCCTGTAAATCCTGAGATAGTATTTTCTTTAATGAGAATTTGGATGCCATGACTTCAAAAATTCCATCCTTTCTTCATAATTTAATAAATTTTCAAAATAATAAATAAAAATATTTATATTTTTAATTGCTCCATTTTCAAATGACGAAATTGAATTCATACTATAACCACTTTGTTCAGATACTTCTTTTTGTGTTAATTTATTACGAATTCTCGCCATTTTACATATTGATACTAATCTTCTTCTGTTTACTATTTTTATCACTCCTTTAAGTTTACTTGAGTAAAATTTAACCCCCACTAATTTAATAGTGGGGGTATTTTAATTATACCAAAATTGTTCTTATGTATGTTTTTCCGTCTTTAATTGCTTCCTTATTAAAGTATACTCTGATATTATCCAAAGCAATACTTGAATTAAATGTATTAATATCCCCACCACATTCTTCAAGTTCTGCTTCAAATATTTTAATTAGTGAATTAGGTGCATAGAAATATGCTTTTTCATTATTTACTGTTGTAAGACACATATATGTTTTTTCATTTTCAAATGAAGAAATTAAAACCTTTTCAAGCGGTACAGGCTTCTGAATATCTCTTGCTGCATACTTTTTTCTTTCATTAAGAATGACTCCAATTTCATTTATCTCTCTCTGTTTTTCTCTAAGTCCCATAATATTAACCTCTTTCCGTTCACTTGAGTGAACTAATTATTTTATAAATTTTGTATAAATTTTAACTATATTTGCCCATCCTATCTCCCTACCTACCAACCCATATTTTATTTAATTTATTTTTTCTTTTACTAATTCATATTCAATTAGAGCATTTAATATTCCATGTTCATATATTTTAAAACCATCAACCGTCTTTTCAATTCCTAGTATTACTCCATCCTGCGTCCATTTTTCTATTAATTCTTCTAATAATGTGTATTTACCAATATCTAGATGTTGGGGTCTGGGTATACCGCCTATTTTTATATTTTTGACTATATACATATTATACCTCTTTTGAATTTTTGTTAGGTAGAGGGATTAACCCTCTACCTTGTAAATATTTACTGTTGTAATTGAATTTGTAATATTATAAATGAATTCATAAATAATATTATTATCTTTCTTGGTGATGAATATCTCATTAGCTGTTGTAATATCTTTATAAATTTCACTTTCTTTTATAACAAGTACTTTTCCGTCTATGTCCTTATGTTCGCCGTTAATAACAACATCAACGAGTTTATACATTTTCTCGGTTGCGTTTTCTTCAGTTGTTTCTTCAGCTGTTGTTTCTGTTACTTCCTCTGCTGTAACTTCAATAGCTTTTTTCTTGTTATAAAGTTCTTCAATTTCCTTTACTGTGCTATCAAAAGTGATTGAACCATTTGAAATGAGTTCATCAAGTTCTGTATCATCAAACTTAGTCATTGCTCTAAGCTGTGTGAATGTAAAATCTCCGTTTTCGTCAGCATATTTTGTTGCGGTTGTATCTGTCAAAAATCTATTTACAACTTTCAACATACCGCTTGTGTGTGCTTTAGAATATCCGAAAGTGTCT
>JAGAKD010000039.1 GCA_017625815.1 Lachnospiraceae bacterium | reverse complement strand
TAGTAATAATCTCCATTTTCATAATCATCATGCGTAATATCTCGACCACAGCAATCACAACTTCCCCATTTATGGTCTTCACAGCAATCACATAGTAAACTTTTAGCATATCCATCGTTATTGATAGCACCGCACTCCATGCAAACTAAATCACCAGATGTTTCAAAGTAAACAGTCTTTTTCGGGCAATCCATATCATCTTGAATATAAACAGTATGAATACCGTCATCATAGAACTGAGAAGATACTTCAGTTTTGAATTTTTTCTTTTCTTCGTCATTTGCTAAACGATATGTTTTATTAGTTAATTCCGATACAAATTTTACAATTTCATCTGCTAACTTAGGGTTAGCATATGGATATTGGCGACCAACATGAATATATTTTTGGTCTTCGGCAAAAGTGACATATGCTCTCCATCTCTTGTTGCTTAATCGCACATCTTTATATCCAACCTCAATATCTTCGTCAGATTTTAAATAAGCAATCATAGTGTGTTTCGCAGTTAATAGTCCAGTAGTAGAGATTTTATATTCTCCGTCTTCAACATTGAAGCAAGAACGCCAACCACAATTATTATTACTAACAGAGAAGCAATCTAATGGGTGAACTGATAAGCATAAATTACCCTTAATTTTCTTTTGATTAAAGAAACGAGAATATTCTGTGGCGATTTCTTGATAGTCTTTATCATCAGGAATTAATGCACGCATTACTCGTGTTAAACGAGTTCCTTTTAAGAACTTAGTTGTGCGAGAGCCTTCATACGGACTTTCAATAATAAAATCTCGGTCTAAGGTTTGCTGTGCTAGTTTAGTATAGTTAGTAATTACATTAAGTAAAGTTCGTTTCTCGGTTTCCTCAAACGGAATAAAGTTTCTGCGGTTGCTATCCATATATTGATTATTAATAGCTTTAGCTAATTTATCAATAAATTCTCCATCACGAATTTCTTTTTGAGTTTCATCCAAATGCTTTTCAATTTCAATTACTTTAGATTGAACAAGTTCTCCTTGTAATACATCGAATAAATAAGCACTTTTATTTAACTCCCACATTTCGTAAGGAGTCATAGAGCTATCACCACTAACATTATTATAATTAGATTGCAACCACACAGCAACATCATTTTTAAGTTCTTTTAAGTTATACATACAATCGCTCCCTTTTCTTTATATAAATATTATATCATAATAATTAAGAAATGTCAATAGACATTTCTTAATTTAAGATGTCGTAGGTGTCATCAAAGATATCGCCTCTACAAGGATAGAATTCACCCTTTGGACCTTTAATCACAACTGAATCAGGCAAAACAATCATTTTACCTTCTAAAGTATTGATATACAATGCCTCAGCAGATGGATACCAATCTGCATTTTCCGCACCTACAAAGTTAATAATTTCATTGAGATTGTCAACAGTATATTTTACTGTTGCTACCTTAATGGGTTTTTTAACTGCCCACTTAATCACGATACTCCATCCCCTTCTTGATATTAAGTATTACATCCTCGGCAATTTGAATTTTATAACTACCTCTTGTTATTTGTGAATTATAGCTAATCAACCAAATCTCTCCTAACTCTATTTATAAAAGACTTATTTTAAAACTATTCATCATCTTCATTATCTTTGATATATGGATATACTCCAACTAACATCTGTTTGTGTCCACAGACATTACACTTATGTTTATTTCTATAATCTGAAAAGAATACACCATCATCTGTATCATCAACAACAATCTCCATTTCTCCACGCCAACATTTATCGCAAATGTATTTAACTTCGACAATTTCAATAATTGATTCTACTTCCATTATTCCACACTCCATATATAATTAATCTAAATCCTCAATCCATCTAATTGTAGGATATACTTCTTCTAGGTACTCTATCTCACCACAATTAGAACAGATATGTTTATATTTAGGTGGATTAGACATTAAAACTATTCCATCTGTATGTTTCATTTCACCGTTGCAATTATCACATAAATATCTAACTCCAACTGGTTTTATATTGTAATGAATTTCCACATCTACACTCCTTTTATCCTATGTTTTCTAAGTGAACGACTTGAACATGATTCCATTCTGTTCTATCAAACTCTAAACTAAATCCAATACAATCCAATTCAAATTCAAGCATAAAATCACGATAAGAAGATAGACTATGAAAAACTTTCACTTCTAATTCGCCACGTTGATTTACTCTATAAATAACTTTATTTTCCATACATTTAAGTAACAAATCTCTATCAATCTTTTACTCCACCTCTTTACTTAGAATCCTTTTATTAACATTATAACACTAAATATGTTTATAAAATATGTATTTTATTTATATTTATCAACATTATAACTAATATCGCAGTAATGCCAATTATCACATCTATACATTCTTCCACCCTGACTATCTACGTCAAATAATTTAAACTCATCACCACATTTAGGACAAGTTCCGTTATTCCATTCTTTCTTTTCGTATTTTCTCGTTAATACTATTCCAATTATAATTAAAATGCTTATAATTCCGAATATAAATTTTAGCAATAATTCCACTATAACCTCTCCTTTTTTTGTGTTTAAAATGATTCTTTTATTTACTCTTTTGTTTCATCTCTAAATATTCTGATAATAGCTGATACATAAATTTATCGAACTCACTAGCTTCTGTTTCTCTTGTTGTTCGATAAATAAACTCTACCATCTCTCTAGCTTTTGTTTTCATTTCTTCTTCTGTAAAGTTTTTATATAACATACTAACAAACCTCCCCATTAACATATTCCGATAATATATAAATAAATCCGCGAATGAATATCTTAATATGTTCCATTACTCCACCTCTTTAAATATGTTTATAAACCAATCCTTTTATCATTAGTTGTCATACATTGGACTAATTTGTATATTCCACCTAGCATTACATTCATTATTTCTACACTTTAAGTAATAAAATGGAACACCACTTTTTGGTTCAAACCACGCTTCTCCATCATCATCAAATAATGTATGAACAACTTCATCAAAATAAACCTTGTTATTGCACTTTGGACAATACCACCAAAATCTCCTAGCCATATGATAACCTCCTATTTTTGTTTTTAAATAATTCTTTAAAAACTACTATCAATTTTATACCCATTTTTAATTGCTTCTTTTATAAGTTCGGTTTTCTTGTTTCTTTTATGGATTGAATTTATAGTGATACATACAAAAAGTGCAACAATAATTATTGTTGTTGAGAACATAACGACACCCTCCTTGAAAAACAATGACCTCTACCTATAAACTCTGTAAATATCTCATACCTAATCATGTCAGCTCCCTAGTAAATAGATATTTGGGCATATATACAACAGAGTCATGTATAAGAACACCTACAACATCTTTATAATCGTCTACAACTTGATATTCATGTCCAATAGTTATCAGATAATCCCAACCATAATCAGATACACATAAGACTTTATACACTGGAATCATCTCCATCTAAAATTTCAAAACGATAGCGATTAAAGGCATTTACACATCCAGTTTCATCTTCAATCAAATAATATCTACTATCAATTTTTGATTCATTCGCATAATAAACTTTATCTAATTCTAGTAAATCTTCTAGTCCTATATTGACAACACACTTAACTAACATATTTTATCACCTTTCACTTATTGAAAAATCTTCCTATTCCATATAATTCAATTTCAATCCCACCAGTTTCAATTTTAACACCATGCCAGAAAGTCCAAATGAAGAATATAAGTAGCAACATATTTATAGCTAGTTTAATTAGTAGCCATACACACCCAATAAAACAAATCATTATTCTTCCTCCTCTACAATATGGAAAAATTCAGTATATGAGCCAACATCAACATAAGTCACGTTTCCTTTCTTCCATTTACGTTTATATCTAATATAAAAGTTTCTTTCTTCACAGAAGCTATTAATTACTTTATTAGCTTCTTCTATTGTGGAAACATCTGCTATCTCTCTAGTTTTACCTTGTGAGTTTTCAAATAATACTTTCATTTATTTCACATCCTTTAATAATGGTATCCCATTGATTTTAGAAACATCATAAACTTCTTCAATAGACCCGCAAAGACAACTCTGAAAGCCATTGTCTGTAATTTCAATATTCTTAACTTTCTTAGAATTACACTTATCACAAATTTTAACTAACACCTTTTCTACTCTATAACCACTTAAATACACTCCAACTTGATAAGCATACTCTTTTCTTGAATTAAATAAACAACATAAAGCCATAATAAATACCTCTACTTCTTGAATAAATGTTTTCCATCCACAAATGGACACTTTTCAAAATTAAATCATTGAGAACAACAACAGTTGTTTCATCAATATAATTACAACAAAACATCAACTCATTATTGTCTGATTTAAGAACTGTCATTAATTTATCATTATAAAAACTATTTGTAAAAATAACATCTTCAAACATACGTATCATCTCATATCTATTAATAAAATTTGTATTCTATTCACCTCTGTATTTCATAATCGCCTTACTTTATTTCCAAATTTAAGAAATGGTATGGGCGCGTTTGCATATCCATACCATTTCGAATCAATCTACTGCCGACTAAAAAAAGTGGCTATCTTCCTATCGCCTTACTCCTAACCACCAACTCTGAAAGTTAGTTCCGCTGTTGATGGCTCCGCTCTAACTAGCGTTGCAAGTTATGTAAATACGTTGTTCCACGCGTGGATTTGTAGTTTATAGACTTCAACAACTTCGGTCTATCATTTCAAACATCAATTTTATTCATATTCACTTTCATCGATGTAAGTCCAGCCACATTCATCACACTCATAAATAGTCCAATCATTAACAACATCATAGAATCCTTGAACATGATTGTCGCATCTATAACATTCCATTTCGCCTACAAAATTCACATATTTCACTCCCTATTTATTCAATAGACTCCAAAGTATCACATAATCTTTTGTATTCCTCATTGTAAGATGTTAT
>JAGAKD010000038.1 GCA_017625815.1 Lachnospiraceae bacterium | reverse complement strand
GCTTGCAGTTGCTATGCGATTTGGTTTTAAAGGAATAATATATATAATTAAGTACAGTAGAGCAACAATAAATGACAAGCTTATAATAAAGTACTCAATTTATTATAAAAAGCTTTGCAAAAGGGATAAGGAGATGTCCACAAAGCTTAACTACAAGGAACAAATGGAGTATCTTGCGGATAAGTTTATGATGTCACAGGAAGAAAAGGAAAAAATAATAGCAATACTAGAAAAGGCAGGCTTTTCTAATACTGCTATACAAAATTCAGATTATGATTTTGTTGTAGACTGGATTGCCAGCCATAGGAAGTATGCTAGGTGATTTAGTTAGAGTTGACCATACCAAATCCATACCTGCCTGAGTCGGAGTACTGGTATATTAAAAAGTTACCTACTTCCGTGTTTGATTCAGATATGTTTACAATGTGAGGGTTCATATTTGTAACCCCAGTCATATCTATATCTGGATATGATGCATTAATATATGAGAGATTGGCTGCATTAGTGATACTATTGCAGCTAATGTTTTCTCCACCGGTAATGTAGTTAAAATATACTCCTGTATATGCGTAGGATATAGAACGGGGTGAGGTTGGAACTTCGTTAACCTCTGCGGTAAGAATAATACCATCCTCCGTCATAACCACAGTATGTTCAAGTGAATTGTCAAATTTTTTAAATGTAATTACCCAAAGGTATGCAGTATATGTGTTAAATGAAGAGTCGGTATATCTATATACCTTTGTGGACCAAGAGTACCAGTTGTTATAATTTGATGTTAGAGAGTATGGATATACACCAACCCTTTTATAAATTTCTAATCTAGTGGTAGCCAGCTCTACAGCCTCTGTTTCTGTAAGAAAAGCCTCATCAGGAGAAGCTTCGTACATGGTACTAGGCCATTTGCCAGTAATAAGGTTAACTTTGTCCATAGGAGAGAGCTTCTCGGATGCATTACGAGCCATAATAGTATTAGAGGTGAGATAGTACTCCTCTGGGGCCAGCTCTGTTTCATTGAAATCCTTTTCTGTCTTTAAATCAAGTAAATAACCAGGTAAAATAAAACTGCAACACAAAACAAATATAGTTAGTATAATTGGAAGAAGGATTCGTAAAATATTATTTTTCATCGGATACCTCCTTTTTTATTTCTGGAAAAGTAATTGTGATAGTAGTGCCTATATTCAAGGTGCTTTCAATCTTAAAATCAGCCTCATGTGATTTGAATATAAGGGCTGCAAGGGATAAGCCAAGGCCAGCACCACCCTCTTTTCTAGAACGTGATTTATCCACCATATAAAACTCATCACATATTTTTTCTAAGTGTTCTTCGCTTATTCCAATACCTTCGTCTTTGACAGAGATGGAAAAACCATTATCGGTTTTTGCTCCTGAAAAATAGATGGTTGAACCCGATTTTGAGGCTTTTCTTGCGTTATCAATAAGGTTGATAAAGGCAGAGGAAAGAAGATCTTTGTCTCCAGAGATTGTATATGAATCTGTTGTAGTGACAAGCTTTATATCTGAATTACGAAGAGCTGGCAAGGTACTTTCGCTAACACTATGCATTAGGCTTCGTACGTCTATAGTCTGTGGAACAATCTTATTTTGTTTTGTATAGATAAATTCAAATAGCTTCATAGACATAGCTTCAAGTCGTTTGCCTTCATTAAATATGTATGATGCGGCCATAATCTGGTCTTCTCTATTTAATTCTATTGAACGTATGGTGTCTGCATATCCTATGATAGAGGTCATAGGAGTTTTAATCTCATGGGTGAAATCTGCAACAAATTGTTCTTGTCTAGTTACCATATTGTTTAGTTCTATGATGTGGTTTTCTACGGCAGATGCCATATTGTTGTAGGTATGTGCAAGGTTTCCGACCTCGTCCTTTGATTTGAGGTTAGCTCTAGCCTTGTAGTCGCCGGAACCAAAGCTTTCTGATACCTTTGCAAGCTTCTCTAAAGGTCGAGTCAACAATATACTAATAATGTACATGAAAATAGAACATACAACTAAAGTGATGACAATTAGTATGTTAAAATAAGCCTTTTGCTTGTTCATAAGCTGATATATAGATGTAATCTTTCGCTTATTAACAATATTTAACTTTTTATTTTTTAATTCATTAGATGAGGCTGTGTAGATGTATACGTCGTTAGCTTCTTCTACTAAGATATATTTTTTTGTGCCTATTTCTTCATAATTAATGAGAGAGTCAGGGCAAGATGTTGTTGAATTGGTATAGGCGACAAAACCGCCATATATTAAGTAAATAGATGTGTCATTTACATACATTTCAGAAGTGAGCTTGTCACCGATAGCAGCAAGCTGGTTAGTAATATTAGTAGATGTTTGATTGGTATAACCCAGTAACTCGTATTCTACAGTAGATTGAATAAGGTTGTTTTCTTCAACCGCAGTCTTAATCTGAGAATCTAGAGCAAGCTGAAAGTTTTTGTCAATCATCAAAAAGCCAATGGTACCTATGCCAATGGAAAGAAGTATTATATTGATAATAAGTACCTTGTATCTAAATTTCATAAGTTACTCCGTTTCTAATCTATAGCCTATTTTGTATACAGACTTAATGTTCTTTGTCAGACCAGTTTTCTTTCTGAGTCGTTGAATATGCAAGTCAAGTGTACGAGTGTCACCATAATACTCGCTTTCCCAAATTGTTTCATAAATACGCTCTCTAAAAAGTGTAATATTTACATTTCGCACTAGCATAACCAAAAGCTCAAATTCCTTTGGCGTGAGATCTAAGGTAGTGTCACCTTTTGTTGTTGTTTTATTGTCTAGATTGATGGTTATATCTTCAAAGGTTAATACGGAAGATGTTTTGTTGTATCTTCTAAGAACCACATTTACGCGGGCAAGTAGCTCAACTATTTCAAATGGTTTAACAATGTAGTCCTCTGCACCCATAGTAAGTCCTTTTACTCTGTCATCAAGAGTTGCCTTAGCGGTAATAAATATTACAGGTGTATTGGTTGGTTTAATGTATTCTAAGAGTTCGTATCCATCCACTTCTGGTAACATAATATCAAGAAGTACAAGATCAAATACAT
The DNA here is from genome assembly GCA_017625815.1 of Lachnospiraceae bacterium. GTDB lineage: Bacteria > Bacillota > Clostridia > Lachnospirales > Lachnospiraceae > Coprococcus_C. The sequence continues at coordinate 1,098 of JAGAKD010000038.1, read as the reverse complement.
TTTTCTCTAAAATGTTAGCGGCATCTAAACCATTGTCCACGCAAGAACATTCGTAACCGGCCTTGGTAAGATTAATTCGTATTAAATTAGATATAGCAGCTTCGTCTTCTACGATAAGTATTTTAATCAAGATTGAATTCCCCTTTGTAAAATAGTAAAAACTATATATTATTGATTATATAATATACCACTATAAAATAATATAGGGAAAATGTATCTAAATTGTATCAAAAAGCAAACATATAGGTAAAAAATCTTTACTTTGATTTTTAATCATAATATAATGATGTGTAGATTTTGTGGCAAGAAAAGGGAATTGATTATGAGCCGTGTTGAAAATGCGTCACGTAATGTGATTTTCGGCATACTTCTTAAAGGATATCAGGTTATTTTGCCTTTTATCATTAGGACAGTAATGCTTTATTATATGGGAATTGAATATTTGGGACTCAACAGCTTGTTTGGCTCTATTCTTTGGGTGCTTAATCTGGCAGAGTTAGGTGTTGGCTCTGCTATGGTGTACAGTATGTATCAGCCTATCATAGACAAGGATGCTGAACAAATATGTGCATTGCTTAAGTTGTATAGAACATACTATAGAGTTATTGGTGGGATTATAGCAGTTGTAGGACTGGCGATTACACCATTTATACCATATCTTATTAAGAGTGATGCGGAAGTGCCAGGTGATGTAAGTATATATGTGGTATACTTGCTTAACCTTTTTTGCACAGTTATTTCTTATTGGTTATTTGCTTATAAGAATAGTTTGTTGGTTGCACACCAAAGAAATGATATATCCAGTAAGGTAACTATAGCCACCAATACTATACTTTATGGTGCCCAGATTCTTATAATTATCTTTTTAAAGGATTACTATATATATCTTATAGCGTCAATAGTTACTCAGATTATCAATAATATAATCGTTGCTTATTGTGCAAAGAAGATGTATCCAGAATATGAGCCAGCGGGAGAATTAGACAAGGAAACAAGGAAAAAGATAACTCAGAGAATTAAGGATTTGTTTACTATGAAGCTTGGAAACGTTATCGTTTCTACTGCGGATTCAATTATCATATCTATTTTCCTTGGACT
>JAGAKD010000037.1 GCA_017625815.1 Lachnospiraceae bacterium | reverse complement strand
TATAGACATAGCAGCACAGGCTATATGGCTTATACTTAAATGTAGTGCACCTATGCTTTTATCATCTTTAATAGTTGGTTTGGTTATAAGTATATTTCAAACAGTTACCTCTATTCAGGAGCAAACCCTTACATTTGTTCCTAAGTTAGTAGTTATATTGGTTGTTTTAATAATATGTGGTGACTGGATTCTAAACAACATAATTGCTTTTATGGAAGACTTGTTTGGAAGATTTGGGGATTATGTGAGGTAGCGGAGTATGGATTTAACAATATCAACTCTAACTCTAGAAGCCTTTTTATTAGTAATAGTTAGAACAGGTTCGTTTTTTGCTATTGCCCCTATATTTGGAAATAGAGCGATTAATGCTCGTTTACGAGTTCTTATTGCAGTATGTGTATCCCTTACCATTTTTAATGCCATGGAGGTATCTTTACCGGAGTATGATTCCGTTTTTGGTTACAGCGCCATTGTGCTTAAAGAGGCCTTTGTTGGTCTTTCTATGGGATTTGTTTCTAATTTGGTAATGGGTGTTCTTGTTATGGCTGGTGAGTTTATCGATAGAGAAATCGGCTTTACCATGTCTTCAAACTTTGACGCTAATACAGGCGCTATGATTACAATAACTGCTGAGATTTACGATAGGATAGTATGTCTTATCATACTGATAAACAACCTTCATTTTTATATATTACAGGCTATGGTTCAGTCCTTTGAACTAATACCTGTTGGGACAGTGTCGCCTAATATACCAGTATTATATAGTAGTGTGTTAAGCTTTATTGTACAGTTTTTTAGTATAGGATTTAGAATAGCAATGCCTGTATTTCTTGGGGCAACAATGCTAAATGTTATTTTAGGAATTTTAGCAAAGAGTTCGCCTCAGCTTAATATGTTTGCCATAGGTATTCAGTTAAAGGTTTTTGTTGGACTGATGCTTCTTACAATAACCATTGTGTTTATTCCGAATATTGCTACATATCTGATGGAAAAAATACAGGAGATGTTAGCTACGCTTTTAGGAGGCTTGTAGCTTGGAATATGAAAATAATATTATAATTAGATATAATCTTCAGCTCTTTGCTGATGACAGTGGAGATAAAACTGAAGAACCTACAGCAAAAAAGATTGAAGATTCCCGTAAAGAAGGACAGGTCGCTAAGAGTAAAGAGATTTCAAATGCTATATCGCTTTTAGCTATTTTTCTATGTCTAAAGATATTTATGGGTTTTTTAGCTGAACGTTTACTTAGTATGTTTCCTATTTATTGGGGAAGAATGGCTGATTATGCCACTGGTGATTTTACTGTTCTTGCGGTAGGTCAGCTTCTTAGGGACGTTATTTTATATATTGTTATATGTATAGCTCCATTTGCCCTTGTGGCATTAGTTATTGGCTTTTTAGCAGAGAAGGTTCAGTTTAAATGGATGGTTACAACTAAACCGTTGCAACCTAAGTTAAATAAATTAAATCCATTAAATGGATTTAAAAGAATGTTTTCTAAGGAGTCTTTGTTTAACCTTGTCTTGTCTGTATTCAAGATATTAGTTTTTGGATATGTGGCTTATTCTGTAGTTAAGGATAATATAGAAGCATTCATAGCTGTATATGATTTAAACATATTAGACTGTCTTGGTATATTGTTTGATCTAGTTATGGATTTAGGTATAAAAATTACTATAGTTTATATTGTTATTGGTTTTGCAGACTTGATATTCCAAAAGATGAAGCATAAAAAGCAGCTTCGTATGAGTAAACAGGAAGTTAAGGATGAGTATAAGAATCAAGAGGGAGATCCAAAGGTAAAGGGTCAACAAAGACAAAGAATGCAACAGGCTTCAAGACGACGTATGATGCAAAGTATTCCAGAGGCTGATGTAGTTATTACAAACCCTACACATTTTGCTGTTGCACTTAAGTATGACAATACTGTGAGTCAGGCTCCAGTAGTTACAGCTAAGGGTGCAGATTACTTGGCTATGAAGATAAAAGAAATTGCAAAGGAAAATGATGTTGAGATAGTCGAAAATAAACCTTTAGCCCGATTACTTTATTCAAATGTTGAAGTTGGAAATGAAATTCCTGCAGAGCTATATCAGTCAGTGGCTGAGGTTCTTGCCTACGTTTATAGAACAAAAAATAAAGTTAGTTAATTTACTTATTAGATAGATTTTGAAAGGAGGATAGGAAAATGAAGAGAAATGATATATTTCTTGGTGGGTATTTGCTTGCGGCGATTGTATTCTTCATTATACCTATGCCTTCATGGTTATTGGATGTATTGATTCTTTTTAATATATCTATGTCACTTATTATAGTATTTAACTGTCTTTATGCAAAAGAGACATTAAATATGTCTGGATTCCCAACATTGTTACTTTTTACAACAATTTTTAGAATATCTCTTAATGTTTCATCTACAAGACTTATTCTTTCTACAGGTAATCCAGGACAGGTAGTAGAAGTATTTGGTTCCTTCGTTGGTGGAGGAAATCTGGTTATCGGAGCAATTATATTTATTGTACTTGTAATAGTACAGATGATGGTTGTCAACAAGGGTTCTGAGAGAGTATCAGAGGTAACAGCTCGATTTACTCTTGATGCTATGCCTGGTAAACAGATGGCCATTGATGCAGACCTTAATACAGGAGCAATTACAGACCAAGAAGCTATTCTTAGAAGACAGAAGATTCAAGAGGAATCAGCCTTCTTTGGAGCCATGGATGGTGCTACAAAGTACGTTAAGGGAGATGCTACAGCAGGTCTTATTATTACACTAATTAATATTGTTGGTGGTCTTATTATGGGTGTTACAAGTATGGGACTTACTTTTGGAGAATCACTTCAAAAGTTTACTATACTTACTATAGGTGATGGTCTTGTATCACAGATACCGTCAATGCTTATATCTCTTTCAACAGGTATCCTTGTAACTAAGGCATCTAAGGAAGAAAATATTGGTGATATCCTTATTGGACAGCTCTTTAATATACCAAAAGTTTTACTTATGGTTGGTATTACTATGCTTATGCTTGGTATATTAACACCACTTAATTTATTCTTCTGTGGAGCATATGGTGTATTGTTTATTGTTATTTCTTTTGCATTAAAAGGCAAAGAAGAGGAAGCTGCCATTAAGGAAGAAGTCGAAGAAGAAGAGGTTCAAGCAGAAGAGGTTCGTAGACATGAAAATGTTAACTCCCTCCTTCAGGTTGACCCTATTGAATTGGAATTTGGATATGGTATAATACCATTAGCGGATGTTAATCAGGGTGGTGACTTGCTTGATAGAGTTGTTATGATTAGACGTCAGATTGCTCTTGAGCTTGGTGCCGTTGTTCCAATTATTCGTTTGAGAGATAATATTCAGCTTAATCCAAATCAGTATATTATCAAGATAAAAGGTATACAGGTAAGTGAGGGTGAGATATTATTTGATCACTATAT
>JAGAKD010000036.1 GCA_017625815.1 Lachnospiraceae bacterium | reverse complement strand
TAACAACGACTTACTCTATTGTGATAGTTAGTAATTTCTATATTTAGTTTTTTATTATTTATAAAATTCTTAAGCTCATTTCTCTTATTCTCTAACTCACTACGATTAAATCCCAAAATAGAAGAACTTATAATATCACCTTGTGTAGCCAATTTGTGTAAGTAAATCTCACCTACTGCACACTGTATTTCTTTACTATTCTCCTTAATATTTGTCTTTCGTAGATTTATAAAATATGCAAAATATGCTAATGCTTTCAACTGAACAATATTAGCTTTATAGTCACGATAATATATATCTTTTCTAACAACTTGTCCATCTTTTACAATATCTCCTGATAGTCGAATAAGCATTTTATTATGGTACATTATTCCAAAGAATTGTTCTTGTATACTATTTATCACATCAAAATATTTATCAAAATCTTCCTTTGTAGTCCACTTCTTAATTTCATCATAAGTATAACCATCAAACTCCTTATTTCTTGGGTACTTCATATCAATCTGGTCTTGGAATACCCCCATAAAATCTTCTTTTTCACTATCATAAAACTTAAAATCACAATCATAATTTCCAAAGATTTCACACTCTTCCTCAATAGTATCCTTCTTCTTTCTCACACTATTTAATTTATCATTACGGTACTTACTCAAAACCTCTTCTATATCAAACCCATAATAAGGATCTATTGTATAATCTGGCTTTGCTAAATCTTCTTGCAAACGCTTAATACCTTCTTGTAATTCAACATATCTTTCACTAGATATTACTTCAAACAAATTGTATACTGCCTTATTCTTCTCATTATATACTTGTTTCACTTTATCCTGAGGATACAATGCTGTCGAAGCAGAACCTGAACCACCAAATATATCCACAAAATATGAATAAGCACCTGCCTGATATGCTAAATTCTTAATAGCATATGCAAGTTCATCTTTCTTTTGACCTTTATAAGGACATGGATTAACTGGTTGCTTGTATTTACTCATAGTGTAATATCCATCTGGTGTCATACCACCCATGTTCAAGAATTTCTTTGTTTTGGCTAACCCTCTATTATTCAACTCTTCCATAAATTTTTTAGTTGTTATATTACTTTTCTTAATCTTATAACATAAATAAAACAAGACCTGTTTTATCAAAAAAGGCATCTCCGTCGCAACCAACGGAACATCTCCGTGATACCCCAAATCAAAGTCTCTTACTTCAGGATGATTATTTATTATACCCACAATCTTATCCAATGCCTTGTCATAATCAAAAGACTCACTTGTTTCACAATCATCAACAATGTCATACAAAGTTTGTTCTTCTTCAGCACTAAACACCTTATTTGCATTTTTTGCACGATTAAATTTCTTAAAAGGAATCGCTCCTTTGTCTAATATCTTTTGTAGTTCACTCTTAGTCATATTAACCTCCGTTGTTTTACACACCCCGATGTTCTTATGTATAAAAGTGTATCACAACAAAAAATATATATCTACAAAAAATAGTGGCTGATTTATAATTCAGCCACTATCACCTACATCAATATTGAGTGTATTAACAATCCCCCTCTATCTTGCATATTTCATTATATAAATCAGCAAACTCTGGATGATAATATACGCTTTCTGTAATATCTCCTTTTAGAGTGTGCCCAACTATTCTTTTGAGAGCACCAATATCTACCCCAGCTTTTCGTGCCCTAGTAATAAATGTATGTCTCATAGCATGTCCAGTATTCTTAATACCCAACTCAGACAACACCTTTTCAAATCTACGTCTAAATTTGTCATAAGTCATCCATGTACCCTGCTGTCCACGTGCATCATTAAACAACCTTTCACTTTTGAACCTTTCTGTAGCTTGAATATATCGCTTCTCAACAAGATGCTTTATTCGTGGATGGATAGGCACATGTCTATCTGTCCCAGCTTTTGTTTTCATACCACCTATAATCTTATTCTCATCAAGAAACACATTACACACCTTTAGCTCAGCTAACTCTCGTGGTCTAAAGCCTGTATAAATGCCTATCAGCACCATATCAGCAAATGGAACTTCATCCACATATTTCCATAACAGTTCAATTTCTGCCTCTGAAAATGGAATTACCTCCCTCTTTCCTTCCTCTGCTTTTTCTTGATATATTTTAGCAGTAAACTTTCTCGCTACATTCTCCTTAACAAGCTTACGTTTATACGCATAATCAAACATTAAATTAAACAAAGACTTCATTTTGCATTTCGTGTTATCAGAAGCAAATCTCTTTTTACCTTTATCTTTGCCCCTATCTATAACAACATACCCCGTTGTAAGGCAATCTTCCAAATGTCCCTCACCAATATCCTTTAATTTCATATTGTTCAAGCCCTCACAATACTTATAAGCTGATGTTATTGTTCTAATAGAGCTTTCTCCACTTAACGTAGGGAAATATGCCTCACTCCATTTTTCATACAACTCCTTAAAGGTCATAACCTTTGAGGATAAATCATATGGACTCTCAATATAGTCACATAATGCTTTCTCAGCTTCAGCTCTGGTCTTAAAATAGCCTAAAGTTTTCACCTCCTGTTTCATCTTACCAGCTTCCTCATCATAGCTACAACTAACAGTAACTCTAACTCGATAAGGTTTCTTACGACCATCTTTCACCTTAGTGATACCACCTAAACTGTTTCCTCTTAATCTGCTCATAATGAGCCTCCTTTCTGCCAAATCTTTATTGGCATAATATTTTTTTTTACAATTACTATTTTTCAACTGACGGAAACCCTTACTAGTATCACGTGAACTCATGTATCACACACATAACTCAATCTACAAGAACAACTTATGCCTAAATAGGTGTTAAGACCGGTCTAAAAGACCCAAAACTCATCTATGGGTCTTACTTGGGACTTATACGGGTCTTATAGCAAAGAAAAAGAGAGCCAATCAGACCGAATCTCGACCTAATTGACTCTCGAAAAATCAAGGTTTTACACGATTTTATTAGAACTTACCAGCTGTAGCAGCTTCCTCGATAGAAACTGCAACTGCAACAGTCATACCAACCATAGGGTTGTTACCAGCACCGATAAGACCCATCATCTCAATGCAGTTTGCGGCTACGCCTGCAAACTCCAAGTAATTACTTAAATTATACCCATTTTCTATCCAAATGTTAAACACATCATTCGATGTGCACATTTAGAATATCATATTACTATTTCTTATTCAAGGTTTTATTTACAGTATGTATTATTTCTTTTGATACCTCATCAATAAATATCTCCTTATCTTCCTCTTTTATCAATAGCCACTTACTAGAAAATACATTATCTAGTATTCTATTCTTTTGCTCTATGTATGCGTCAATGCTCGCTTCATTTTGTGTTTGAGTTTCGGCAGCAGCTCGCCCATTTCCGCCATAGACCTTATCTAATACGGAACGTGAACCACCTTGCCTTCTCTCAATTGCTTCTTTATATCTTCTCATTTCTGGTGTCATTTTATTTCTTCCTCCTCAATTATAATTTCCAATAGCTCGGTAAGTATATCTAGCCTAAAAGCATTATAGCCTACTTGCCCTTTTTTATATGGCACTCCATTTGCGTCTGCTTGCACCAAGCGGAATGCTGCTTCC
>JAGAKD010000035.1 GCA_017625815.1 Lachnospiraceae bacterium | reverse complement strand
TTAAGATTACTTACATAATGGACATGATTATAGCTGGTGTATTTATTCTTGCATCTTTACTTTTAGTTATTATATCTATAGTAATACTTAGATTTGCCATAGTATTCACTGTTAATGAGGACTATAAGGAAATTGGTATTATGAAGGCTATTGGCATAAGTGATGTGGGAATTAGAAAATTATATGTTGTAAAATATATGTTAATTTCTATAGTTGGAGCTTTAATTGGTTTTGGTTTAAGCATTCCATTTTCTAATGCATTAATTAAGTCAGCTATGAGAAATATGGTTATAGAAAATGGTGGAAGTAATATATTAATGCAGCTTGTAGTAAGTACTGTTGTGGCAATTGTGGTAATTCTTTTTGCTTATCTTAGTACGGCTAGAATTAAAAAAATGACTCCTATGGACGCTATTAGAAGTGGCAATAATGGTGAAAGATTTAAACGAAAGGGATTTATTAAGTTAAACAAAACCAAGAAGAATACAACTACATTTATGGCTTTTAATGATGTGTTTTGCGAGTTGAAAAAGTATCTTATATTGCTTTTTGCAACTATAGTAGGTATATGGATGGTAGTAATGCCTATTAATACAATCAATACCTTACGTTCAGAGAAAATCGCAGATTGGTTTGGAGTAATAGCAACAGATATATTTGTAACAGATGAGGCCACATACAACGAAGTAATAGCAACAGGTGATAAACAGGCATATTATGATTTGCTAGCCGAAACAGAAGCGTTGATAGAAGAAAGTGGCTATGAAGTGGAAGACGCTTCTATGGAAGTTGGTTGGCAGGGAATTAAGGTGACTTATGGAGAAAAGACCACAAAAACTATGGCTTTGCAGGGATTAGGCAATGATACGGAATTATATGCGTATACAGATGGTGTGGCTCCTAAATATGAAAATGAAATAGCCATGACTCATGTGGTAGCGAAAAGACTTGGTGTTGACATAGGAGACACAGTATATGTATCTATCAATGGTGAAGATAAGCCATTTATAATAACAGCTATATATCAGTCTATGAATAATATGGGTGAAGGAATCAGATTTACAGAAGATGTTATGCTAGACTATACATCAGTTTCCCTTTGTTTTGGAGCACAGTATAACTTTGTAGAGGAGTTATCCGAAGAAGAAAAGGAAAAGGCGTTAGATAAAATTCAGGAGAATATGCCAGACTGTCTAGTTCAAAATTTCTTGGAATTTGAGGATAGTATGATAGGCGGAATCTCAGATATGTTAGTTCCTATTAAGTACGCTATGCTTGCCATAGTAATTGTTGTAAATATTCTCATAGTAATGCTTATGCAGAAAATGTTTCTAGTTCGTGAACGAGGAGAGATGGCTATGCTTAAGTCGGTTGGATTTTCAAATGGCAAGATTATAAGCTGGCAGACCAAAAGAATTGCTATAGTATTATTCCTTGGGGGTGTTATCGGAACCCTTACTGGAACACCTTTCTCGCAGCTTACATCAGGTCAGGTGTTTAAGATGATGGGAGCAAGCAAGATAATATTTGACATTAACTATCTTGAGGTATATGTGATATACCCACTAGTAATATTTATAGCATCAGTTATTATGTGTATGGTCACAATGCTTAGTGTTAGAAAGATAACTGTAAATGATATGAATGAGATTGAGTAAGTTTAAGATATAGGAGGAACATAATATGGCAACAGCATTAAAGGTAACAGATCTTTGTAAAACATATATAACTAACAAGAGACAGAATAATGTGCTTAAGAATGTTAATTTTCAGATTGAAGAGGGGGAGATGGTAGCTATTATGGGACCATCCGGCTCAGGTAAATCCACTCTTTTATACAGCGTATCAGGTATGGATAGAGCAACTGCAGGCACTGTGGTCCTTGGAGATATGGAGATTACTAATTTAAGTGAAAAGGACTTAGCAGAGGCAAGACTAAAATATATGGGCTTTATATTCCAGCAGATGCATATGCTTAAGAACCTTTCAGTTATGGATAACATTATCCTTCCTGCCTATGAGGCAACTAAGGATGGTGCGGAAAGAAAGAAGATTGATGATAACTGCAAGAAGCTTATGCACAGATTAGAGATATCGGAGATTGCAGATAATGATATTACTGAGGTATCAGGTGGACAGCTCCAGCGTGCATGTATCTGTAGAAGTCTTATCAATAATCCTAAGATAATATTTGCAGATGAGCCAACAGGAGCCCTTAATAGAAGCGCATCAGATGAGGTTATGAGTATTCTTAACTCTCTTAACGAGGATGGTACAACTATGATGATTGTAACTCACGATATGAAGGTTGCTGCGAAGTGTAGCAAGGTGATGTACATAGTTGACGGAAACATCAAGGGAGAACTTGAACTTGGAAAGCTTTCCACTGAGGATAATGGAGCAGTTAAGGATATTAAGACTGTAGTAAAGGATAGAGAAAAAAAGATTAATAACTGGCTCAGTGATATGGGCTGGTAAGGAAAATTTATTCTTTTCAAAAAAGTTATTGACTTTGTTGTAAAAAAAACATATGATGTTGTTAGTCAATAAGATTGAGAGTTGACACAAATATACGAAAACCCTAGAGGTGCTGCTCTAGGGTTTTCTCGTTCTTAAAGTGAACTATTCTTTGTTGGGCTGTGCCGTCTTTTTATCCCTATCCAACCACTTGCAAATATAATACGATATTACCTTTGCCGTAATAGAGATTATAAGATTGAGAACTGTTGCCACAAATTCACCTCCATCCTGCTGGAAAGAGTCGACAGCCGAATTAAAAATAAATTGGTAAATTACTGAAAATCAGTAAAACGAAAAAAGAATTAAAATGAATTTTAGAAATAATTCATATGAAAGGATTGTAACATATAATTGATATGGCGTGCAAGGCAAAATAGTTTGATAAAGTGGTTTGATATGGATAAATAATAAGAGATATTGTATAATTATATAAATTTAATTATATAAAAGGGAGTAATAATGTTATGCAGAAAAAATTTAAAATAACTTTTAACGCACCGGTGGTGCTTGTATTTACACTTATATGTCTTATTGCAACAGTGCTTGGAATTATCACTAATGATGCAAGTACAAAGGCTTTATTTATGACGTATCATTCTTCCCTGCTTAATCCTATGACTTATGTTAGATTTGTAAGCCATGTTTTCGGTCACGCAAATTGGTCACATTTTATGGGAAATATAGCGTATATATTGCTTCTTGGACCATTGCTTGAAGAAAAGTATGGCAAAAAAGAGTTGATTGAGATGATTGTGTTTACCGCTGTTGTAACAGGAGTTCTCAATTACATTTTCTTTCCAGGTATTGCTCTTTGCGGTGCCAGTGGTGTGGTTTTTGCATTTATACTACTTTCCTCTTTTACAAGCTTTAAGGAGGGCGAGATTCCTCTTACATTTATTATTGTTGCGGTAATATATATTGGTCAGGAAGTTTATAGAGGAATTGCTATTGATGATAATGTATCTAACTTAGCACATATTCTTGGCGGTGTTGTAGGTAGTATGGTTGGTTATGCAGCAAATAGAAAGAAATAAGTTCGTAAGGTGAGTGGTTTTTGTCTTAGGGGGTTAAAACGTGGAAAAGAAAAAAATTAGTAAACCATGGAAAATTTTTGGATATGTAATACTTATAATATTGGCAGTACTTGTGATATTTGATATTACGATTTGGATTGTTTATAAAGTACATTGGAACAAGTACACACAAACTTTAAATGATGCTAGGGCAGCTGGATATTATGATAGTTACGATATATGTACCAGACAGGGGAATTTGGTAATAGAAGGCAAAGAGTATGTTTTCTTTGAAGCTCATCGAGAGGTTATATTAGATGGTGACTATTATGAGAATTTGATAGTTTCCGTGGAGGATGAGTATATTGATAAATATCCTGATGAAAAAGGAAATTTGAAGATTTATGCAAAGGAATTAGGATTTGTTTATGATAGCAAACAGGAGCGTTATACTATAATAGATATATATATGATTGACTTGTGTAGAACGCAAATTTCTAGTGATTGGTGTTGGAGAGCTTTAGTTGTAACTATAATAATGGGACCTATAATATTGATAACAGGATTAGTGTGGTTTATTGGTCTGATAGTACATAAGAAAAAATAGAGGAGTAAGTATGGCAGATATAATAGTAGTAGAGGATAACGAGGAAATAGGAGGTCTTTTGCAGGACTTTCTTATAGCGGAAGGATATGATGTGTATCTGGCATTGACGGGGGAAGAGGCACTAGAGGTCTATGGAACTGATGGAGCAAAACTTATTATTCTTGATATAATGCTTCCGGGTATGGATGGTTTTGCAGTTTGCAAGAACATTAGAGAAAAGGACAACACTCCAATTATTATAGTAAGTGCTAAGGACGCAAAGGAAGATAAGCTTAATGGAATTATGCTTGGTGCAGATGACTATATTGAAAAGCCGTACGATATAGACATTCTTATAGCTAAAGTCAAGGGTATATTTGCAAGAAGATATTCTGCTGATGAAATTGTTTGTGGTGATATCAAGCTTGATAAGGTGAGTCGCAGAGTTAAAAAGAATGGTGTGGAAGTGTCACTAAATGTAAAGGAATTTGCATTGCTTTTATATCTTATGGAGAACAAGGATAAAGTTATATCAAAGGATGAGCTTTTTAATAAAATATGGGGATTTGACAGTGATAGTGAGCCTCAGACTCTTACTGTACATATAAAGTGGCTCAGGGAAAAACTAGAAAATGATCCTAAAAAGCCTGCACACATACAGACAGTATGGGGTGTAGGATATAAAATGTGCTAGTGTTGTAAAGGAATAACATATGAAGAAATTTGATAGAATATGTATTGTAGGTATATTTGTATATATACTCGCTATACTAGGTATAAATATATTTTTTTGTCACAAAGATTTTAGTGATGATAACAGGGAATATAAAGTTGCTCTAAATAGAGTTGAGCAGGCCATTTTTGAATATGAAGAAGAGGTGGGTAATCCCCCTTCTAGTCTTAAGGAGCTTTACAAACAGGCTGGACTCCCGTCTTATGCATCTGTTTTAAGCATAGAAAGTATTCCGTCAGGTGATATAAACCAGGATACAGCTGCTGAAACATTATACAGTTTTTTAGAAGCTGATGAGAAGGACTATTATATAATTATTACTGATAGTAATATATACAAAATCACATACAATCCCAATATAGAAGAAAATCAAGGGATTATTATATATATAAACTTGATTTTGGGTATAGTATTAATAGGCATGATGATTTTCTGTATTTATATTAGACATAACATTATTAAGCCATTCAATACCCTTTCTGATATGCCGTATGAGCTTGCAAAAGGTAATATGAGAGCACCTTTAAAAGAAAATAAAAATAAGTTCTTTGGTAAATATGTTTGGGGTATGAATATGTTAAGGGAGAATATAGAAGAGGGAAAAGAAAGAGAACTTGAGATGCAGAAGGAAAAAAAGGTTCTGCTTTTATCCCTTTCCCATGACATAAAAACCCCTCTTAGTGCCATTAAGCTATATTCTAAAGCCTTGAGCAAGAACCTTTATAAAACTGAAGAGAAGCGTCAGGAAATCACAGAAAGCATAAGTGAAAAGGTAGATGAAATAGAAGGTTACATATCAGAGATAGTTATGGCGTCAAGGGAGGATTTCCTATCCTTTGATGTATCTAACAAAGAATTTTATGTGAAGGATACTTTGGATGAAGTTAAGGATTATTATCAGGAAAAAATGGAGCTTAATAAGATTGACTTTAATCTTGATATGAAAAATAACTGTCTTGTTTTTGGTGATAAGGATAGACTTACAGAAGTTATTCAAAACCTAGTAGAGAACGCCATCAAATATGGAGATGGACAAAAGATAGATATATGTGCTTTTAAGGAAGATGATGAATATGTTATCAGTGTGAAAAATACAGGTTGTACCTTAGATGAGAAGGAACTTCCACATGTATTTGATAGCTTTTTTAGAGGTAGTAATGTAGAAGAAAAAAAGGGTAGTGGTTTAGGTTTATATATTTGTCGTCAGCTCACACATCTGATGGAGGGAGAGATAGTGGCGAATATCCTACGAGATGATGCTGGCGATATGATGGAAGTGAAGGTTATACTAAAGCTGGCATAGATTATTCAGATGTCAACAAATATCAGTACATAGTTACATATTAAGAGGAATATGAGCCTATGGAACATAAGTTAAAAGATAAAAAACATATAAGTAAGGCTAGAAAAATAATCAGAATTATTCTGGTTGTTTTTGCCTTGCTTTTTTGTTGTTTTTTGGGATATTTAATTATTAGATTTGTTTCCGATAAAGAATTTTTTCAAAAATGGGTTAATGAACGTGGAATATTAGGACGGATAGCCTATGGTTTAATGGTGGTGTTTCAAGTTATAGTAGCTTTAGTTCCAGGAGAACCCTTAGAAATTGCAGGTGGATATGCCTTTGGCGCTTTTCACGGTACCATAATATATATAATCAGTGCTACTATAGGAGGCATGATTGTTTTTCTTGCTGTGAGAAGGTTTGGTCAAGGCTTTGTGGAGATGATATTTTCAGATAAGGACATAAGTAGGTTTAAGTTTCTAAGATATTCCCAAAGGCTTAGCAAGAGACAAAAGGAATCCCTGCTCATATTTCTTTTTGTTTTGCCGGGGACACCGAAGGATTTGTTATGCTATATTGCGGGACTCACAACTATTGAAACAAAGGTGTGGTTTATAGTATGTTCAATAGGCAGGTTACCATCTCTTATAACATCTACTTTGGGTGGCAGTGCCTTGGAAACGAAAAACTATTTTAGTGCAGGTCTTGCGTTCGGTGTGGCACTCATTATAAGTGTATTTGGTATTATCATATATAAAAAAATCAACAAAAAACATAATGGGAATACTAGAAATGAAAAATAAGTTGCCACAGGTGTTTCAATGTGATATAAAATCAAGGTATGCAAAAATATGTAACCATGAAAAGTGAGAATTTTAAAAACATTTATATAGGAGGCAGTGAGGAATGGATTTTATAGAAATTTTAAAGGTTATATTCCTTGGAATAGTGGAAGGAATTACAGAATGGTTACCAGTTAGTAGTACTGGACATATGCTTTTGGTAGATGAATTTATTAAGATGAATGTTTCTGAAGAGTTTAAGGAAATGTTTTTTTACGTAATTCAATTAGGTGCCATACTTGCTGTAGTGCTTATTTTCTGGAAAAAGATGTGGCCATTTGGTCTCACTGAGGAAAAGAAACCAGCTATAAAGAAAGATATTTTTTCAATGTGGTTTAAGGTTGTAGTTGCTTGTATTCCTGGAGCAGTTGTAACTATCTTATTTGATGATTTTATTGAGGCACATTTACATACACCAGTAGTTATAGCTATTGCACTTATATTCTATGGTGTTGCATTTATCTTAATAGAGAATTGGAACAAAAAAAGAGATGCTAAAGTGGCAACCTTAGAGGATATTACATATAAGACAGCATTTTTAATCGGCTTATTTCAGGTACTTTCTATAATTCCAGGTACGTCTAGATCTGGTGCGACTATTATAGGTGCTTTGCTTATAGGTGTATCTAGAGTTGCGGCAGCAGAATTTACATTTTTCCTTGCGGTACCTGTTATGATAGGAATGAGCTTCCTTAAGCTTGTTAAGGTTGGTTTTGCTTTTACAGGGGCAGAATATGTAATACTTGCTGTTGGAACTGTCACAGCCTTTGTTGTATCAGTTATAGTTATTAAATTCCTTATGAGTTACATTAAGAAAAAGGATTTCAAGTTGTTTGGTTGGTACAGAATAGTACTTGGAGCATTAGTGCTATTATATTTTGGATTAGTTGCATAGTGTAGATGCTAGTTGACAATACGGAGGTTTATATGAGTACACTACTTGATGTAGATGCATTAATTAATGAAATGACATTAGAGGAGAAGGCAACCTTAGTTAATGGAGCAACCTTCTTTGGAACTGCTGCTATAGATAGATTAGGTATACCTAGACTTCAGTTACTTGATGGAGGAACTGGAATTAATTTTGAGCAGCTTTTTGGTGATATAACAGAGCTTCACCAATGGAGCGATGAAAATATGATTGGAAGCACAACCTTGGTTAGAGTTATAGATAATTTCTATACACCGGAAAACTTAAACGAGGTTGAGCTTGTTTTGCATGGATTTGTTAAGGGACATCTTAATAAAAAGGTATCTGAAAGATGTGATAGAGGCGATTATGCACCAGCTTGTTTTCCGCCTGGTATACTTCTTGGTTCAACTTGGAATAAGGAGACTGTAAATAAAGTGGGAAAAGCGCTGGGAATGGAAGCAAATGTATTTGGTGTGGATATGTTACTTGGCACACCAAATGTAAATATTCACAGAGACCCTTTGAATGGTAGATTATTTGAGGGGTATTCAGAGGACCCTTGTCTTGTTTCGACTTTAGCGCCAGAACTTGTAAAGGGAGTTCAGGAATATGGTGTTTTGGCTAATGTTAAGCATTTTGCTGCAAACAATCAGGAAACTAACAGAGTTGGTATAAATGAAACCATATCAAGACGTGCTTTAGAGGAAATATATTTACAGGGCTTTAAGGCCTGTGTTAAAGAGGGGGGCGCTAAGACTGTTATGAGCGCCTACAATAAGATAAATGGAATCCCTTGTACAGAAAGCAGTTGGCTTTTGATTAAAAAATTAAGAGGTGAATGGGGCTTTGATGGTTTTGTTGTTTCTGACTGGGGGGCTGTATTTAATCCAGATAAGGCACTTTCAGCAGGAAATGATTTAGTTATGCCAGGTCCTCATGAGCACCAGACTATTCTTGATGCTATAGCACAAGGAAAGGTATCAGAAGAGGATTTAAATGCCAGCGTGAGAAATATACTAAGTGCAATTAATTGGATTGTTGAGCATGATAATCACAATGTGTATGAAGCTTCTGAGGTAGAGGAATACACTGATGAGGCAGCCTATGAGGCGGCCGCAGAAGGTATTGTAATGTTAAAAAATGAAGGAGTATTTCCTCTTTTATCAGATAAGAAGATTATATTAGCAGGCTCAGGAGCGAAGAAGCTTCTTGAGTGCGGTGTTGGAAGTGCAGGTATAACAACCAATAGAACAGGTAACTTGTTTAAAGAGTTAGAAAATAAGCTTGGTGTTGGCAGTGTTGTTATAGCCAATGATTATAATCAGATATGTGCATATAAGATGGCAGACGGCTTTGAAGACGACAAGAGTATAATTATAATGGTATGTAGCCAAGGCGGAATGGAAGGTAATGACAGAAAGAATCTTATGCTTTCTGAAGATGATTTGAACATTATTAATAACCTTCAGGATACCTATGCGCTTATATTAAATACTTGCGGACCAGTTGATATGAGCTTTGATAGTCCGTATCTTAAAGCTGTTTGGTGTATGTTCCTTCCGGGAATGCAAGGTGCAAAAGCTATGGCGGATATTATAGTAGGAGATTTAAACCCATCAGGTAAACTTCCTATTACCTTCCCTAAGAGATATGAGGATACGCCGACCTATCTTAATTTCCCTGGTGATGGTTGGGAAGTAAATTATGGTGAAGGAATATACGTTGGATACAGATATTACGACAAGAAGGATATTGTGCCAAAGTATCCTTTTGGTTATGGTCTTTCATATACAAGCTTTAATATAGAGGCAACTAATCTTGTTTGTGATGCAGGATATGTAGCAGACGTACCAGCATTTACAGATACAATAGAATTAAGTGTAAATGTATCTAATGTGGGTGATTATGATGGTAGCCAGGTAATACAGATATATGTCAGTGACCCAGTATCATCAATTTCCAAGCCTATAAAGGAGCTTAAGGCTTTTAAGAAGGTAAGCTGCCAAAAGGGAGAAGCTAGGGATGTTGATTTTACATTATCAGTAGAGGATTTTGCATCCTTTGATAATAATTTGGATGGTTGGTTTGCCGAGGAAGGATTTTATGATATAATAATATCCACGTCTTCTTCAGAGGAAGATGAGATAAGCCGTATAAGAGTATACCTAAAGGCAAAATCTCCATACAGCTATAGTTCAGATAGTTCAATCAAGACTATTTATGAGAACAAAGAATTATTAGAATTAGCATATAAGATGTGGGATAGATATGAGCTTGATAGAGGAAACATAGAAAATAATTATATGTATACGGCTCATAGAAGTCTAAAAGAAGTATTAACTGATGTACCGGCACATATGCTTAAGGAAGCAGATAGAGAAACTATTATAAGAGATTTTAACAGTTTGGCGGAAGGCGTGTTAAAAGAATAATTAAGGAGATATTTATGTCAGTTTTAAATGGAATAGAACCAATAGAGGTTTTTAAGTATTTTGAAGAGATATGTGGAATTCCACATGGCTCAGGTAATACAAAAAAAATAAGTGATTATTTAGTTTCTTTTGCAAAGGAAAGAAACCTTAGATACATTCAAGATGAATATAATAATGTGATTATTTTTAAGGATGGAACTAAGGGATATGAAAACTCTGCACCAGTAATTATTCAGGGACATATGGATATGGTATGTGAGAAGGACAAGGATTGCGATATCGATTTTACCGAGGAAGGTCTTAGACTTGCAGTAGGGGATGGATATGTATATGCCAAAGGAACTACCCTTGGTGGTGACGATGGTATTGCAGTAGCCTATGCGTTGGCCATATTGGATAATAAGGATGGCTCTATACAGCACCCCCCTCTTGAAGTAGTTATTACAGTTGATGAGGAGATAGGACTACTCGGAGCTGGATATTTAGATTGTTCACCTTTAAAGGGCAAAATTTTCTTAAATATAGACTCAGAAGATGAGGGAATTATTCTTGTTAGCTGTGCAGGTGGTGTAACTGCAGAATGTGAATTGCCTATATCCTATGAGGATAATAAGGATTACAATGTATATTCTATAGCTGTATCTGGTATAGCTGGAGGACACTCTGGTGTTGAGATACACAAGCAGGGTGCCAACTCTAATATGGTTATGGGAAGAATTTTAGCAGGTATAGATAAGCTTGCAGATATGAGAATAATTGATTCAAATGGTGGATTAAAGGACAATGCTATTCCAAGAGAAACCGTAGCAACAGTAGCTATATCAGCTAATGAAGATATGGATGCTATCAAAAAATACATCCAGCATATGCAAGGAGTTCTTGCATCAGAGTACAGAACTACAGATAAAGATATAAGCGTAACCTTTGAAGAAGCTGCATCAAGCCAAAAGGTTATGACAAAGGACTCTACAGAAAGACTTATATGTGCATTAAGAAGTCTTCCTAATGGCGTTTTAAAGATGCATTCTGAGATAGAAGGACTTGTGCAGACTTCGCTTAATATGGGAGTTCTTAAAACTAATGAGAACACAGTTAAGCTTCATTTTTCAGTTAGAAGTAGCGTAGGAAGTGAGAAAAGTGAGCTTACAGATAGAGTAGAAACAGTGATGAGCATTCTTGGCGGTAAAGTTGAGCTAAAGGGTGATTATCCAGCTTGGGAGTATAATCCAGATTCTAAGCTTAGAGATATTATGG
>JAGAKD010000034.1 GCA_017625815.1 Lachnospiraceae bacterium | reverse complement strand
TCTTCAAAGAGAATTAGAAATATCTCAATTCCAAAATTCTCAACAAGCACAAACTCAAGTTTTAAAAGATTATGTGGCTAGTTACTTTGGATGCCCTCCAGGTGTAATTAACTGCAATCAACAATAGGATATTATAAAATGGAGGTGGAGTAAAATCCACCTCCATTTTTTTATTTATAAGGAGGAATTTGTATGGACAATATAATGTTTTACTTTTTACTTTCTATGTTAGTTGTTGCTATTGTATATGTATTCATTTTATACAAAAGCAATAAGAAAGTTGAAATTTATAGAATAGTTCAAGGATTAGTTTGTGAAGCTGAATTAAGACTTGGTAGTGGAACAGGAGATTTGAAATACGATTTCGTTGTAAGGAAAGTTTATTGCGTACTACCTTTCTATGTGAAAATATTTGTTAGTGAAAAACTATTGGATATATGGATAGAAACAGCAGTAGATGAATTACAAGAAATGCTTGATGAGGAAATCAAGAAAGAAGAAAGCCGCCCTATTGCCTAGGGTGGCTTTTTTTCTATTTGGTCAAACATCATAAAAATAAAGGAATAAACTTTAAAATTTCAAGAGAAGAAAAGGAGGTAATAGCTTATGGCTAAATTTATGCAAATAATTGATGTCAATCAAACTGGAACGGAAACAGTATTACACCCAGAAACAGATGCAGATTTTGTAATACCTGGTTCAATATATAGAGTACCAAAAATGGTTGATATAACTGACTGGAATAACAAATCAAAAGAAATTATAGATGCAAGAAAAGGACTAAATAGTCTAGTAGATAAAATAAACTTAATAGATAATGCCTTATTAGCAGATAACATATTAAGAGCATTAAAGACAGTAGATGGAACAGGAAGTGGGCTTGACGCAGACTTAATAGATGGAAAGAGTGTTAATGATAATGCTATTGATATAAACTCTTTATGGACTTCTTCAAGAATAAAAGATGAAATAAATAAGATGGTTTCTAAAGATGAATTAGTTTCATCACCTGTTGCCTATAAAGTATTAAAAATGGATAAAGATGGATTTCTTCCAACTAGCATAACAGGAAATGCAGCATCTGCTACCAGATTAAAAAATCCTATAACACTAAACTTTGAAGGTGGTGCTAAAGGAACTGTTAATCTTATTGGAAATGGAGAAACTCAAGAGGTAAATCTACAAATAGTAGACAACTCTCACTTACACAATAAGTTAGAAGGAGATGTGGTATTCTCTAATGTTAAAGATACATCTTCTAATGTATTTGAGTTTAAGGCTAATAATTTGACTAAATCTTATATAGATAGCCAAGGTAATTTTAGTGGCGGAGCTGATAATGTAGGTGGCTATAAAGTAGACAATTATGATGAACAATCTTTATGGACTGGCGAAAAAGTTCAAGAGGCTATAGAAACTGAATTACAAAGCTATGCTCAAAAGATAGGAGATAATGTTGTGGCAGTTGGGCCTATAACATATATGCACGGAGAAGTGTCATTAACTGGTCTTAATACTGTTGTTATAAACCCTCCGCAACCTATTAATGAAAAAATAATAAGTGAAAGCTATGTAATATCTTCGAGCGATAAGACTATGACTTTTGTGAAAGACCCTCTTTCAGATAACTCAAGTATAAGAATAAACTTCAATAAGCTTGGACCGGTCGATGCTAAACTATCTTGGTATATAACTTCTATATAGGAGGTGCAATATGGCTACGATAAAAACGATTTATCCACCTATTGTTCCTAGTTATCTACCAGCTTTTGATGGAGTTACCACAAACTTAAAATTTTATTTTAAGCCTTCAATAGCAAACGCATATTCGGAGATACACAGTTTACATGTTTCAATAGTTAAAATGGATACAAATAGAAGCATCTTAAATCTTACCGACTATCCATTTGATATGATGATTATTAAACCTAATGAAATATCGTATGATAATGATAAAAAGTATTATTACTTTACAATAAATAAGAGTATCTTTACTCAACTAGATACTCCATATAAAATTCAAATACGAGCAGTTAGTACAAAAGCTTCTGCCATGCCAAGCAATATAAAAGGAACAGCAATGAATCAGTGGCTAAAAGACAATTTAGACTATTTCTCAGAATGGTCTGTTGTAACTACTGTAATGCCTATACACCCTCCAAGATTTGGAATACAAGGATTGGATAGTGGTAAAATAAATAGTATTAACTCATCTGGTTATTCTTTTGTTGGTTTTTATGAGCCACAAGACACGAATAAAGCTGAAACACTTTCAATGTATAGAATGGACATATTTGAGTATAAAACTTATTCGGATAAAAGTACGTGGAAATTATACGCTACAAGTGGAGATAGAGCAATAGGAGCATATGAGAAGCCTACTATTACCCAAGTATTTGATAAAGATTTAGCACAAGGAAAAGAGTATGTCGTGGCGCTTAGTATAAGAACTAAGAATCTATTTGCGAGAACTATTTATTATCAAGTAAGAGGAGAGTATCCTGTATTAGAGTTATTTAACACTATCAGCGCAGAAGATAAGGCAGATGAAGGTTTAATAGAACTTACAATTAATGCTAAGCAAATATTAATGAAGCCTTCAAGTTCCACGCAAATATCTTATATATCAGATGACCCAGCTATGTCTAGTGAGCCTTATTTAACTGCATCACATGCTGTAATTAAGGGAGATATATACACTAATAAAAACTTTACTATGATTACAGATGAAGGAAAGTGGATAATTCAAACAAAGGTAAAAATAGACCAGGTACACACCAACATTAAAAGTGCTTACAACAATCCATTTATAACCGTTAAATACAATACTCAAAAAGATGGAGATGTTGAATATAGCACAAGAATTAAATTATGTGCTTTAAAGATTGACTTAAATGGGGGCTACCCTTTAATGAAAAATGATGGAACAATCATAGAACAAGCAAAAGATTTTGAATGGAGAATCATAGCTAGAAAAGAAGTTGTTGCTAGAGACAATGGAAAAGAGAGAGTATTGTTATCTCAAAATAGAGTATATAGAACTAAAGATGAAATAGTTCCACAGCAAGAATATTATATATTCTTAAAAGAGGAGGAAGGCTTAATGAGCCTAAATGTTCAAAAAACTTATAGGAAATAAAAGGAGGAATGAGATATGGCAAATATGCCTAGAGTGGATTATATTCCAAAAACTACTCAAAAAGTTGAAGATGTAGTACTATCAAAGCCAAGCGCAATAAACCCAGCTAATCCAAGTGCGTTTCCTTTAGATAGAGATAACTTTAAAGTTTTAAATTATCAAACTGCACAACAATCAGAATTAAATACCCAAATGAAGGAATATTATGAAATATTAGCTAGAATAATGGGCGGACAAACGCAATCTGGAGATATGCAACGTCTAGAAAATTTAACGGGACAAATAAGAGAGTTTGTACTTACTGATGATGATTACAATTTAATGGTAGGTGCATTACAAAAAATGCAATCTTATATCATTACCTTTATGTATAGTGATATAAAGAAAAAAGCAGAAGCTATGGATAGTGCAATGAATGAAGCTATTACAGAGATAGATAGATTTATGGGACAATTAGAGCAAACATATTCTCAATCTCCAAGCTCATATCCAATTCCAATGAATAGTGTGTATAGAGAAAAGTTACAGGAAGGAGTCATAGAGACTCTTGATTACACAGATGCCACTGAAGGGATTGTAGTTTCTAACACAAAACCAGCTAATCCTCAAGGCAGAAAGTTTATATGGTATAACACAGGAGCTAGAAGATAATGGCTTTATCTTTTAATCATGTGCTGGCAATTAGAGATGCTGGTTCTCTAATGCCTTCAACTTATATGAATGAAGCGATTGTAAGCGACTGCACTATTAACTCCTTAAAGATAGATAGTAGCTTCGTAGAAACCAATAAAGATGTTAATGGAGCAATAACTGTAACCGACATTCTACCAAATCCAAACAATCTTCCTTTAAACCCAATTAGAAACGACTGGTCACTAGGCACAGAATTATATGCTATGTTTAATGGTGACTTAGAGGCTGGGCCACTATCATTTGCAGGAAATGAAGTAGACTCAATAATAGTTAGAAGAACTTCTAATAGAAAAGCTTTTACTCAGTGGGAAGATGTTGTTTTAATTGAAAATGTTAAGGGTGCTGTAGACGAAGACTTCAACTATACCTTTGCGGACAAATGTGTCGAGAGTGGTGTTCTATATAGATATGGATTACAACCAATATCAAATGGCAAGAGAGGTAGCTTATACAAGGGTGCTAACACTCACGTAGTATATGAAGACATATTCTTAGTTGGAGAAGATGGAAAGCAATTAAAGATTAGATTTAATCCAGCAGTATCCTCAGTAAAAACCAATATAAGAGAAAGTAGAACTGAGACTCTTGGTTCTAAGTATCCTTATATAACTAGAAATGGAAATGTTCACTATAAAGAATTTCCTTTAAGTGGAACTATAACTCATTTCATGGACACAACAGAAGAATTTGCCCCAAGAGGAGAGTTATTCGTAGAAGATGAGTTTGCGGAAGTTGAAGGATATCACAGCAACTCTATGTTATATGAAGCTATATATAGAGAGAATGGATTAAACCCATATAATAATTCTATATTAGAAAGAGAGTTTAGAGATAAAGTGGTTGAATTTTTACAAGATGGAAAACCAAAATTGTTTAAATCTCCAACCGAGGGTTGTATGATGGTTAGAATAATGGACGTAAATTTAACACCAAATCAACAACTAGGTCGTCTAATATATGATTTTAGTTGTAATGTAGTAGAGATTGACGAGTTTAATCTTAATACTTGTGAAAAATATAAAATTCAAGAAAGGTAGGTTCTTTTAATGTTATTTGAAACATTTACTTATGAGCATCTAAATGATAGTCAATTCCTTAAAGAGTTTCAAAGTTTAAAGGTTAAAGAACAATTCCTTAAAATTGAATTGCTAGATTTTAATGAAAATCCAATACAAGAAATTCAAGGAAAGTGTATAACAGGAACTCTTTCTATTGATGGTGCTAGTTCAATGAGAAGGACTTGTTCCTTCTCTATGTTAGCAGATGAAGAAACTTATGACATAACTAATATTGACAATATATTGTCTTTAAACAAAAAGTTTAAATTGTATATTGGATATACAAACTCTTTAAGTGAATACTCTCACTATGGAGAAAAAATATGGTTTCCTTTGGGTGTATTTGTGATGACTACTTCTAGTATTAACAATAGCGCCAATGGAGGAAATATTAGCATTAATGGAAAAGATAAAATGTGTTTATTAAATGGAGAGGTTGGTGGAACACTTCCAGCCCCAGTAGTTCTACACGAAAAGTATATTAGAAATGCTGATGGAAGTACAACTGTAAAACCCTCTCTATTATATGATATAATAAGAGAGTCTGTAATAGAATTTGGAGGACAAGACCCAGGAAAAATAATGATAAATGATGTCCCAATAAATGGCAAGAAAGTGCTAAGGTATATGGGTAATAAAACTCTATACTATGATATAAATAACAATGAAGTTGCAGAGGGACAATCATATTATAGAAAGGTTGAGCCAGGAGAATTAGCAGGTTATGATTATGTACCGTTTAGATATCCAGGTGAATTGATAAAACAAGCTGGGGAGCCAGTTACTTCAATCTTAGACTCAGTAAAAAATGTATTGGGAAATTTTGAGTATTACTATGATGTTCATGGAAACTTTATTTTCCAAGAAATAAAAAACTATTTGAATACAAGCTATACACCTATTACTCACTTAGAAGGAGGTAATTATGAAGTAAACTTCGGAGAAGGCCATTTGGCACATTCATTTAAAGATAGTGATATAATAATATCGTATTCAAATAGTCCAAACTATCAAAATATTAAAAATGATTTTATAGTTTGGGGTAGTAGAAAAACTGCCGCTGGTGCTGAAGTCCCTATTAGATACCATGTTGCTATTGATGATATTCCACAAGTTCCAGAATCTTATGGTAATATTCCTTGGCAAGTATATCTATATAAATATGGAGAACAGGCACAGGCGCAAGCAAGAGACGCTGGTTACTATTATAGAGAACTCGCAAATGAGATACCTAAAATATACGACTTAGAAAATAATCAGTGGAAGAATATAGACAGTGCTAGTATGGACTATTATTTAGATTTTATAGATACAAATAGCGAACTTGGTAAATTTTCGATAAAAACAATAGGAAGAAGAACTAAAGCAGTTACAGACAAAGATGTAACAATGCTTTATCGACCTCCAACTCCAGACCATATAATTTTAGAAATGTTACCTTCCACAGCAACTCAGCAAGAGATTAAGGAAAGGCAAGAATATATAGACCATCTTAACTCTATAGGGCAGTCATTTTTGGTTGTGAGTCAAAGAGATTTATATGAGTACGCAGCGGTTGGCAAAGACGCTTTTAGTGTTATTAGAGATTTAATTTTTCAGCATACGTCATACAATGAGTCAATAAACATAAGTGCAATGCCAATGTATTATCTTGAACCAAACACTAGAATAGAAGTTGAAGATAGTCGTTCTAATATATATGGGGAGTATATAATTAGAAATATATCTTTACCTTTGAGTCATGAAGGAGCTATGTCAATCTCTGCTGTAAGGGCTACAAATAGATTGTAGTAATTTATAGGAGGAATTGCAATATGAATGAAAACTTTATGCAGTTAATATCTCAAACGGGAATATGGTGTGTAACAGCTTATATACTAGGTAAGAACTTTTTTGATTATGTTACTAGAAGAGAAGAAAACGACAGAGTTAATTTTAAAGAGAGAGAAGAAAGAATGTATCAAATAATAGAGAAGCAAGAGGTTATTATGATACAACAAAAGGATTTACTAACTCAATCCATTACAATGTCGCGACATAACAAAGAAATGCTTGATAAACTTACTAACATACAAATGCTACACACTAATCGTTTAGATAGAATTGAGGATAGACAAACTCAATTAGAAGAGGAAATAAAAAAAATTGGGAGTAAGCTATAATGCTTACTCCCAATTTATTCCTTCATTAAGAACGGGTTTCTTGTCTGTTAGTGAATATTTCCCAATGCAAATCGCATCACATATATCTTGTATCGCCTTTACGCCATAATATTCTAAAACAAATGCTTGAGCATTTCTTTTCTGTTCTGCTCTTACCCTTCCCTTAATCCCACAATGAGATTTCCAAGTCACCGAAGGAACAACCTCAAAAGGTATTTCTTTCTCAGCTATAACCTCATATAACACACCTTGTACGTGTGCTAACTTTTTAAATGTTTCAACATTTCCATGTGCAGTAGTTCCTGGAATTTGTTGTAGCTGTATTTCTTCTATTGCTATCTTAGTTGGCTTATATTTATCTATTAATTCCAATACCTTATTTCTGATTTCTCTTAACTTATACTCCTCATCTACGCTTTCGGTAGTAAACTTATCATAAGCAACCAGGTTGCCATCTTTTCTATTAAAAACGGCATACCCAGTAGTATTCAGAGCTTGGTCAAAAGCTATTAGCATACTTCTTCCTCTATTATCTCTGGAATAATTGTTTC
Organism: Lachnospiraceae bacterium; assembly: GCA_017625815.1. Lineage (GTDB taxonomy): Bacteria > Bacillota > Clostridia > Lachnospirales > Lachnospiraceae > Coprococcus_C. Next base: position 1,301 of record JAGAKD010000034.1, on the reverse strand, counting down.
TATTATTTCTTCTTCTTCGGAAGTTGAACCAAATCCACCAACTCTAATAGACTTTTCTTGTTTATCGTCATCATCAGTAGTTTCATACTTAACAAATTTAGCCTGACCTATTATTTCACCCTTCTTTATTTTTATTGGGAATGGTAATAAGTTAATTAACTGGAAGAATATTTCTCCTTCATTATCCTTATTGTCAACATAATCTGCGTCTATGATGCCAGTTGAGTTAGCCATTATTAACCAATACTTTAATGGAGAAGAACTTCTTACATACAAGTCTAAAGAATATCCTTTATCCATATAAGCCTTATGTCCAGTCGACACAAGAGCAGGTCTTATACCCGTAATCTTTGTTAATTCACTAATCTCATCTAGCGAGCAAGTCATTATTGAATTTATCATTTGGTCGGCAGCATCTTCACCTTGATTTTCAATTACTTTTTGTACTGCGCCAATAACCTCTTGGTTTAATCTTTCTTGTTGTACTATTTGTCCTAAAACATTTACTGAAGCTAAATATGGTTGGATTATTGTATCTTCTGCTGCAACCATATCATAACATGCAGAATTTTCAGTTTTTCTTATTGGTGCAGCTATATCAACACCTTCAAATCTTGATACTTTTTCAAATTTAAACATAATTCATATTCTCCTTTTGTCCTCTATATTTATATTAAAATAAACTTTCTTTTTCATAAGCTATATCTATATTAGACATTGGCTCTTTTTCACAGTTAAATATTTTTTTCACTGTTACTAAACAATACTCGTCTATTATTTCGCCTTTTTGTTTAACTTGCTTTTGCTTATATCCAAAGCTGTCTAACTCAAAGTTAGCATCACTCTTTAATTCACTGTGGAATTGTTCAACCTCAGCTAAAGTGTCCACTCTGTATACATCTGTTGTTTTTATTAAATATCTACTCATAATTAATTATCTCCTTTTAATCCTTTAAATTTATATTATAGTTACTTTTATATTATTAGTATTGTATTGATGTACTTCCATACTCATTATCTGACTAGCAATTTTATCTGCTATATCTCTTTGACCACTAATTATTATATCTTTAATATCTTTATCTATACTTATATTATACATTAATTTTGGTAAAAAGTCAATATTTTTACACTTAAAATGTTCTATGTTATTATCTTTCATCACAATAACATCTTTAACTAGCGTGAAATATTCTATATTGCACGCTATATAATCCTTTGGTACTTGCATAAACTACCTCCTATAATATCTCGATTACTCCCCAGTCGAAATCAAATAATTTATATAATCTATCATCAAC
>JAGAKD010000033.1 GCA_017625815.1 Lachnospiraceae bacterium | reverse complement strand
AGCTCATATGCCAATTTTCCTTAAAAGGTATAGACTCTTTCACTCTCGCCATAATTCTTCTAAGGAACTCTTTTCCACACATAGGGAAATAGCATTTCTTTTCATTGAGAAGTTCATCTGGCTGTTTAAGACCAACAGTTGCACAAAATGCTTCTCCCTCTACCATACAAGCCTCAAATACCTTTAGGTTAACCCCATAGTCATTGTTCTCTAACAGCTTTACCAAATTAAGGATAAGTATTCCTCTGTTTCTAATCTGGTCCTCAGTTGTACTGTTGGTGTAAGCTAGATTGACATATATATCTATGAATTTCTTTTCCTTCACCCTATCCATTCGATACATAGTCTTAGGTGCACCAGCAATAAAGGCTGGCACATTTGGTCTAGAGCCTACTACGGAGGTTCTAACCTTTCGTCCCCTTACAAACTTGACAGTAACCTTATCTATCTCTTTTTTAAGTTTTACAAACATCTCAAAATCCTTAAGGTATCCACCCACAAGATACTTGATAGCTTCTTCTAATGGTTCACCTGCAAATTTTTCACTTCCTATAATACTTCTCTGAGTATAAAATGTATGGTTATTAACCGCTGGATTACCTGATAAAAATAAATGCAGTGTGCTCAAGGACTTGAAATTGATTTTATATATAGTTAAATTTCCTCTGTCCTGTATCTTAAAATAAGGGCATGTTTCTTCACTAATACCGTATGAAATTTGAACACTACCTTCTGCCGCCTCGTTCTCTAAGCTCATTTACCTTCTCCTCAAATAATGCAAATATTTTAGTTGCCTTTGGATATTCTGTAAGCTTGCCCTTCATATGACTAACTAGGAATGCAAGATATTCCATATCCTTTGTCTGTATAAACTCGTAATCTAATATCTTGCCCATATCAAAGCTCTTGTTATCCAAATATCTCTTAATTTTTGCTGTATCTCTGGTTGTAATAATACCAGCCGCCGCAGTATCATTCATACTGCCCCAATTATCTGTTCCATCACGGAATAATACAATAAACTCGTACCATTCTGGGTAGTCTGCCAGTATCTTTCCCTCAACATAATTATCATAGCCCACGTACACTGGCATAAATCTCTGCTGTACAGACTCTTCAATCTTCTCTCTAGTGTTATAATTGGCGTCTGCACCATTTCCAGCTGTATTACCTGCTGCAATAATTCTAAAGTTATTGTGACGCTTAACATTTTCTCCATTAGGGAAATTGTAGCTTGCATCCTTGTTATTTGACAGGAATGAATTAAGCTTAACTGTTGCTCGGCTATTACCATTGTCAAGTTCATCACAAAATGCAATAATTCCATACTTGTAGCAACGATAGAAATTAGGGGTGCTGTAACCTCCTGTCGCAGTCTGGAAGCCTAATATATCATATTCTTCGTTGATATATCCTATATCAACAAAATCCATATTGAGAATGGATGCTATCTGCTTAACCATATATGTTTTACCACAACCTGAAGGTCCAATCATATATGGATTTGCATCCTCCATAAGTGCAATAACCACGTCATCAAACATCTTGTGGAAATGCTCTCCCGCTTCTTCCCTTCTCTTCTTTTCATCCATAACAATCTTAAATCTCTGCTCGAATGGAACTGAAGTATCAAGAAGTGGATTTACCTCTGGTATAACTCCCGGATTTGCCTCTGGAAGTGCCACTGTTGGGGTACTATATACACCTTGTGCACTAGGTACACTAGCATAGGTAATATTAGCTGCCTGAGTCGCATTTCTTTCCTCATCAAGGTTCTTCTCTAATATAGCTATGTTCTTATCATTTAAAATCTCTAGCTTATTTATCTTGCTTAATAATGCTTCATTTTGTTCTGCCATAGAAAGAGCTTTTTCCATATCCTCATTGTTCATATATGTACTTATCTTATCGATAGCATTTGATGTTTCTGAGTTGATACGAGAAAGCTCTGATGCGGCTGTAGCAGTTATAGCTCTTGACATATGACGAAGCTCATTAAGCTTAGTCTCTGACTCTTTAAATATCTGGTCAAGAAGCACATCCTTTTGCAAGATAACCTCCTGTCTTTGCTCCTCTAAGAAACCATTGTATGCCGCATTAATATCTTCCTTTGCAGTCTTTGCCTTAGCTGAAATAATATCCGTTTCACGCTTGCTTATATTTTCAATAGCAGAAGTGGTATCCTTCATAATTCTATTCATCTGAGCTGTCTTCAAATCCATCTGAGTTAAGGTATCAACGCTCTGCTTAAGCAATGCTGTTGCCTCTACTAACTGCTGTTCAGTTTTTACAATATCAGCTTCACTCACATTGTAATAGCCAGACATTCTCTCAACCTTGATTGCCTCATAATCAGCAATAAGTGGTCTATCTCCTGATGTAAGCATTCTACTTGCAACATACTTTAGATTTGCAGTGTATAAATCATCGTCCACAAATAAATATCTTACTCTGTTTGCATACTGAACAATATCATACATTACATCCTGAGACTTCATATCTCCAAGCATAGTCTTCATAAAGGCAATATAATTATGCTTGTTCTTAAATGTATCAAACAACTCTGAATTAAAAAGATTTCTGGCTATAATACCATACTCCTCAAAGCACTCCAAATATATAAATCTGAGTAAATCATAATCTGGCGTTTTTTCTCCGTAAGTGAAAATGGCATTATATACAGTTTCTGCCTTTCTCATAATGTTCATATGATTGTCCGTATTGAAATTAGTTCGATTGGCAAGTATGGCTTCCACTGTATCCACAAAAAGCTCCATAGGCTTTATAACTGCCGCCTGAGGATTCATCTTTATACCTTCAACGTGGTTAAGAAACTTCTTCTGAACCGATGCAGAATACATACTCTCTAACTCTGTAACAAGCTGACCTAATCTAGTCATACAATTATAATCCTTTGGCTTATTTTCAAATCTATCAAAAAAACCCATATTACTTCTCCTTTATCTCTTCATAAAAATACTTATTCTCTAATCTATTCTTATAATCCCATGCTGAATAATAACCAACTGGTAAAAATGCTGTTTGTAATAAGCCTTCAGCCTTGTCAGGTACAACTCTCTCCATCATTACACCACTAGTTTTGATGTTAAGTCCGGTTTGCTTATTGACTATATCGCTCCAAGCATATTGTCTCGCAAATATAACCTGAGCGTTGCTATCTATATAGCCTGTGTTAAAATCTGTTCGACATATATTGTCAGTCTCAGTTTGTTGTAAACTAGAAAAATGATATGCTTTCCATGGTAACTCATATACCCTAGTGGTGGACAAATCTATATCTAATAATTTGTTGTAATAGTCCTGCTTAGTTGTATCTATATCTGTACCTAATACGGGCAATTCCTCATAGTATACAGTTACATCATTTACTCTTATACTAGTTTTTGATGTACCCACACTATGACTTAATGTATATAAGCTGTCTCCCTGGATTGCTGCATCCTCGCTTGTAAATGAGACTTCAAGAGACTGAGCTTTATAACTAATATAAAATGTAATGTTGCATTTTTCTTTTAGAAAATTACCCACTGTAACACTAAAGCTTGTGTTATTCTCAAAGCTATACTTTACAGGCATTTTCCTTTCATCCTTGCTAGTCTTAGCTGTAAGTACAGTATTCCCCTGCCAACCTAAAACATCTTCTTTAAATTCTATCTCCATATCTAGCATAGAATATAATTCCCTTAGATAATATTTTATTATTGGTATAGTTGCTGTTCTAATATATGTATCTTTGTTATATCTAGGAATGTCTTCCCCATCACAATCAGAATATTTTTTTCCTAATCTGGTTATAGGTGAAATGTTATCCCCTATACCTTTACAAGCTTCTTCTATCAGTGTCTTTGTTGAAGGATCCATCATAATAGCATCCTTTTGCTCACTTCTAGAATAAAGCTCTAAAACACGCTGAACCAACAGATTGTAATGCTTATCCATAACACAAAGGTTTTTCTGCTTGTTATCGTCATAGTATACCGCCATGGCATTTACACCTGTCAAATCATATATATGTATCATTTTTAAATTATTTATCTGATTAATCTCTAGTTCTTCACTATCCATAAATCTATACATACCTTACCCCCGGGCAAAAGAAAATACTTCATCTATTTTAGTATACCTTTAAATTAAAATTGGTACAATGTTTTTTTAACTTAAAACACAAAATAAAACGGTTTAATATTACATTATGTAATGTCAAACCGTTTCGTAAAATTTTTATATTACTTTATTAAATCAGTTATGCACTTAATGCTGCAAGTGCCAATATGACAGCTAAAACCAATAGCCAAATTATAAATCTCACAGGTCCCATTTTTTGATTATGCTTTTTGTAATAATTTTTTGCAACCAAAAACTTCACAATCAAAAATGCAACCAAAAAATAAGCAAATATCTGTCCTACCATTTCCATCTTTATATTTCACCTCAGCCTTCTTACGTTTAGTATATATTTCTATTTTTTTGCAAGCACTTTACATTATATATCTTGCGTCTCTATTACATTATAGTCATTTTCGTAACTATAGTCAAGAATAAAACTATATTGTAGGCTAATAATATAATGTTAAGGAGGTGTGAGATGATTTCATATAAGCCATTTTGGAATACTTTGTACCAATCAACAGAAACAACATATACATTAATCAATAATCATCACATCTCCAGTGCTACAATAGACAAACTACGTAAAGATAAACCTATGAATACCACTACACTAAATGACTTATGTAGAATTCTTAATTGTAAAATTGAGCACATTCTTGAATATATTCCATCCCCCGATGATCAAACACTATAATTATATTATTTTGTGCTATCCTTCGTATATTGTTTTAATTTATTCAAATACTATAATTATACGAATTAATTATTGAGGAGAATATTATGAACAATAACAAGAATGAATTTGGTTCAGAGATTGCATATGCTGCTCTTGATGAAGTACCAACACCAAAAGCCGATGCAAAAGAGATTGTTGGATTAGTCAAATCTAGTGGTCGTGTTACTGGCTACCAGCTTTCCGACGGTTCTAAAGTATCCAAGGAACAGGGTGTAAATATGGCAAAGGCCGGGGATATTCAAGGTGTGGGTATCGCCCACAGAAAAGATTCAGAATATTTAAAATCCTTACCTGATGGAACAGAAGATAATAATTTAGGAAATTTGCCATCGGTAAGTGAGTAAAAAAAAGTTTGATATACCAATAAATCAAAAGCCCCAGAGCTGGTACTCTGGGGCTTTGGCTATGAACACTTCTGTATATAGTTTCTTCTTTAATTACGCTCATTATATCGTACGCAAAATTTCATTACAATATTTTTCAACCATACCTAAAAATTCTTCAGCAACCTGTACTTGTTCTTTTGCTTCATCCTTGGTTGCTATATAAAAATCATCATAATCACTAGCATGTCTAATTAATTCAGCTTTTGCTATCTTTCTTCCTATTTCACGAGGAAACACTCCTGTTTTTACATACTCCTTGTTAAAGTTTGCTATTGCATCTTTATGTCTTTTATACGCTAATCCATTTAACGCATGTATAGCATTGATTGAATAAAATATAACATAAAATGCTCTATTATTCGCGCTTTTAAAAGAACCATTTTTTAACAATGACTTTGCATCCAACAATGTTTCTCTTGCAGATTGAAGCCTATATAGGGCAAGTTCTTGTTTTGTCCCAGTCTTTTTAGGCTGCTCCATACAAGTCAACCCCCTCTTTCTGTACATTTGCATAAAACGGATATTCGTCTACCCATTTTTTAAAATGTTCTTCACTCTTTGCTATTGGCTTAATATCCAAATCATTATCCATATTAAAATTAAACGTCGCATCATTAAGTTCGTCAAAATATGTTTTTATATCTCCATCTGAAATATCAAGTAAAATCATAATATCCACATCAGAATCTAAATGATAATCTCCCCTAGCATATGAACCATACAAAATTATTCTCTTCAAATGTTCACCAAATATATCTTTTATCTTATCTACATACAAAACTAGCAACTCCTGTGTTGTCTGTTCCATACCTACCACCCCTTATTCTACATACATAACGGCATTACATACAATTTAATTATATCATAACAATCAGCCTCTTGTTAATTAGAAACTAGTATAATAAAAGATTAAATGTTTCCGTAATATGCAAAAAACCACCGTACTTGTACGATGGTTTTCATGCCGGCGACCGGAATCGAACCGGTACGGGAGATTAGTCCCGCAGGATTTTAAGTCCTGTGCGTCTGCCAGTTCCGCCACGCCGGCAAATTTTTAACAATATGAACGTTAACAAGAATTTGCTTCTTTGTCAACAATTGTTTAGCGACCCGGAAGGGGTTCGAACCCTCGACCTCCGCCGTGACAGGGCGGCGCTCTAACCAGCTGAGCCACCGGGCCAAATATATAGTGGACGTTCGGGGACTCGAACCCGGGACCGTCCGGTTATGAGCCGGATGCTCTAACCAACTGAGCTAAAGGTCCGAAATCCTGTATTAAATTATAATAAAAAAGCCGATGATCGGACTCGAACCGATAACCTGCTGATTACAAATCAGCTGCTCT
>JAGAKD010000032.1 GCA_017625815.1 Lachnospiraceae bacterium | reverse complement strand
CTCTTCCCTATACACAGATTAAAAGAAACTTTGGATTTAAAAATGCCTTTACACGTTGTTAAAAAGGTTGTTCCATATATGGATGAAACTGGAAATATCATTACACCAGCTTCACCTAACGCATACAAATTTGAAACTTTGGCATTAGACTTAATCCACGAGATGGATGATTGTCTCGTATTTGAGGTTGAGCGAGAAAAAGAATTTGCCCCTGTAAAAAACAAAGAAGGTGAAGACTCTATCGACACAGCAAGAAATCTATTAATAAAAAATGGATACCAGCTATAAAAAAAAAAGATAATTCAATTTAAATATTGAATTATCTTTTTTTTTTACTTTTTATACTTTTTAAAACCGTTATATGTATATGCTATCATCATTATGGCTGATTTAATTTTGCCATATCCCGCATAACAATAGGTTTTGTATGTCATTTTTGCAGCAACTAGCTTATTTCTTGATTTTCCACCTATGGACAATCTATATTTCATAAGAGGTTCGTCTATACCAATTACATCTCCATATTCTCTTAGTACCCGAAGCCAGGTAAGATAATCTTCATGAGCATCACTATGTTCCATAGGAAATCTGAGGAGTGCTTCTCTTTTTATTAAAACAGAGGAACAGTTAATATAATTAGTATGTTCTAATTTTTTTAATGATATAACCTTTGGGGTATGAATAATAAGGCCTGTTGGAGTACCGTCGTGGTTGGTTATATCTCTTGCAGTATTACAAAGTACTGCATTATTTTTCTCCAAAGCACTAAGCTGTCTTTCTAGCTTATCCTCCTCCCACCAGTCATCAGCATCCAAAAGTGCAATATAATCACCCTTTGCTAATTTAACTCCAATATTTCTTGTAGTTGCAACTCCTTGATTGGTGAGATTTTTATATACTGAAAGTGTATTATCATTTATCTTCCCCTGCCAATATAAAATAACCTCAGCTGTACCGTCATAAACTGTCTGTGACACTTTCTCGTTTCTTGGTATAAAATCTTTCTCGAAATACTTAACCAAAAACTCTATAGATGAATCTGTAGAACAATCATCAATCACAATTATTTCTTTTTCAACATTCTGGTTTAAGGCTGATGTAACCGCCTTAATTACATATTTACCTGAATTATATGAGGGAATAATTACGGAAATCATAATATCACCTTTCTCCAAAAACCAACTTCATAATTCTATCAGTAGCATGTCCATCGCAAGAGCTCATAAACTTATCTCTAAAGTCTATAACCTTTTGTTTATCAAATTCTTTATCTATATTTTTAATGTAATTCATCACTTCATCACTAGTCTTAAATATAGGCCCAGGAACAAAATCCTTGTAATCATAATAAAAACCGCGCCAATCGAAGTAATCATCTAAATCATGTGCCAAGAAAATCATAGGCTTTACAAAAAGCGAATACTCAAACACTAAAGATGAATAATCAGATATACATATATCACTAGTGCAGAGTAAATCTTCAATAGCTACATCATCAGTCAAATCCATGGCAAAATCTTTGTATTTTTCAGCAATAATAGGTCTATTTTTTACAAAAGGATGGTGTTTAAAAATCATAACATATTCATCACCAAACTCCTTGTAAAATTTGCCCACATCCAAAACATCTGGTGTTTTGGCTTTAGCAACCCTTCCTCTAAAAGTAGGTGCATAAAGAATAACCTTTCTATCCCTAGCAGCAGGAAATGCCTTATATACTCGTTGTTTTGCTTTTTCAATAAATGCTTTATCAAAGAACACATCTGTACGAGAGGTTCCAACTGGCTTTACAACACCCTTTTTATCTTCTAATGACATAGCCTCCTCATAAGCCCACACAACCTCTGGGGAACTAACTGTTACGTGAGTATAATTCCTATGATATGGATATTTGTTAAGAGTTTCTCTATTATCACCAAATTTTAAATCCGCTGTACTCATACCAAACTTCTTAAATGCTCCACAAGCATGCCAAAGTTGGGTTAAAACAGTCTCTTTTCTAAGTGGGAGACAACTGGTTATATTAGAAGACTCATTCAAAAAAACATACTTTGCAGTAGCAATATCCTTAACCATATTTTTGCAAAGTTTTCTATACTCTTTTCTAGGTACAAAACTCATTCGTAAAAAATGGGTACTAACTTTATATTTAGTGTCTGCCTTTATGCGGTCATACAAAAGTTTGAAGCTGTCGCTTATCTTAGGCATACGAACCTCTATAAAAACTACTTTATTTTTCTTAACAGGCTTCATGGCATACACTCTATACAATGTAGGATACAACAATCTTAATGTATAAAACTTGTATCCTCTCGATAGAACTTTTCTAAACTTCTTTTTTGTCTTTTTATATAATCCTGTTTTCTTAATATTAAACATATTGCTTAATCCCCTGCTGTCATTTATTTAGATATCTATTTACAATTCGTTCTGTAACGTAACCATCACAGGAACCCATATATTCTTTTCTGTACTTATCTCTACTTTCAACATATTCATCCTGCTCTTCGTAATATAAAATTGCCTTCTTAACTCTCTCGTATAGGCTCTCTTTTCCAATAACTAGCTTACCTGGCAATTCTTCATAGTCAAGATAAAATCCTCTTTGCTTATAATACTCCTCATAATCTGGAGCCATAAATATAATAGGCTTATCACGAAGCAAAAACTCAAAAAATACGGATGAATAATCAGTAATGAGCATATCTGAGCCAGCTATTAATTCATCTGTTGAGAACGGCAGGCCATCAACACCAATATGAGGATGAGGACTTTTTATAATATAGTAGTCCTTTGTTAGTTCACCATCATATGTAAGCATATTGATTGCATCCTCACCAACAAGTGATGCCTTAGCTGCATTTCCTCTAAAGGTTGGTGCCCAAAGAACAATTTTTTTACCTGCTGAATCAGGATACTCAAATCTAATTCTATCCTTGCATTGTTCCATATAATTTGCGTCGTACAATCTATCGGTATGACTCACTCCCACTGGTACAACTCTTCCAGCTAAACACATAGCCTTTTCAAAGGCAGGCACACAAGCCTTACCACTAACTGTAACCTCGTTGTAATTCTTAAATAAGTCCCCCTTGTACCCTTCTGGAATATCATCTTTAGAATTATATCCAAACTTCTTGAAGGCTCCACAACCGTGCCATAACTGAATCACCTTCGTTTTCTTTTTCTTATTACATGAGGCAACTGGCAAAAAATAGTCACATATAAAAACCACATTTGCAGCCGGATACATAGCCATAAACTCTATCATCTTTTTGAATCCCTGCCACAGGCCACAATCTTTAATGTCAAAGTAAAATTCCTTCACATTATAATTATTTAACATCAAAATGCGGCGCAATTCCGCCATATGAGGCGGACATGTCTCGTGATGAGCATCAGCCAAAACCACCAATCCCTTTTGAACTGGTTTCCATCTATTTATAAAATAAATGAAAGGAAATATAATATGCTGGCACAGCATTTTGAAAAATTGTTTAATTCTAAATTTCATAATTACTCTATCATCTCTTTGTATTTATTTGAAACTTCCTCAATGTCACCATATGCTACAAGACTACCCTTTTCAAGTATCATAGCCTTGTTACAAATCCTCTTCACCTGGTCAAGATTGTGAGATACAAAAAGCACCGTCACTCCCGTATCCATCATATCCACAAGCTTCTTTTCGCTTTTCTTTCTAAACTTGGCATCTCCTACAGATAAAACCTCATCAAGTATAAGTATATCTGGTTTTACCACCGTTGCAATGGAAAATCCTAGTCTTGCCCTCATACCAGAGGAATAGTTTTTAAGAGGGACATCTATAAATTCCTTTAGTTCAGAAAACTCTACTATCTCATCAAACTTTTCTTCCATAAATTTTCTGGAATGCCCAAGAACGGCGCCATACAAAAATATATTCTCCGCTCCAGTATATTGCTTATCAAAGCCAGCACCAAGCTCTATCATAGGTGCGATAACTCCATTTTTATAAACGGTTCCCTCTGTTGGCTTAAATACTCCTGCTATAACCTTCATAAGCGTTGATTTTCCAGCTCCGTTAAGACCTAAAACTCCAACTCTATCTCCTTTATTTACTGAAAAAGAAACATCTTTAAGAGCCATAAATTGATCATACTTTAAATCCTTCTTTACGAATTTAATAAAGTACTCCTTTACACTATCAACCTTTTCTCTGCTCAGATTAAATTGCATATTTACATGTTCAAGCTTAATAATCTCTTCCATAAAACCTCTATATATACAAGATAAACTTGTCCTCATTCTTGCTAAATATTACACTACCTATAACAACTGTAACCATTGAAAACACAAAAGAGTATAGCAGCATTCCCCCATCCATCACTTCGCCAAAAACACAGCTTCTAAAATTAGATATAACACAAAATAATGGATTGAATTCTAATATCCAGCTAACATCACTAGCTAATATATTATCAGGATAGTAGAATATTGCACAGGTGTACATCACAAGCATAAGACCTACATTCCAAAGGTATTCCAAATCTCTAAAGAAAACTCCGGCCGTAGCAAGTATTAAACCAATTCCAACAGAAAGCAGGAACAAAACAAATAGTGGCACTATAGCAAGTAGTGTTCTCGGTGTTGGCATAACCCCAAGAACTAAAGCGACCACCGCAAGTACTACTAGAGATATTAGGAATAAAACATAGTTAAACACTATACCTGACAAGGGATATAAGTATTTTGGTACATACACCTTTTTTATCATACCTTCGTTTTGCCTTATGGACTTTAAGGCATTGGTAGTTGATTGAGAAAAAAGGCTATAGATTAGTCTTCCTGCTAAAATATAAACTGGAAAATCTTTTCCCTCATATCCAAGCAAGGTTCCAAAAACCACAGCCAAAACTATCATAGTGAGCAATGGCTCAATCATAGACCACAATACACCTAGATATGAACGTCTATATTTTAATTTTATTCCCTTTCTCACCAGCTCTACAAATAAATTGCTGTACTGTCGAAACTCCAGTATTTTAGCCTTCATATATTCACCTTAATTATAATTCTAATTTTTCTCGTAAAATGTCCACAGTATGATGCAAACCTCTCTCAATATCATACTTAGACTTCCAATCTAAAGCCTTGAGCTTACTAATATCTAATGTGGCTTTTGTAGCCTTAGAATAACCAGCCTTCTCAACTTCATCCGGAAGTTCAAAAACAACTTCTGTACCTGCATAGTCTGCAAGTATTTTTGCTAAATCTTTAAGCATAATATCTGATTTAGCGGATGCAACATTATATGCCTCTAAAGACTTGCCATCAACAAGTATCTTAAGAATCGCAAACACCGCATCTCCAACATATGAGTATGAAAATTCCTGTGTTCCTTCACTCTTCAAAACTATATTTTCCCTAGAAACACTCTTTTTTATAAACTGAGACAAAGCCTTTGTATCTGTTTCAAGCATAGTAGGTCCATAAACTCTTGAAAGTCTAGGAATAACCACATCTAAATTTTTCTGTTTAGCATATGCTTGACACAAGGCTTCTCCTGTTCTTTTACTCTCTGGATATCCAGCTCTTACAGTATTACAATCGATATATCCTAAATAATCCTCTGTAAACTTGTCAATGTCTCCTTTATTCTCTCCATAAATCTCTACAGTAGACAAAAAGACAAATCTCTCACATTTAACTTTTGTTGCCCAATCAAGCAAATTGTTAGTGCCTATAACATTTGCAGATATAGTTCCTATAGGGTCACTGGCATAAGCAACAGGGTGGGTATTGCTAGCTGCGTGAATAACATAATCCACTCTACCTATCTCCATACCATCACAAACACATTTTATAGGTTCATTAATATCCTGTTCTATAAAATTAAAATAAATACTTTTATCATAGTTTCCAAAACGCTCTTTTGCCTTTTCCTTATTACGCCCAAAAACATATATATCAGTGTTTTGATTAAACCTCTCATTACGATACATTAACACGTCAATAAGAAAGCTACCAATCATACCTGTTCCGCCTGATATAGCTATGCTTTTACCCTTAAGCTTCTCCCAATCAAGGCGAAACTCTCCTACTTCAGCCACATCCTTGTTATATTTTTTACATTCCTGAAGTTTCATACAAAACACTCCTTTTTACTTTAACCACTTATCCTTTTCAGCCGTTAAATATCCCTTAAATATCTCCAAATCATCCTTGGTTGTAAGCTTAATATTCTTGTCAGAGCCCTTGGCGAAATAAAGCTTTTCTCCCAATTCTACCATCATGGTATTAGTGTAGGAAGAACCGTATATTCCCACCTCTTCCTTAAAGGCTTTATCATATGCCCACACAAGCTTGTCAAATTTATAAGCCTGTGGCGTTGATACTCTTCTTAAGGTTTCTCTTGGAATATATTTTGTAGTTGATATCTCATCATCAATAACAAATATCTGCTCATTGTAAGGCAGAGATGTAACTCCATTGCCATATTGATTACATTTATCTATAACATCATTCAAAACCTCTGTATCAACTAGTGGTCTGATACCATCGTGAATAATAATATTATCATCTGGATTACATTTATCCTTTAAGTTGTCTACACCATTCCTAATTGATTCCTGAGCTGAATTACCACCACTCACAATCCATTTGAGCTTAGTAATATTGAACTGCTTTGCATAGGCCCATAGAATATCATGCCAGCCGTCTATGCAGACAACCTCTATCTCATCAATCATAGGGTGCTGTTGAAAGCTTTCTAAGGTATATACTATAATTGGCTTATCATATACATTTATAAACTGCTTGGGAATGTCCTGTCCCATTCTGTGTCCTGAGCCACCTGCTATAATAACTGCTATATTCATAATATGTCTCCTATTAAACTAATTTTTGAGGGCTGTATTCTGATTATCATCTATGCCCTCGGAAGTTTCTTTTCTAAACACTATCCTAAATGTTAGCAACATAAGCTTAATGTCCATCCAGAAAGAATAATTCTGAATATATGTCAAATCAAGCTTCAGTTTATCTATTGGGGTGGTATTATATTTGCCATAAACCTGGGCATATCCTGTAATACCAGCCTTAACCTTAAGTCTAAAGTCAAATTCTGGAATGGACTCCTCGTATTTTTCAAATATCTCAGGTCTTTCTGGTCTCGGTCCTACCATAGACATATCACCAGCCAACACATTAAAAAGCTGAGGAAGCTCATCTAAATGCAAATTTCTAATGACACGCCCAACAGGTGTCACCCTTACATCATTTTTCTTGGCTAGCTGAGCGCCATCTGCCTCAGCATCAATCTTCATACTTCTAAACTTAAATATCTTAAATTCCTTGCCATTTCTAGTCAAACGCACCTGTCTATAAAACACTGGTCCACCATCATGCGCTTTTACTAAAATTGCTATAATAAGCATAATAGGTGATGCTATTACTATACCAACCAAAGAAATGATAATATCCATAAACCTTTTTACAAATCTCTGGTCCACGTGAAGACCTTGATTCCTAGATAAGAACAATGGTGTATCTACCAAGTATAGATTGTCAGCACCTCTCATAATAATATCCGATATCTTTGGAACCACATAGGTTCTAATAGAGTGCTTGTAGCAATACTTAATGATGATATTTCTTTCCTCTACTGGCAAATCATAAAGGATTACCCCTTCAAAATCTAACACATCGCTACAAATCTTCTCATATCCACGCTGATAATTTAGGATTTCGCAAACCTCATACTTATCTGTTCTAGACCTTAGCTTTGCCAAAAAATCCTTCAAAGGATAATTGCCATAAACAATAATTATTCTTCTTGGCGGATATATGTGCATATACACAAATCTAACAAAACTAATCCAACATATAGCAAATCCCATCTGAATAAGAGCCATTACAATAATTGGTATAACATCTGCATTGTCTCTCCATACTGTACTAACAAATACAAAGCCTACCAAGGCGGAGCTTGCTATGGACAAAATATGAGACAAAAACAAATCGACCAATCGCATATAGCTTATTTTAAAACCATTAAAGCTCTTGGTGATAAGATAAGTAAACACGGTATATACTGCCACAACCGAATATCCACCACGAACAAAATCTGGATCAACATAATATTTCGACCAAACAATTGCAAAAGACGCTGTCTCAAAAACAAGCAACACTAATATCGAAATTAAATTCAATATTCTTTTTCTCTGTTCCTCTTTATACATAATCTATCCAACCTAAACTAAATTTCTATAACCCCATCAAATACCACTTTAGCTGGCCCTGTCATATACACTAAATTAGTTTCTCTATCCCACTTAATAATGAGCTCACCACCTAGAAGTCTAACAGTAACTTCCTCTTCAGTAAGTCCATTTAATATACTAGCTACAACTGTAGCACAAGTGCCTGTTCCACAAGCAAGAGTTTCCCCTGAGCCCCTCTCCCATACTCTCATCTTAAGATAATCTCGACTCACAACCTGAACAAACTCAGCGTTAACACGCCTTGGAAAAATAGGATTTGACTCAAACTTAGGTCCAATCTCTTCAAGAGGAAAACTGTCAGTATCATCTACATAAGTTATACAGTGAGGATTGCCCATAGATACACAGGTTATGTTATATTCTTTTTCATCAATAGTAACCGGATAATCAAGCACCATATCAAGTTCTTTTCCTAAATCTACTGGTACTTCATTTGATTTAAATATAGGTTCTCCCATATTTACAGTAACCATAGCAACAGTTCCTCTATCTGATGCATCTTTTCTGTCAATCACGAACTTAAGATACTTTATGCCAGCTAATGTTTCCACAGAAATCTCTTCCTTATCTGTAAGACCATAGTCATATACATACTTACCTACACAGCGAATACCATTTCCGCACATCTCAGACTGTGAACCATCTGCGTTGTACATCTCCATAGTAAAATCAGCAACCTCAGATGGCTTAATAAGGATAAGTCCGTCTGAACCTATGCCAAAATGTCTATCACTAATTTTTATAGAAAGCTCAGATGGATTAGGCACTGTTTCCTTAAAGCAATTGACATACACATAGTCGTTGCCAAGTCCCTCCATCTTAGTAAAATTAAGTTTCATATATATCTCCTTACATTTTTATACATAATTAATTAATTTTACCATATGGTTATTATTATTGTAAATGTTGATATTATACTATTTTAATCCTTCTTTATGTCTATTTACACAACAAAAGTCCTAGAGTTTTTGATACTCTAGGACCTTTCATCTTACTTTCTATATGTAACGATTCCCCCACTGTTCCTCTATGTTGCACTCACCACCTTTGAGAGAACAACAAAAATGAGTGATGTATATTTTATTTTTTTGAAGTTAACACCCTACCATCTGATAAGATTACAATTGAATTATACATATCAATGATTTCTAATGAATTATAGGTTTCATCAAGAACTGCTTCGGCAGTTATAGTAGTACCTTTATTTTGGAATAAATCATAATCAATTTTATAAAAACCTGTAGATGTTTTAATAACTACTTTTTTTGCATTTTCATTATATGTAGCATCAATAATCTCACCATCAAGTCCTGAAATAATAGCCCTTACCATATTTTCTTCTGAGCTATCTGAGTTACCTAAATTGAGCATATACAAATCATTATTTTCAGTTATGGCAAAGCTCAAACTTCTATTAACATTTGAAACGCCAATTAAATCTGTGAATTTTGTATCTTGCAAATACTCACATGGTTCATCTTCTGCTATAGTTGATCCAGCATCGTGAATATAAAGAGTGCCGTCATTAGTTAATACCCAACCATTTAATTCATCTTTAATATTACCATCAATAAGATATTTACCAGTTCCTGTTGGACTATAACACCAAATATCATCATCGTTAATATAAACTAAATCCTCTCTTTTTGTTTTATAATTATACAGAGAATCATAAATCTGACCTGTTCCAGTATCTAATACAGTTACGGACACTTTATTTGTATCACTAATATAAATATCAGTAAAAATAAAATTATCTTTTAATTTACCAGTTTCCATTGAAACTAATACGTTTTCAGAAGAACTCATCTCAACAATAATATAATTATTTGAAGAATCAATTACAAACAACGTAGATTCATCTTTATAGCCGTATAAAATATCTGTTAAGCCAGTATTTTCAGCTAATACAGCAATCTTTTCTCCATTTAATGAACTAATATCATATAAAGTTCCATTTTCATCTAGACAGATGTAGCTTAGACTCACAAAGTCTTTACTTTCAACTTCACCAACGCTAATCATTTTGGCATCAATACTTAATTCTAGTTCTCTAAATTCATCAGGAGTTTCATTAGCTACTTCAGTTGTTGCATCTTCTACATTCGCTTCTGTGGTAACTTCTTCAATAGTATTAGATTCTGTAATTGGCTCATCTACAATTTCTTCTACTGTGATGATACTACGTTCTGTAGTTGCATCCTCTTCCGACTTTTTATCAGAACAACCAACAAGTGACATACTCATCACCATTGTAACCGCTAACGCAATAGTGCCTTTTTTTAAATATTTTTTCTTTGTCATAAATTAAGTTCCCTTTCTTTATTTATCATCATCATAAACCTTAAGTATTGTGCCACAATACGGGCAAAGGCGGATATTAAAAGGATCTGCTCGATTTATATGTGCACTACAATGAGGACATCTAATAGAGAATATTCCGTAAATAAGCCACACAAGCCATGCAACAAAGGTAACCCCCATTACACAGAGCCATATTTTTGACTTTGCTACCATACATG
>JAGAKD010000031.1 GCA_017625815.1 Lachnospiraceae bacterium | reverse complement strand
TAAAATCACCATATATGTATCAATTTACCCAGCATTTATTTTTAGTGAAAAGGAGCAATATATGTACCTTGTTTTTGACGTAGGAGCAACTACAATTAAATATGCAACTATGACAGCATTGGGTGACATTATAGAAAAAGGAAAAGTTAGAACTCCAGTGAAAGAGGGGGAGAATCTCACAGATTTTGTAGAGACTATAGGGAAGGTCTATGATGAGGCAAAGACCAAAAATACCATAGATGGTATTGCCATGGGACTTCCGGGCCAGATAGATGTTAAACGCGGTATAGTCTACAATGGTGGAGGTATTAGATATCTTCACGAAGCTCGCTTGCAGGAGCTAATTGAAGCACGTTGTGACGGTATCAAGATTTCACTTGAAAATGATGGTAAGTGCGCAGCCTTAGCGGAAGTTTGGCTGGGTAATGCATGCGATGTTAAAAATGCTTGTGTCCTAGTTTTTGGAACCGGTATAGGTGGAGCATTGATTAAGGATAGAAAGGTTATTCATGGCAAACATCTTTTGTCTGGCGAGGTGTCCTATATATTTGAGGATATGACCAGAGAAGAAGCAGATAATCTTCCGGAAGGGGACAATCTGATGGAGGTATTACCGCCAGAGGAGATGGTTGAGGCCTATCCATATACCTGGGCCACGAAAAGGGCCACTGTTCAGCTTTGCCATTGGGTTGCCCTAAAAAAAGGATTACCTTTTAGTGAGGTTACAGGAGAGAAGCTTTATCAGTGGGTTGATGAAGGTGACCAAGAGGTTATAGATATGTTGGAAGATGAGTATTTTAGTATAGCTAAGATGTGTCTCAATCTCTATGTTATATTTAATCCAGAAGTTATACTTATAGGCGGAGGAATTAGTGCAGAGCCTAGATTCATAGAGGGCATTAACAGATATATAGACAAGCTAAAAAAGCTTTCCAATGTATACTCTAGATGTCGCATAGATAGTTGTAAATTTTTCAATGACTCTAATTTGCTTGGGGCATTGTATAACTTTAAACAGAAGTACAAATTACTATAGATAGTTTGGAAGGTGCATTTTTGCATAGAAAGGAAGTATAATATGGGTTTAAGAAAGGATTTTATGTGGGGGGGCGCAGTTGCTGCCCATCAGATAGAAGGTGGCTGGAATGAAGGCGGAAAAGGTATCAGTATTGCTGATGTTATGACTGCTGGGGACAATGTTACAAAAACTCCACGTCGTATAACAGATGGTGTTATTCCTGGTGAAAATTATCCTAACCACGAGGCGTCAGATTTTTATCACCACTACAAAGAGGATATTGCTCTCCTTGCAGAGATGGGATTTAAGTGTTTTAGAACATCTATTGCCTGGACTAGAATATTTCCAAAATGTGATGAGGCTGAACCAAATGAAGAAGGTCTTAAGTTTTATGATGAGCTTTTTGATGAGTGCCACAAATATGGCATTGAGCCGATAGTTACCCTTTCTCATTTTGAGATGCCTTACTATATGGCAAAGCACTATGGCGGTTTTCGCAATCGTGCGTGTATAGACTTTTTTGTGAAGTTTGCCACAGTTTGTTTTGAACGTTACAAGGATAAGGTTAAGTATTGGATGACCTTCAATGAGATTAATAATCAGGCTGACCCTAATCCACATCATTTGGTTCAGGAGGGGGCTATCCTTGCTGAAGAGGGTGAGGATTTGGAGCAGGTTATGTATCAGTCAGCTCACTATGAGCTGGTGGCTAGTGCTCTTGCTGTAAAGGCTGGTCATGCCATCAACCCAGACTTTATGATTGGTTGTATGATTGCTATGTGCCCTATTTATCCTTATAGCTGTAAGCCTGTAGATGTTCTTGCAGCGGAAAAGTTTATGCAGGGCAAATATTTCTTTACTGATGTTCACGTAAAGGGCAAATATCCTAACTGGGTTATGAGGAAGTTTGAGCGCAAGGGATATAACCTTGATATTACAGAGGAGGATTTAGCTATTCTTGCAGAGGGGACTGTGGATTACATTGCATTTTCCTACTATATGTCTTATGCAGTGGAGGCGAAGGAAACTAATCCTCATTATGACTATACTGAGTATGACTATGTGAGAAATCATTTCCTCAAAGCTAGCGATTGGGGATGGCAGATAGATGCCACAGGACTTCGCTACGCCATGAATTGGTTTGCAGATAGATTTGATGTGCCTCTTATGATTGTTGAAAATGGTTTTGGTGCATATGATAAGGTTGAAGATGACGGTACAGTTAATGATGATTATCGTGTGGAATATCTTGGCAATCATATTAAATCTATGATAGAGTGTGTTGAGGAGGATGGCATTGATCTTCTTGGTTATACTATGTGGGCCCCTATTGATATAGTGTCAGCCTCTACTGGAGAGATGGACAAGCGATATGGCTTTGTATACGTTGACAAAAACAATGCAGGCGAGGGTACACTAGCTCGTAGCAAGAAGAAGTCTTTTTACTGGTATAAGGAGGTTATCGCCACTAATGGCGAATGCCTAAAATAAATATAAAAGGATACTGAAGATATGGAACTTGAAGAAGAAAAAACAGAGAATAAAAAGGAAGAATCTGAAGATAAAATAACAGAAAAGAAAAATGTTAAGAAAGATAAGACCAACATAAAAAATACTATATTAAAGTTAATTACAACCCTAGAGTTTTTCTTTATTGTTACATTTATATATCTTGAGGTAGTGTTTCATTTTATAAGATTTGATGGTTTTACCTTATATCTACCATACAAGATAATGTTTGCTGCATTTTATGGATTGATTTTTGGTACAATAGCAAGTATATTGCCGGAACTTGCATCTAAGATTATTACTTGGGTATTTACAGCAGTGGCATCGATTTATTTCGTGGTGCAGATTATATATAGTGGTGTTTTTAGAACCTATCTTTCTCTCACAGGTTCTATCCAGGTTACAGGTCAGGCATTTGATTTTACCGATGTTATCTGGAAAGAAGTTGCTACAGAGTGGTGGGCTATATTGCTTATGCTTTTGCCTGTGGTTAGCTTGATATTTTTAAGAAAGCGCCTTAGCTTTGAACGCCATTCCATGATATCTTATGGCATTCAGCTTGTATGCACATTGGCGGTATTTGTGTTGATTATGGTTTCCTTTAATTTTGAAAAGGGACAGGTATATACTGCAAAAGAGGTCTACAAGAATTACACTTCAGTTGATATGTCTGTGGAGAAGCTTGGTGTTATGGAGTCTCTTTACATAGACCTTAAAGCAGGAGTAAAAAATGCTCTTGGTATTGAGAGTGAACAGGCTGATTTTGTGGCTGAGAATACATACACTTCCACTGAGGATTATACAGCTACTCAATCCGATGCGACAGCTAGTGATGCTACTCCTAGTGACGGAGAGGAAGTTACTACTGAGGAGGTAATTGATACATCTCCAAATGTATTAGACATTGATTTTGATGAGATGATTGCAAATGAAACTAATTCCAATATCATTGCAATGCACGAATACATAAGAACAGTTACACCAACCAATAAAAATGAATACACAGGTATGTTTGAAGGATATAATCTTATATTTGTGGTAGCAGAAGCGTTTTCAGGATATGTTATTGATCCTGAGCTCACACCCACACTTTATAAGATGAGTACTGAGGGCTTTGTGTTTAATAATTATTATACACCACTTTGGTATGGTTCAACCTTAGGAGGCGAGTACGCTGACTTAACAGGATGTATGCCTAACAACGGAAGCTATCTCAGTATGTCTAGAACTGGCTATAACGGCAATTATATGATGTTTACCTTGGCTAATCAGCTATCCCGTCAAGGTTACAAAACTATGGGCTTCCACAATAATGATTACAAATATTATGACCGCCATATTTCACACCCTAATATGGGCTATGAATGGATTGGTGTTGGCAATGGTTATGAGCCAGAACGCTATGCTTCAGGCACTCAGCTGTGGCCACAGTCAGACTTAAAAATGGTTGAGACAACCTTTGATTTATATGCAGGTGAAGAGCCATTCCATACATATTATTTGACAGTGAGTGGTCACGTGATGTATAACTTTGGTGGCAATGAAATGTGTATCAGACATAAGGACTATGTGGAGAACCTAGATTACTCAGAGACTACAAAGGCATATATTGCTTGTCAGTATGAGTTGGAGCTTGCTTTAACCGAGTTAAATGAGCGACTTGAAGAAGCTGGTATAGCAGACAATACTTTGATAGTAGTGACAGCTGATCATGTGCCATATGACAACAAGGATGTTGTAGACGAGTTGGCTGGTGAGGAGCTTGGATATACCTTTGATTGGTACAAAAATACTCTGATTATATGGTCAGCATCTATGGAGGAGCCAATTAAGGTTAATAAATATTGTGACAGTTTAGATGTATTGCCAACAGTTTCCAATCTTATGGGTCTTCCTTATGATTCTCGTATGATGGTTGGACAGGATATTATGTCCGACAGTGAGGGTATGGTTATATTTAATGATAGAAGCTTCATTACTGATAAATGTTCCTATGATGCCAATTCTGGTGAGGTTTATAGTATAGATGGTTCACCTATTGATATGGATTATGTAGACAGCATGAATGCTGTAGTAAAGAACAAATTCAATATGGCCAATAATATTGTTACATATGATTACTATAGATATATCGGTGAATATTTGAACTGGATAGAGGAGTAAAGTTATGAGCAAGAAATGGGAAAAAAGAAGAAAAAGATTACATGAAATACTGGAGGTTGGAAGTGATTTTGATACGGTGAGTCGAGTGTATGATTTCACCGCAGCATTTGCAATTATTATTAACCTTACGGTTAGTATAATGTACACCTTTGACAATTTGCGTGAGGATTATGGCTCATGGTTACTCTTGATTGAAAAGATAACAGTTGCTTTTTTTGCTTTGGATTATGTTTTACGTTTGTGGACTGCCAAATATCTTTACAAGCAGGTTACTGAGCCTAGAGCTATATTTAAGTATGTTTTCTCCTTTACCGGTATAATTGATTTGCTTTCGTTTTTGCCATATTACCTGCCTATATTTTTCCCAGGAGGAGCAGTTGCCTTCCGAATGATTCGTATAGTAAGGATTTTCAGACTCTTCAAGATAAATGCTTATTATGATTCGTTAAATGTAATAACAGAGGTAATCAAAGAAAAAAGACAACAGCTTATTTCTTCTGTGTTTATTATAGTGATATTGATGATAGCTTCAAGTCTTTGCATGTATGGACTTGAACATGAGGCACAGCC
>JAGAKD010000294.1 GCA_017625815.1 Lachnospiraceae bacterium | reverse complement strand
GGAGTTTCGATGCTGATTGTCCAATCCATATAATTTTCAAACATTCACGCTTATCGTTTCCAATTACGTTGTAGTTTATATGGCTCTAAGGATGTTCCAGCAGTTTAATCGGTTTAACGTGAGCCTTTATTTTAACCCACAGGTACGTCTAGTTACATTCATCTTGCTAGTATCTTTATTTCCACATTGAGGACATTCCCATTGATTATCTTCATTAATAATGATTTCTTGGTCAAATCCACAACATTGGCAATAGTCAGATTTTGTATTAAACTCTGCATATTGAATATTGTCATACATATATTCTACGACTTGAGTCATGGCATCTAAATTTTTCGCCATATTAGGAATTTCAATATATGAAATACATCCACCAGTAGAGATTGGTTGGAATTGAGACTCAAATTGTAATTTACTAAAAGCATCAATTTCTTCACGAACATCTACATGATAAGAGTTTGTATAATATCCTTTATCTGTAATATCTTCAATTTCTCCAAATTTAGCTAAATCAATTCTTGCAAAACGATGGCATAAAGACTCAGCAGGAGTTCCATATAATCCGAACCCTAATCCTGTTTCAGCTTTCCAATCATCAACTGCGGCACGAAGTTTTTGCATTACTTTTAATGCGAACTCTTGTCCTTTTGGAGTTGTATGGCTTTCACCAGTCATTAATTTTGTTAATTCATATAATCCAATGTATCCAAGAGAGATAGTTGCATGTCCATCAACTAATAATTTGTCGATAGTTTCACCTTTTGCTAAACGAGCTAATCCACCATGTTGCCAGTGAATTGGAGATACATCTGATGGAGTTCCTTTTAGAGCTTCGTAGCGACACATTAAAGCTTCTTTTGCTAAAGCTAAACGATTATTAAAGACTTGTTCAAATGTTTCCATGTCTCCATCTGCGATAATACCCATTTGAGGTAAGTTTAATGATACAACACCCAAATTAAAGCGTCCTTCAAATTTATAATCACCATTTTCATCTTTCCATGGTGATAAGAATGAGCGGCAACCCCGAATATTCACTTGAGTTCGCAATTCTCAAGCAGTTCTCTTATGAACTTCCCTATGTCGCCATAGGATACTAGACTATATCATACTCTCTTGTTGAGAGTCCTATCTTTTCGATTTAAGGAGACTTACATTGGTCAAATAATGCTCCACCCCATTAGCTTGGGCTCTACTCTACTCACTTCCTACTATTGTAGTGTTTTCGATAGTCGTTAGGCATTTATACAATAAAATATATTGTAATTTAGCACGGAATTTTCTGAAACAGATGTCTTCCGTTTAGATAGGTTTTCATAGTAAATCACTTTACTACGCCACAAGTTTTATGTTTATGGGACCAAAGACATTTCCTTCGTAAGTTTGTCTCATTAATTTAGCTGAAATATAATCAGGATATAAGCGTTTTGAACTGCATAATACACAAGCATCTGTGATATATCTGTATTTAGAATCTTTTGGTGCGTTATTTTCATCTAATACATAAACTAATTTAGGGAAAGATGGAGTAATATAAACACCAGACTCATTTTTGATACCCTGATAGCGTTGTTTAATAATTTCATGAATAATCATAGCTACTTCTTCTTCATACTCATGCCCAGGTTCGATTTCTAAAAATAATGTTACAAACGGTGCTTGCGCTCCAATCCAAATTTTCATTTGGGGCGGACTATATCTTCGTATCAGGTACTTCGAATAGCGTATCAATAGCTATCCTACTCTACTCACTCTCCATCTTCTGGTAGGTTTTCGATAGTCTCTACACCTTCTTTAATATAGCTTATCTTCATACCGTCTAAATGCTTTTTATCTTTTCTAAAGGCTTTATACTCTTCGCCCTTGAAAAGTTTGGCAAGTGTATGATTGCTTGGCGTGAAATTCAGACTTTTAGAGAAGTATTCGAGCATTGACTTTCTACTTTCAAACACTTTACGCTCTCCATTTAATTCAACCATAACTCTTTTTTGAAGAGCTTTGGCCCTCTTTTCAATCACCTCTTGAGTTTGTGATTGTTTTATGATTTCTGAATGTCTTTCTCTCAGCTCCAAGTTGCTCCAAGATTTTTTAAGAGTTTCAGATTGTTTTAATCTTTCATCTAAACTCTCATACCTTTTTTTCATATTTTCACTTGCTCGTTGTTTAAATTCATCAGAACCGCAACGCTCTCCATTTATAATTTGCATTTTCTCAATGAATTCATCTTTCTTTTCTTGAGGAGCATATTTCCAAACATCTCCTCCAAGACCTTCTTCATGAAAATTAGCCTCAGCCTGACCTTCGGACTTTCTTTTTTCTATTAAATATATTTCATATTCAAAAGCCTCAGACTCTGTATCGAACTCTTTTACAATTCGATTACAACATTCATACTTATTATATATGTTCATAAAATATGGATTGCGTTTTCTTAAATCATCTTTTCTTTTTCCAGTTCCTTTGCCAACATAAAAAACTCTATTGGTATTTTTAATAAACCATTCATATACGTAATATATACTACATCACTCTCCCTTATAGAGTTGAGCGATAAGCTATATTAAAGCTCGGCACGGGATTGCCACCACCATTACGTGCTGAGGTTTCCCCGTTAGCATGGCTAAAAGCCACACACCCTTGATAAGGTTCTCCTGTTTTTACAATGGCCAGTTTCTACAAACCATTAGTCGTCATTAGGGTATTGATTTGATATTGAATAGTTTGAACTCCAGACTCTAACTCTTTTTGAAGTAAAGTATCTACAATTTCTTTAGTAGCCGTTTCACCTAACATTTTTTCATAGCGTTTGCGAGAACGAGCTAAATATTTTCCTAAATGTTTTACATTTACTGTTTGACCCTGATGAGGTGGTCATTTCTAACCTAGATACTCATCCGCAACATATCTTAAGGATTTGCTAAATCCTCCCAACCGTTTCAGCAATGTGCCTATCTCATCGCCTACTCTACTCAGTTATTCATATATAACTAGCTTATGTTATATACTATCTTTTCGATGTCCTCTACACTTTCTCTATTCTAATATCTATTCCTCTTGTTTTAAGTTGTTTTGAACTTCTAGCTCCAGAAATTCCCATTTTAAATATTGTAATGTTAGAAATCCCATACTTGTTCATTATATCAGCTGTTTTTAGAATCTCTTCATGATTTGTATTGTAGTCATAAACCTTATAAACATTTTGTCTTTCATAAGCCCAGTCCTTACTTCTTTTTACACCATTCTCATATTTTGTTAACAGTTGTAAATTAGCCAATGAGTTATCTAATTTATCGTTGTTTATATGGTCTACCTCCATACCTTCTTCTATTTTTCCATGAAAAGTTTCATAAACTAATCTGTGAACAGTTGGATATTTTCTAATATGATTTCCATCTTCATCAAGATAGGATAAACAAACTGTTTTATATCCATATCTATCTATTTTATAAGCCATTTCAACTGGATTGTTATAATCCAATCTTCCCTGGCCTCCTTTAACTTTAACAGAATAGACTTTTCCATCTTCGGAGCATAAATACCCCTTAATCCTGCTTTCTTTCATAATACCTCCTCTGAGATATTAGAACAGAGCTTAGCACGGTATTGCCATATCTTTCGACTTAGGTTTCACCGTTAGCATAACTTAAAGTTATACACCCTCGGGCGAGGTTAAATTGGTTTTACTATGGCAATCTATTTACCATATTGATTACTTGCTACTTGAGCAATAATTTGTGTTAATACAGTACAAGCTACTTGGAATGATTTAGGACTTTCAACCATTTTTCCATTGATAACAGTTCCATTGTCTAGCATATCTTTGATATTAACTAAACAACAGTTGAACATTTGTTGTAAGAAGTAGTCCATATCCAACACACTATATAGTGTGTCCGACTATATCATAAACTCAAACTCTATTACCAAATTTGAGTTCCCTCGCACTTCGACAAAAGGACTTTCACCTCTTATCTACTCTACTCACTTCTTCACTTAGAACTTTCTTCTAAGTTATGTTTTCGATAGTCTGTTAACCTTCTCATTATTTGAGCTTGGCACAGGATAATCTTGTTGACTTCCCCTGTTAGCATAGTTTTTAATGGTCATTTCCTACCACTCCTTAGTCGTAAACTACACACCCTACATTTATAGGTTCACGAGGTTTTCTTTAAATGTCGCCACCTAAAGCCACAATTATTTATGGAAATGTAATACTCCTTCATCATGAGCTTGAACAATATGTGCAGGTAATTTGTAGCGACGTACAATATCTTTTGATACCTCTCCTGAAATTAAATCTCGTTGAGTTGAAATAATACGAGCATTTTTATTAGAATTTTCATTCATAACTTCAGAGTTGGTTTGAGCAATTAAGCCTAAGATATCTTCATCCGTGCTATTTGTTTGTTTCTTGAATGCTTGAATAGTGCGATAACTTTCATATGCTCTAGCAGTATGAGATTGTCCATAATGAACTAATCGTTCAAATACATATTTTTCAACTTGAGCAATTGTTGTCTCACCTTTTTTAGCAAAAAACTTTTCAGCGTCATTTGCAATTAATCGAGCAATATCCGGCAAATAAACTCCTGAACCATTTTTCATTGCCTTTTGAATTGCTACACGAATTTTGCTTTTGTCAAATTCCACAGTTTTTCCGTTGCGTTTTACGATTGTTGTCATAATATAACCTCTTTCTTATTTGATTTAGAAGGGCAAGAAAACCCTTAATAAAGTAAAAAGTAGGAATTTTTCCTACTTTATAATTATAGCATATTTTTTAAAAAATGTCAATTTTTTCATTTTAAGATTTCTTTAACTAATGACAATAATTCTTTGGCATTTGCCTCTGGACTAGCTTTTACATCTGGTTTAAAAATGTGAGTTGCGATATCTTCCACATCTTCAAAATCTTGTTCGTCTGCCTCATAGCGTCTAAACATTTCTCGAATTTTATCTTTAGTCATTTCGTCTCGGTCTAAATATCTAATTAAGCGAACACTATCTTCTACATCTAGATAGATAATATGAGTTTCTAATCCAGGATTTTGAGCAAGAGCTTCTGCCCCGGCTAGGTTGTAGATACCAACGTTAATTTTGTCTTTTGATAATGCTTTATATTCAGTAGCATAAACCCATCCATTAAACACAACAGCTTCTGCCAATTCATCATTCAACAGCTTATCTGTCATTTGCTCTGATGTGTAAAAATGATAATCTACACCATCAACTTCATGTGCACGCTTATCTCTTGTTGTAGAGGTAACAATATTGTTAATTTGCATTCCATCTTGTTCCATATACTGAACTAATAAGCGTTTTAATGTATCTTTTCCACTTCCAGCCTTACCTGCTAAAATAATCACTTTTGTCATAATATATCCTCCCTATTAAAGACATGAGATTAACGCTCATGTCTAATTAAAATATCTCCATTGTCTTGAATCTCTTCAATTTTGTATAAAGAATGTCCCGCTGTATCCGAATATTTTTTACATACAAATCCATCTCCACGTCGATATCCAGTAACAATAATTTTGCTACCTCTTCCGAACCAAGATTTGTCTGTAATTTTTTTCTCTCCATTGTCTTGAATTTCAGATACTTGTTTATCAAACATTGCAAAGTGTTCTAAACGGAATTTAACATCTACAACTCCATCTTCAGTTAACAAGGCAATAGACCCCTTATTTTTGTTTTTAGATAACACTGTTCCCATAATACGACTAATTTTCATAATAGGAATTTTAACACCATTTTTTGTAAAGTATCTATCTACGTCTTCTGAGACAATATCTGCAAAGTCAGAGATACCATATTTTGCTTTATTAACTCGAGCTAATTCATGCTCTCCATGATAGAAACAGATACTATCCATTTCCCACGAACTAATATTACCAGAACAGTTTTTATCCCAATCCGCCTTGGCGATTAAATAATTATATCTATCAAGAGCCTCTTGTTGATTATCACGCAACCAAGCACGAGCAACATCCATAACTTTAGCATACATCTTATCCCAAGTTTTTGCTTTAATACATTCAATACCATTTACTACTTCTAATTCATCTTCATCAAAGAAAGCATTGTAAAAACGAGAATATTCATTTTGTAATAAGTAGTAATCTCCTGACTTACAATTTTTCTTTAACATTTTATTAAAATTAAATGTTCTAATCTGTAATTCAAGAGTTTCCCATGGCAATACATTCTTTTCAATTAATCCTGCGAAATTTTGTAAAGTTAATTTAGATTTAGTATCGGCAACTGCCATGATATACTCATACATAATTTGTTGACGAGGTTTTTTCTCTAATTCATCAAATGCTCCACCCTTAATCAATGAAACCATTTGTTGGCGACCAAGAGGAGTTTTTTGCATGAAATCAGCTAAAGATGTATAAGGTCTATTGGCAATGATTTGATGAACTACATCATCCCCAATGTTTGTTACACCTTTTAATCCAAATAAAATTTGATTATTTTTGCGGTCTGGTTTAAAACCAAAATCAGACTCGTTAATATTAATTAATGATACCTTAATACCTTGAGTTTTAATATCTCCAATCGCTTTCGCCACTTTTGCATAGTCTGTTCCTTTTTGGTCATCACTATCTTCATCAGAAGAACCTGCATTGACCGTTAAACAAGCAGTATTCCAATACACAGATGGGAAATTTGTCGCTAAGTATAATGTTTGAACTCCTACAAATGAATATGCTAATGAGTGCAATTCTGAGAATCCATAACCCAACTGAGGAGCAATTAAAGTATCCCAAATATAGTTTGCCATTTGAGGAGTCTTTGCTCGATTTAGAATTTTTTCTTTGAATGCTGGAATTTTATCCATTTCTTTTTTCGCTACTAATTTACGAGCCGCATTTGATTCAGCTAAGGTAAAATTACAAGTTGCCTCATCCATTAATACTGTCATTAAGTCCTCTTGGTATGGTGGTGTTCCATAGTGACGAGTGTAATACTTCTTCATAACATCAATTTCATCAGAAGTTAAACCATATTCCACTGCCTCATCAATCCATAGTTGTGGATTATTTTTCATACGAACATATCGTTCCATCGGGTTCTCTTTACCCTTTTCACCCATTAAGCGCATTACCTACCACTACTTGTTTCCAAGCCCTTTCGGTTTGTGGTCTGGACTATCTCTTACTTGATTAAATCAAGCACACCTTTTCGAACTGTGTATCAATAACAGTCCTACTCCTCATCTAACTGAGGATAGTCTCTACAGGTTTATTCTATAACTACCTTGCTTTTGTTTTCTTATTGGAAAATCGTCATACAAATTTTTAACCGCGGCTTGCTGACCCCTATTAACTCTTTGAACTGTGTCGCTGCTAATTTCAAGAGTTTCAGCTATCTTGTTCATTGATAACATTGTGTCTTTTAGAAGTTCTATTATTTTTAAATATAAATAAACTTCCGTTCTATTAGATTGAAGTGGATAGTTTTCATTGTCTGAGAAAAGCCTTTCTCCAGTATTGATTTGAGATACATAAGAGTAAGATAAAAGATAATCTTCTGCTATTTCTCGAATAGACTCCTTTTCTTTTAATCTTCTTCTTATTTCATTTTTATCGACCTCTGAGAGAGATGAGGAGTTTCGCCCTCGATTAGCCTCTCCTGTGGCTTTTAGATTATACCCATTAGGAGATAAACTATTCTTTTCACGAATCCAATAAGTCTCTCTCTCATTAACCTCTTCAGAGGTTTTATTCTCTAATACCTCTAAAATCTCAAAATCAAAATTATCTAATCCATATTTTCTAATAGCACAATGAATAGCTTGATTATATCTCGCATCGTTGTAGTTTTTAAAACTATCTTCTTTATGTTGTTTGTATCTTCTTTTTATGTTGTTGGTTTGACCAACATATTTCTTACCATTTTGTTTATTAGTATAGCAATAAATGTAGTTAATTTTTAACACCTCCACTGACAAGGAAAGTGTAGTTATAGAATATTTCCCACGGGATTAGCACCACCATTACGTGCTGAGCCTTCCCCGTTAGCTCTGTTAAAACAGAACCCCAGCGATTACTGGTAAAGTGTGTAAGCGCCAACTGACGCGTTCGCGGCGGTCATTTCGCCGACATTGCGAGGTTTAATAATTTTTGCCGCTTGTAATCCAACAGCAGAGTTAAATTGGAATACGTCTAGCACAGAACCTGATGATAAAGCTTGCCAAATACGTTGGTCATTTAAATTCATTGCTTTTGGGTGTAAATATTTATTATATTTTTCACGAAGTGTTAAGTCTTTCTCTACTAATTCATCTTCTGTTAGTAAATCAAGAGTCGTAATAATTTTATCTGAAATCTCGGTAACTAAGAAGTCATATTTAATATCTCCTAACCATTCCGCATCATGTAAAGAAAATTGAGTTGATAACTCTCCGCTTGGAGAACGCATAATGGCTGTTGTGTCTAAAGGATTGCCATCATAGAAAATAACTCCTGCTGCATGAGTAGAACGTTTATTGACTAAGCCCTCTAATTTTAATAAAATTTGTAATAATCCAGGGTATTTATCTACTTCTTCTAAGAATGGTCTTACTGGTTTACGACCTTCTTCTTCATTTCCATAAATAACATCTTTTAACTCCCATAAGAAACCTCGATGCGAAGGAATTAATGAAGTTAAATATTGTCCAGTGTCTACATCAATACCATTAGGATAGTCTTCACTTCTATATCCACGACAAGCTGTTAATACTGCTGAACGAGGCTTTTCTGTCCCAAAAGTAGCAACCTGTAATAGATTTAATTCACCGATTTGACTGCGAATCTTAGATAAGATTCCTGGTTTTTTAGATGGAGCTAAATCTATGTCGATATCCAAGTTGTTCCAATGTTTCCATTGGCTTGCACTATATCTTCCACAGCTCTATTTCAAGCTGGTCTGGTTGGCACTACGGAATGGTGCTTATCTCCACTCCTCTTAGGAAGTTCCCACTTCCAATTTAGTCTCTACACCTTCATCACCCTAAAGGTCTGATGCTTGGCACGGTATTGCCATATCATTTCTGACTTAGGTTTCACCGTTAGCACTTAATATTTTAAGCACACCCTCGAGCGAGGTTCACCAACTTTTACTTGCCCAATGTAAGTTTAGGCAATTCAACACGCTCTTTATTTAAAACACTTTGCCCAATATTTTCATATTGGAGTGGACTATATCTTCACCCTCATATAATCTCCTCCTTTATTTAGAGATTATACAAGGGGTTAGGCACTTCGAACGGTAGTCATCTCCGCCCTACTCTCTTTCGAGATAGTCTCTACACCTTCCTCAATTGAGGCTTGGCTCGGGATTAGCATTTTAAAGCCTTCCCCGATAGCAAGATTTCTATTAGTCATTTCCTACTAATCCTAAGCGTAAATCTTACACCATTGACAAGATGTTCACCTAAAACTAAACTTCACATTACTGTGAGTTGCGTCCTTTAATTTGAACGCCAATAAGGCAAGTTGTGTTCAACTGGGTCTAATTGCGTAATACCTTGTAAATAATTTGATAAGAAACCTACTGCCGAACCACGACCAGGACCAACAATAGAACCTTCTTCCCAGAATAAATCGATGTAGTGTTGTAATGTATTGAAATAAGCTGGAAGCGGCTGATTGATACGCTCAGATAAGAAATTACAAATGTCAGCTTCTGTGTCTAATCGAGATAAATATGTATCATTTAACTTATTTTCTTCAATTAATTTACTAATACAATCTTTAACCCAATACTCATTCTGAGAATCACCTGAAGTTAATGCTTGATATAAATGAGTATACTTAGAAAGGTCTAATGTATTAGGAATAGTTTTCATTTTAGAAACAACATCTACTTGAGGAATTTTCTGTTCTTTATGTAAAGAATAATGTGTAATTTTGTCGGCAACTTCAAGAGTGTTTGCATACATTTCTTCTATTGTAGCTTTATCATATGACATCGACAAATATTTCCAAACATCTTTATCATCCATCATATATGAGCAAGCATAGAAGGAATCTACTTCTCGCTCACCTTCTTTTGAGTTTAAGTAAGTCTTATGAACTAATCGGTCCTCTGGTCTCAAATAGTGACTGTCTGTTGCAAATACCATTTTAACATCAAATGCTTTTGCAATAGCAACTACTCGCTTATTGAAAGCAATTTGTTCTTCGGCATCTGCAGGAGCGACTTCAATGTAAAAATCATCACCAAACAAATCTTTACAAAAAGTAATATAGTTGAAAATTTCTTGTTTAATAGGATTTGGATTTTGAGCATTCTGTTCAGCTTGTATTAACTGTAAAACTAATTGTGCCAATTCTCCACCTAAACAAGCTGTTGTTCCAATTAAATGCCCTGGATTTTCTTTAACAATGCGATATAAATCTGACTTTAAAGTTGGCACACGCTCCATCTTACCAGTTTTATAAATGTTATACCAAGCGATTGATGATAGTTCACGCAATTGTCGATTTCCAATCTCATCTTTTGCTAATAAGATAAAGTGAAAATACTTTTGTGGATGTTTTCGTTCATTCACTAAATAAATTTCATTACCTAAAGCAATTTTAAAATCTGGGTATTTGTCTTGGTTTTTTAACATCCATTGATTAACTTCAACATAAGAACATAAAGCTTCATGGTCTGTAAAAGCTAAACCCTTTAAACCAATCTCTAATGCTCTTTCAATTAATTCAATAGGTTTATTAATGCTGTCAAAGTAAACGGAGATTTGAGTAGTGCGTATGATTATGCATTGAAAAATAACTCATTATCCTTGCCCCCTTATAAATATAAATCTGATTGTGTGTTTGTTCTTACTTTAAATTCATTCCATTCTTTCATTGTCATATCTCTTTTACTTAAATTCTCAAAAACTGTTAAGAATTGGAGGTTATCTAATGAATTGTCTCCACCTTTACTTTTAGGAATGATATGGTCTAGAGAAGGTTTGTACAAATCATAAAACGTATTTTCTTTATTTTCTTTATTTTCTTTTACCCATTTATTATACAATAAATTAAATTGATTGTCAATATAAAATTTATTAATAAACTTTTCATATATTTCAAAATCTTCTGTTGCAGTAAAGTGTTTTACGAATTGCTTATGTAGATAAGCATATTTTTCATAGTCCTCAAAACTATCAATAAATTCAAAAGTAAGTCCTTTAATTTTAGATGTTTTCAACAAATGAAACTTTACCCTTGTACACCCACAGCTTAATTGTTGATATTTAGAGCCAGTCAAATTTCTTTGTTCTATTATAAGAGAATTGCCGCAATCACATTCACATAACCACTCTCTCCTTTTGTAGGCATTTCGCCTTTCTTCCTCTGGAATTAAACTTTTAACTAATATTTTACCAAATCTTTGATTTTGTATATCTAATGGTTTTGCCATAATTAATCATCCTTTCTATAATAATTATAACATATTTTTTAATATATGTCAAGTATTCTTTATTGTAGAAAGATTGTTTGATTAATCATTAACTATTAAAACAAGTTTTTCAGAAGCTCGTGTCACAGCAGTATAAAGCCAGCGTCTATGATGAGCAGAATTTAACATTTCTTCAATCACCAACACTTTCTTAAATTCACTTCCTTGAGACTTATGACAAGTTATAGCATAACCATATTCTAGCTCTTGATAAATACTTTCAGGTTTTCGCATTCCTGCTTGAATTTGTTGTTGTAATACGCTATCATATCCACGTACTAGATTAGGGTCCATATTAACATTTTCAAAAGTGCCTGTAAAATCGGGCGTAAAATCTACAATAATACCAGTTTGATTACGTTTTAACGGTTGGTCAAGAGGGAAATCTCCTATTCGTTTTACATCAGTAATAGTTCCAATAGTTCCGTTAACAATCGGCATTTCTTCACCATTGGTAAATTCCCAATCATTACGAGTACAAATCATTTTATCTCCCACTTGAGGAAAAGGTGAAGTAAATCCTCTTGACTGTCTAACTATATTATTAATCATTTTACGAGTATCGTTTCTACCGCAAATAACCTGGTCTGCCCATTCAACCATACCTAAATTAAGTTCAGAACGACTAAAAACTTTTACATATTCATCATCAATCTTTGGAATTGGTTTTCCTTCTCGAATAAGCATAGAAAGACGAATAATTGAGTTATCCAGTGCTTGTCGCATAACCTCATCTAAAAAGACATGAGGGTTTTTAAGCATTCCATTGTCCTCTCCTACTGGAGGCAATTGACCTGGGTCTCCTAGTAAAATCATAGGAATTTTATAGCTAGCTAAATCTCGAAGTAGGTGAGCCGGCACCATTGAAATTTCATCTACTATAATTATCTTTCCAGTAACTTCTTCTTTTGGTAATTTACTATAAACAAACTTACCTTGAGAATTTAAAAAAGCTCTATAAATATATTTATGAATAGTAGTTGCATTATGTCCTTTTGCTCGCAAAACCTGAGCAGCTTTACCAGTAAAAGTTACATAGCGAACATCATCTTTTTTTAGCCCTAAAGCATCTACAACAAATTTAATAACAGTAGACTTCCCTGTTCCCGCGTAGCCCGCCACAACTGTGTATGGTGCTTTATCCTTATATCTCTTCAAGCATATTTCGACAGCCTCTTGTTGCTTTTTTGTTAGTTGTATAGTCATAAATAATCATCCTCCTATAACTCATATATTTATTATATCAAAAATATTATTAAATGTCAAATGACACATTTTTGTAAAAAATTCCCTAGGGGTGATGGAAAACGAGCCCGTCCTCCTTACCCCCAAAGAAAAAAGCTGGTATAACCAGCTTTTAGAAACAATAATTTATTACATCTGTTATTTGATAATCCTCAATAAATAATTGTGGTTCACACATCCCTCGGAATGTATTTAATGAACACTTACCAACAATATCAATACTTATATAACCGTCTTTAGTTGGAGCAAAGCGATTGTATTCTTTATGACTTGAGAAAAACTTTAACATACTTAGTCCATTAGGTAAAGTAATTTTAATGGTTGGTTTTTTATCAGGAGATAAGAGTTGAACTCGGCTCGCCGGCAATGACAATCCTTTAATTGCTACATAAGGTTCATCAATACCTTTACCCCATAAAGAACGCATTGAGGCTATGTCGGCAATAACCTGTGTATCAACATCAGAGCCATCAAAAATAAAATCGACTTCATAACTTGGGTCATATGAAATATTAGTAAGTTTTTCGTTTGCATATTGTATAAAATCATCTATTTTTTCAGAAAGTATTCCAGCCCCGAAGGCGCTTGCGTGCGTGCAACTCCTTGGTTTCCCAAGGCACTGACTATCTCTTACTCTCTATTGAGAGCACATCCGTTTCGATTTACGTATGAATAGTAAACCTACGAGTCGATTAAGACTCTAGTCGATACAGGCTTAACCCTACTTTTTCTTAATGGATAGTCTAAATCATC
>JAGAKD010000293.1 GCA_017625815.1 Lachnospiraceae bacterium | reverse complement strand
GCCCAGATAGTGGATGCAGTTCATTCTGTATTGGAGAAGACGCCACCGGAGCTTGCGGCAGATATTGCTGATAGAGGAATAGTATTAACTGGAGGAGGAGCGCTCCTTCACGGTTTAGAGGATCTTATAGAGGAAAATACAGGTATTACTACCATGACCGCAGAGGAACCCCTTACGGCGGTTGCTATAGGAACAGGTAAGTACATTGAGTACTTAAGTGAAAAGAAGTAATATTTCGAGGAGTTGATGAGATGGTAAGAGCACTGTACACAGCCTGGACAGGACTTCACAACGAAGAAAAGCGAATGGATGTTGTCACCAACAATATGGCTAATGCAGATACTACAGGATACAAAAAGATAGAAGTTACAGCAGAGTCTTTTGCATCTCACCTTGCAGTTAAGATTAACGATGAGGAGATTGGTCCTGATCGTATGCAGGGAATAGGTGGTCTTAATCCTGGAGTTAAGATTGGTGAAACATATTTTGATATGAGCCAGGGTAATTTCAGACAGACAGGGGATCAGTATAATTTTGCCTTGTCAGGAACAGGCTTCTTTACCATTAGCATGACAGACAAGAGTGGAACCGAACACATTAGATATACTCGTGACGGAGATTTCACTGTAACCAAGGAAGGTTTTCTTGTGACTAAGGATGGAGATTTTGTGCTTGGTGAAGGAGGTAATCGTATTCAGATACCTGATGCCAATCTAGTAAGCATTAATGTTAATGAGATGGGCGAGATATATGTGGATAATGATTACATTTCTACGTTCCAATTAGTTGATTTTGAAAACTATGATGCGCTTTCAAGCTATGGTGAAAATATGTATGAGCCAGTTGAGGGTGCGGTTATGATTGATGCGGATGCATCAGTATCTCAGGGATATCTTGAGATGTCTAACGTCAATATGGTTACAGAGATGGTAGATATGATTGCCGTTACAAGAGCCTATGAAACTAATCAGAAAATGATTCAGACTATTGATGACGTCTTAAATAAGGCGGCTAATGATATTGGTAGAATATAAGGAGGTAGAGTAATATGATGCGTTCACTATGGACTGCTGCATCAGGTATGAGAGCACAGCAGACAAAGGTAGATACAATAGCAAACAACTTGGCGAATGTTAATACAACAGGATATAAGACTCAGCAGGCAAGCTTCAAAGCCTTGCTTTACCAGAACCTTCAGTCTACTTCAACTAACAATGCAGGAGAGTTAAAGCCAGTAGCAGCAGAGGTTGGTCTTGGAAGCCGTGTTTCAGCCATTACAGCTGAATTTTCACAGGGTAATCTTCAAGCCACTGAGAGAGCTTTTGATGTGGCTTTAGAGGGTGACGGATTTTTCTCTATTAGAACTCCTAATGGGGAAGTTCAGTACACAAGAGATGGTACATTTAATATATCTCCTGTACCTGGTGGCAATATGCTTTGTACAGCGGATGGTCATCCTGTATTAGACCAGAATGGCAATAATATTATATTACCTAATACATTTGTTGCTACAGATGTAAATATAGACTTTGAGGGTGGCATAGGTTTTCCAGGTGCAGATGGAAATATAGTACCTCTTACTAATAATGGATATGAGGTTAAGTTGGGATTATATCAGTTCAATAACCCAACAGGTTTACATAAAGAGGGAAACAATGCATTTTCTGTAACGCCAGCATCTGGTGATCCTATAGCAGAAGAAGGTAATGCTAATCTTACACCTACTAAGGTAATTCAGTTCTATACTGAGGGATCTAATGTGGATGTAGCAGATGAAATGGTTAACCTTATCGTAGCTCAGAGAGCTTATGAGATGAATTCAAATGCTATTCAGGCTTCTGATGAAATGATGCAGCAAGCTAACAACCTTCGTTAATAAAAAGTAGGTGATACAATGTCAATTTCTATGAATGGAATATCTGGAACAGATTACTCAGCTGTTATAAACAAAACTCAGACTAGCGGCTTGGAGAACACTTTAGGAAGT
The DNA here is from genome assembly GCA_017625815.1 of Lachnospiraceae bacterium. Lineage (GTDB taxonomy): Bacteria > Bacillota > Clostridia > Lachnospirales > Lachnospiraceae > Coprococcus_C. The sequence continues at coordinate 3,845 of JAGAKD010000293.1, read as the reverse complement.
GTTAATAAAGGACAGGCAACAGATGATGAAATGATGAAAGCCTGCAAAGATTTTGAACAGTATATGATAGAGCAGGTTTATAAATCTATGGAGAAGACTGTTATAAAAGCTGATGAAGAAGAGGAAAACCAATACACAGAGTATTTTGGTGATATGCAGGTTCAGGAATATGCAAAATCTGTTATGAACCAAGGTGGTTTTGGTTTAGCCCAGCAGATGTATGAGGCTATGGTTCGAAATCAGGGACCAACTTCTATCGCTCAGATAGAAACAGAATAGTATATGAAAGGCCTTGAGGAGATATGACAAGAGAAGGCTACATAGAAAATGTAATATATAAAAATGAAGAGAATGGTTATGCGGTATTTACTGTATCCAGCGATGATGGTGAAGAGATATTTGTGGGCACACTTTTTGGTGTTGGCGAAGGCCTTTATATCATTGCAGACGGTGAATATGTGAACCATCCTACATATGACATACAATTCAAATTCACGTCTTGTGAGATTACGATGCCAGAGGATACACTTGGTATAGAGAGATACCTATCCTCTGGTATTATCAAAGGAATCGGCGAGGTATTAGCCAAAAAAATCGTTAAAAGATTCAAACTAGATACCCTTAGAATAATTGAAGAAGAACCTGAACGTCTGGCTGAGATTAGCGGAATTTCCGAGAAAAAAGCCAGATCTATTGCTGTTTCCTATGCCGAAAAAAGAGAGTTTCAGGAGGTTATAATTTTTCTTAGCGAATATGGTATATCAGTAAATCTTGCTATGAAAATTTATAACGAATATGGTGATGGAGTTTATGATGTTATCAAGGGTAATCCATATAAAATAGCAGAAGATATATCGGGCGTTGGTTTTAAAATGGCGGATGATATAGCAAGGCGTATGGGTATAGACGAGAATTCTGTGTACAGACTACGCTCAGCTCTTATTTATGTGCTGAATATGGCTGTTACAGAGGGACATATGTATTTGCCTAAGGATATGCTTATAAAAAAAGCGGTGGAGCTAACTAGAAATAGTGGTCAGGATAATAACGAATTTTCTTATGGCTACGCAGAGTATGAAAATGAAAATAGTAGTAGTTCAGCATATGACATAGCCGCTCTGGAGATGGACAATCAGTTAAATGAGCTTGCTATAGAGAGCAAGATTAAAATAAAAGAGATTGATGGCCTGTCAGTAGTATATTCAAATGTTAACTATTATGTTGAACTTAACACCGCAAGATTACTTTTGGATTTGCAGCTTAGGTATGATATGTCAGAGGAAGAACTTGAGGAAGACTTAACTAGAGTTCAGACTGAAAATGATATAGTTCTTGACGACACCCAGAAAAAGGCAGTTAAGTCTGCCATAACAGCGGGAGTAGCTGTTGTAACAGGAGGTCCAGGAACAGGAAAAACAACTATTATTGATACTATAATTAAGTACTTTTCTAAGCAAGGTATGGAGATTATGCTGTGTGCGCCTACAGGACGTGCGGCAAAAAGAATGACGGAGCAGACAGGTTGGCCAGCCCAGACTATACATAGATTGCTAGAATTTAATGGAGCTCTAGATGTGGACGAAAATAGAAGTCCTAAGTTCGGCAGAAATGCTAGCAATCCTTTAGAATGTGATGCCATAATAGTAGATGAAATGTCTATGGTGGATAGTTTTATCTTCTATTCTTTATTGCAGGCTATAAGCTATGGAACTAGACTTATTTTAGTGGGTGATGTAAATCAGCTCCCTTCGGTGGGGGCTGGTAATGTACTAAAGGATATCATAAGCTCTGATTGTTTCCCAGTGGCAACCTTAACTAAGATATACAGACAGGATGAGGGTAGTGATATAGTGTTTAACGCTCACAAGATAAACAGGGGAGAGCATTTAGAGATTAATAATAAGAGTAAGGACTTTTTCTTTATTCCTAGAAATGGTGCAGCAAACATAACTGAAGAGGTAAAGGTTCTTATCTCAGATAATCTACCTAAGTTTTTAAATGTACATTCCTTAGATATACAGGTCTTAACTCCGATGAGAAAATATGAGGTAGGAGTAGAGAGCCTTAACACAAAATTGCAGCAGCTACTTAATCCACCAAGCAAAAATAAGCCAGAAAAAAGCAAAAATGATGTGACCTTTAGAAAAGGTGACAAAGTAATGCAGATAAAAAACAACTATAAAAAAGAATGGAAGATATACGCTGTAGATAATGATGGCAATCCTAGATATGGCTATGTTTTAGATGAAGGGGTCGGCGTATTTAATGGCGATGTGGGATTAATAATAAATGTCAGTGATTATGACGAAGAAATAACCATTTTATTTGATGATGGAAGAGAAGCTGTGTATACCTACAATGAATTGGATGAGTTGGAGCATGCCTTTGCTATGACCATACACAAGTCTCAGGGAAGTGAGTATCCGGCTGTTGTTATTCCAATTTTAACAGGAACTAGAAAGCTTCTTAATAGAAACCTATTATATACGGCCATAACAAGAGCTAAACGACTTGTTGTTATTGTAGGTAATATAGGACTTATTAATCAGATGATTGATAATACAGAGGAGCAAAAGAGATATACATCTCTAGCTCTAAGACTTCAGGAGATGATGAACGACGAAGAAAATTTTATCTAAAATAGCAGATATTATTTATCCACCAGCTTGTATGTATTGTGGCGAGCTTCTTGATAAAGGTGATTACGGCGCATGCTATGGGTGTAGGCAGAAGATTACTTATCCTATAGAACCGATTTGTCTAAAATGTGGCAAGGATATTGAAGAGGAAGAGTTGGAATACTGCCGGGATTGCCAGGATAATCCAAGAACCTTTATAAAAGGATTTCCTGCAATGAGATACAAGGAGCCGGTTACTAGAGCTGTGGCAGCATTCAAATATAATAATAAGAAGACATATGGCAAATATTTTGCCAAAGAGATTATTAAACGTCATGGTAAAGCTATTTCTGATATAGGGGCTGATGTAATAGTGCCAGTACCTATCCACAAAGCTAAACTAAGAAAGCGTGGTTATAATCAGGCAGAGGTGTTAGCTAGGGAACTTGGTAAGCTTATAGGAATACCCACAGATACCAATTTGATTAGGCGAGAAAGAAACACATTGCCGCAAAAGGAGCTTAACAATTTTGAGAGGGAAAAGAACTTAAAAAATGCTTTTTTTTCCACAGATAAGATAGTACAATATAAGTGTGCTTTAATTGTGGATGACATATATACCACAGGTGCTACTGTAGAAGCGTGTACTAAGGTTTTGCATAGCATTGGTATAGATGATGTGTATTATACAAGTATATGCATAGGAAAGGGGAATTAATATGGAATTAAAGAATTGTAGAAATTGCAAGAGATTGTTCAATTACATTGCAGGAGAGCCGCTTTGTGGTGGTTGTAAGAATAAGCTTGAGGAAGTATTTGCTGTTGTAAAACAGTATATTCGAGATAATCCTGGCAGTAATGTAGAGCAGGTTGCTGAGGCTTGTGAAGTATCTCCAAAACAGATTAGAAGATGGGTTAGAGAAGAACGTCTCACTTTCTCTGATGATTCATTAGTTGGTCTTGAGTGTGAGAGATGCGGTCGTATGGTTCACAGCGGAAGATTTTGTGCTGAGTGCGCTGGAGGGCTTGAGAAAGCATTTAATCAGGCCTATGCATATCAGGTTGATAAAAAGCCAAAGGGAAGCACAGCTGGTAAGATGAGATTCCTCGAATAAATATTTTTTCATAAAAGGGGTTATGTTATTTGAAATATAACCGATAAAATAATTGAAGAAATATTTTCAAGGAGGGATTAATATGCGAATTGGTACTTATAACATGATTAGT
>JAGAKD010000292.1 GCA_017625815.1 Lachnospiraceae bacterium | reverse complement strand
TATTTTCTTGGTGAAAAAAATCCTTTTGCTAATGTTGTTACAGACAAGAAGTTTAGTGATAAGCAATATGAATTGAGTCAAAAACAGAGGAGAATGGAAAGAGGTATTAGAAAAAGCAAACGTATCTTGATGGCATTGCAAACAGCGATAGATAATTGCAAAGACGAACATACAAAGTTTGAATTACAGATGGAATATGACAAGGCAGCAGCTACACTACAGCACCAAAATCAAAAATACAGAGAGTTTTGTGAAGAAAATGCTGAGAATGGTATTAAAACAGAACAGGAGCGCCTTAGAACACTAAAATGGGATAGAGAACAGGCTGATAAGGCTAGAAGTGGGGCTTATCGTCATAATAGTGCAGCTAGTATTTCGCCATATAACACAATGACTGGTGTGAAATATAATGATAAATATGATTATAGTATTAATCTTCCAGAGTATAGTGAAACGGTTAATAAAGCACTCTCTAAGGCAGCAGATAATGTTGCGAAAAATGGAAGTAGAGATCAATTTGAGTATTTACAGTTAGTAAATCTAAAAGATGGAAGTCTCGAAAAGTTGATGACTGATAGACAACGAGACAGTGTTGGCGGTCATGAGTTCTGGGATTTGATTAATGCTAACAAAGATAAGGAATATGCTTTTGTGCATAACCATAATAGCGATAGTGGGTTCTCAGAGACTGATATGAGAACTTTGCTTACCACTTCTAATATTAGGGTTATGATTGCCGTAAGAAACGATGCTGTAAAGTATATTGCTACTCGAGAAGGAGATGCTTTAAATGATGCTTTTTTTGATAAGTATTATGCTGAAGATTTAGATAAATTGAATAAGCAGTATAAAGATGGTATAATAACAGCAGGACAAAGAGCAAGATTGAGAGAAGAGGTCATTGTTAATAATTTACTACGGGATTACACAAAACAGAAAGGATTGTATGAGATAGATGGAAGAAAGTAATTGGTCAACCCCAACTTTAAGAGAGGTGCCATTTTGGAGAGATGGCATGTCGCCTGAAGAATATGAAATAGAACGGTCATATTATCTTGAAAACTATAATTTAGTTGCAGAAGGTAAATATGTACCTCTTTGGAAACAAAAATAACAAAGTTGCACCGGTGCAACAAAAAATATTTTTATAAAAATAACTTGACTATCCTATTTTCTGTGTTAACTTGAAATTAGATAGATTAGGAGTTGGTCAAATGAATACGTTTAGATGGTTTCCTTGCCCTATTTGCAAATATCCTAAAATGTTAAAGTTAAGGAGTGATACGAAACTTATTAATTTTCCTGGATATTGTAAACGTTGCAAGACTGAAAGTTTGATTACTACAGAGCCAGAACCCTAAGAGGTCAGAGCCAATTAGTGAGTCACCATTATGGTGCTACTAATTGGCTCTTTTTTCTTTTATTTGTTACCTCCTCAAACGGTGTAGAGTGGATGCTTGTGGTACAGGCAAAGTAGGGTTCGACTCCCTACCTACACCCTACCAGCACAGGTTTACGTGCAACTTCTTAGGCTCCAGACGTGGAGTGTAAAAAAACGATTAGAGAAGGAGAAGTCATCATGAAAAATATTGAGGACATTTTAGTATCTTTAGGAATTGATGTTCCTGAAGATAAGGCAGCAGAGCTGACTAAGCTTGTTGCAGAGAACTATAAGACTATTAATGAGCATAACAAGAGAGTTGAAGCTCTTGAAAAAGAAAGAGATGATGCTCAACAGATGTATGAAACAGCGAAGACCACAATATCAGAGTTTGAAAAGATGGATGTTGAGGGAGTTAAGAAGGAGCTGGAAGATTACAAGGAAAAGGTCGCAGCGATGGAAGCAGATCATAAGAAAGCTTTAGAGGAGAGAGATTTTAATGATGCGTTATCTAAGGATATAGCCAAAATTAAGTTCTCTTCTGAAGCTGCAAAGACATCGGTTATAGCTGAGGTAAAGGCAGCAGGACTTAAGGCGGTGGATGGCAAGATAATGGGTCTTAATGATTTTATCGCAAGCTATAAGGAAAAGGATGCGTCTGCATTTGTAGATGAACAGACCGAGAATTTACAGAACAATAAAGCGTCCTTCACCAGACCGATAAACAACAATATCACAGAGAATAAGGCAACCACAGCAGAGCAGATTCGAGCTGCAATGGGCCTTAAGCCAGAGAAGGGAGAGTAATATTCATGGCAATGAATAACATTGAATTAGCAACTATTTACCTGCCACTTTTAGATGAGGTTTATAAGGCGGAATCAAAGACAGCCATTTTAGATGGCGATGAAACAACTGTGCAGAAAGGACAGCACGGGGAAATCAAAATCGCTAAGCTTACTATGGATGGACTTGGAGATTTCACACGTAATTCAGGATACACCAAGGGCAGTACTAAGCTTGTATGGGAAACTATCAAGTTTGACAAGGAACGTTCACAGGAACTTAGAGTTGATAGACTTGATAATGAGGAATCATTGGGAATTATGTTCTCTAAGCTTTCAGGTACCTTTATTAGAACTAAGGTTATTCCTGAGACTGATGCAGCTCGTTTTGCGAAGATTGCAAGCGTAGAGGGTATATCTAAGAAGGCAGAGACACTTGAAGATGGTGCAGCAGTAGTTAGTGCG
>JAGAKD010000291.1 GCA_017625815.1 Lachnospiraceae bacterium | reverse complement strand
TATTTAAGTACTTGTTTCATTTTACCTCTCCATATAAGTATTGACCTAATTTCCTTTTTACATTAAACTATCATATAATGAACAGGTATTTTTTTCAAGGAGGAATAAATAATGAGTGATTTTTTAGAAAATGAAGAATTTGATGAGGCAACTGTTAGCATGACCTTAGACGATGGTACAGAGCTCGAATGTGACGTAGTTGCTATATTCCCTGTTGGAGATAGAGATTATATTGCTCTTCTTCCTAATAAGCCAGTTGAAGGCTATGACGAGAATGAAGTATTCTTATACAGATACACTGAGCTTGAGGGAGACAACATAGACCTTGCTCAGATTGAAACCGAAGAAGAATACGAGGCTGTTGCAGATGCCTTCGATGAACTTCTTGACGAGGAAGAATTCAACGAATTAAGTGGTGAAGAATAAAAAATAACCACACGATAAAATGCCGTACAGTGAGTTTTTTAATACACACTATACGGCATTTTATTATACAGTTGTGATAATACTATTTTCTTTAATAAAGCTAATAAATTCCTTTTCAGGAATAGCTCTGGAATAATACCAGCCCTGAAGATACTGACAACCAAACTTTGCCAGAAGCTGGCTCATTTCCTCTGTCTCCACACCTTCAGCCACAATATTAAGTTCAAGTGCTGCAAGCATACTAATTGTATACTCTAACACAGTACTGGCCCTATCATTTTTGAAGGCTTGCCAAATTATATCTTTATCAATCTTAACAAACTTAAACGGCATATGGTTCATATAATTGATATTTGCGTAACCAGAACCATAATCATCTAAAGAAATCTCAATGCCATTGTCAACCAATTCTCGAAGATTAGAATTAACAACAGAAAAAGCATTAATCATCTCCGTCTCTGTTACCTCCACATTGATTTGGCTAGGCAATACATCATATTTTTCCATAACCCCAAGCATATGCTTTGAAAAATCCTTTTGCATTAATTGAACGGGACTAACATTAATCTCTATATATTCTATAGTGGTTTTTGCAATCTGATATTCTTTTATAAAACGGCATACATTATCAAGGACGATATCGCCTAACTCATTGATAATACCGTTCTTTTCTGCCATAGGAATAAAAATATCTGGTGCTATCCACCCAAGCTCTTCGTCATATATTCTTGCAAGGGCCTCAGCTGAGTTATATAATCCTTTTTTTGTTGAAAAAATTGGTTGATAATGAACCTGAATATTTCGTTTTGCAACCGCCCTCTTAACTGCTTTTTCAATTTGTTTAGTTTTATGTATTCTGTCTAAATCTTGCTCATATGCTAGACTGATACCACTTTTATTGGTATCCTTGGCACTTTCCATAGAATAATCAATAACCTCAACCAAAGTAGAATATCTATCAGCATCAACCGGACACTCAACTATACATATGGTGGCTGTTATAAGTATTTCTTTCCCATCAATCACCCATCCGTGACTAAAACGTTCCTTTATATCCTCTGCAACATTTACAGCCTTCGCAGCTTCACCAACTATTACGCAAAACTGGTCAGCCTCAAAATGAATAACAACATTGTCAGAATTCATACCCTCAAGGAAAACACCTACCTGGCGTAGTAGCTTGTCTCCCACATTTACACCCATTCCTTGGTTTACATATTTAAAATCGTCCAAATCGACTACTATTACAGAAAATTCGTCCCCTTTTATAAATCTATCACGAAGATATTCTTCAAAAAACATTCTATTCAACTGACCCGTAACCTCATCGGTAACAACATCAGATCTCACTTGACACAAATATAGTACAGTACTCAATATAGTAATAGCAAAATTTAACATTGGTGCAAACTTAAATACCTGTGCCACTCCACATACCGCACTTGCTATAAGTATAAACGTAGTTATGGAGGTTTTCAAAAATTTGAAGTTCTCCTTCCTTTTTGTAAGCACCCATATACACATGGTGACCATAACTCCATCTACCAGATAAAGTATATTTCCTAGTCCTGTGGCGATATACTCTCCACTCTCTAATGTAAATAACCCATCTATCCAAATACATGGAATTGTAGTGCACAAAACCACAACCCAAGACACATTAAAAATCCATTTTATTAATTTGTTCTTCTTGACATTAATATGTGCCATACAAAATAAAGTATAGGTAATGATAATTATAAAATTGTGAATAAAGAAAAGCTGAAAAGAAGTTGTATAATAAGCAACTCGCAATGGAATATAGTCATTATATCTGACGATAAGATATCCTACAGTTTCGAGAACTGATGCCATAAAAAGACATACAAGAACATACAAAAAACACCCAAAGCTCTTAAGTGGAACCTTTTTACCAACCTTGTACCATATAAGTAGCATAAGTGAGAAAAATATTGCGATATAATCAAAGGACAAATTGGTGTATGCCATAAAAACCTCTTAATTAAATATTTTTGTCAAAATAATTTTAATACCTGAAAAATTATATCACATATTTGATTTACAATAAAGGTTTTTAGGAAAAATGCCGACATATGTTATGTGAGTTTTTAATACAAGGAGGTTAATTTATGAAAAAACTAATTGCTGAATTTATTGGTACTGCTGTTCTTGTAACCTTGGGCTGTGGTACAGCTATGTTGGTTGGCTGTGATGCTGTCCTTGGTGGTGGCTACATATTAACAGCACTCGCCTTTGGTCTTGTTATCGTTGGTATGGCATATTGTGTAGGTAACATCTCAGGATGTCACATTAACCCTGCTGTTTCACTAGGCGTACTTATCAGTGGAGGTATGAGTGTTAAAGATTTCTTTGGCTACATCATTGCACAGTGTTTAGGTGCATTTGCTGGTGCTGGTCTTCTCGCTGCTATCTTCAATCTGGGTAGCGTTACAGATATGACTGGTGGCTATGGTTCAAATGGTCTTGCTGGTGTTGGTGACAGTGCTGTTGCAGGTCTTTTAGTCGAGGTAGTTCTTACATTCATCTTTGTAATGACTATTTTAGGTGTTACAAGCAAAAAGGCCGGTCATGGCTCATTTGGCGGTCTTATCATCGGTCTTACACTTACACTTGTTCATATCTTTGGCATTGGTTTAACAGGAACATCTGTTAACCCAGCTAGAAGCTTAGGCCCAGCTATCGTTGCAGCTATAGATGGTAATACTGCTCCTATAGAGTGTATCTGGGTATTCATCGTTGGACCACTTGTTGGTGCTTTACTTGCAGCACTTGTTTACAAGTTCCTTGAAAGTGAAAAGAAAGAAGCTTAATTACATAATTGTTAAATAAAAAAGAAGTTTGCAGTTTATTATCTGCAAACTTCTTTTTTTGAATTAATAATTTGTAAATCAACAAATAAATTCATATTTTAATACAACCACAAAAAGTTGTTATCAGTGCTTATAAACTCAAGATTATTTATCAATAAAATCTCTGTGATGTCATTCTCACTGGCAAGCTTACTTACACTATCATGATAGTATCTAAGGTCTACCACATATATCTCACTATAATGATCTGCAAGCAATGGTATGAGGCAATGTCCGTAAGAATCCTTCACTACTATAAGCTTACCATTATCTCCCGCTGTTGCGTTGCTTGTAATCTTGAGTATACTGTGGTTACCATCAAGGTAGGTTGTGTACTTGTCCTTAATCTCAAGGTTATCCATGTTATAGAGTGTGTTGGTAGTTATACCCTCATCCATATACTCCACTGTATATTCTCCATCAGGGTTATTAAACAATATAACTTCGTCCATCTTAGCCCCAAAGGTAGGTGCATTAGAATACAAGGTTCCGTAGAACTCCTTGCTACCTGATACTATGTCGTAGTCTTCCTTTTCCATAGGTTCTATGCCCACAGCCTCACAGTATGTCTTGTATCCTATATAAGCACCATTCATAGTCCAATGGTGGTCTGTATTGTAGTAAATATACTCCTCCTTTGCCTCCATAAGTGGCTTGGAGCAATCTATAAACCTAATCTCCTCTGCTTTACTGTCCGCAAGATATCCCATAACCTCGCCCTGGTCATAGCTAGTAGCATAACTTGGTAGCTTATCCTCATATATATAGCTTGAATTGGGTGCCACGAGCCATGTCACATTAAGCTCTGGGTTAAGGTTTGCAAATTCATTTACATACCTAAGGTTCACATTAAGTTGTTCATAAGGATTGTTGTACTTTTTGATAAGCATATCATCCTCTGAAAAATACACATCGTTTATAAGGCTTTGTCCTAGCAATCTATTTTCGTGATCCTTTATTCTAACTAGAGTATCCTTCAATATAATCTGGTCACTCATATATTTTTCAAAATCTTCTGTAAAGCTTCCGTCTAAGAGAGTTTTTGTTGAAAGCTCAGGAAATTGCTGCAAGCTTCTGTTCTCCATCTCGGAAAAATCTCTGTCTTTCATGATTATAGAACCGATACAGAAAAAGAAAATATAACCTATGAATAAAATTGATATAACTTTATTTTTCATATCTGTACCTCCCTAAAACCTAAAGTATAAAAATGGATTGAAGGCATCACTTGCTAAAAATGCTGTTGCAAGCACCATCACACCAAACAATAAAACAACTTCTAGTACATCGTATGCCTTGGTCTTTGACTTTAACCAGTTCATAAACTTCTTAGGTATAGGTGTAGCTCCGACAAAGGCTATAACAAAGAATAAAGCATAGGAAATCAAGGTGAATATGGTAAGGTCATTTATAACCTCAATACCACCTAAACCAAACATATTCTTAAGAGCTTGTCCTAGCTTGCCCATATCGTCATATGCGAATATTACCCATCCAAGATTGATAAGGAACAAAGCATATATTCTAGAGAAAAGACTTGGTATCTTCTCTAAAACCTTGCCAAGGAATAACTTTTCAAGCATAAGGAGCACAAAATAATATAGTCCCCATATTATAAAGTTCCAAGCCGCACCATGCCAAAATCCTGTAAGAAGCCATACTATAAAGATATTTCTTAGGGTCTTTGCTTTGCCTACCCTGTTACCTCCTAGTGGAATATATACATAATCCCTAAACCATGTACTGAGAGATATATGCCATCTTCTCCAAAACTCTGTAATACTCTTGGATATATATGGGTAATTAAAGTTCTCAAGGAAGTGGAATCCAAACATTCTTCCAAGTCCGATAGCCATATCTGAATATCCTGCAAAATCAAAGTATATTCTAAGAGTAAATGCTATAGCACATATCCAAGAAAGCACCACTGAATTTTCTTCAGCAGGGAGCGTAGATAGTGTCTCGAATACCTCACTTGCCACATTAGCTATAAGAACCTTTTTACCAAGACCTATAATAAATCTCTTTGCACCCTCACCGAAATCGTCCATATTTTCAGTTCTATCATCAAGCTCCTTTGCCACTGTCTCATAGCGGACAATAGGTCCTGCAATAAGCTGTGGAAAAAGTGTAATGTAGGTTGCAAGATTTATTATATTCTTTTGAACCTTATGCCGACATAGCGCAGAAATGCTCTGCCGCTCAGCATACCGCCGGGCGGATTCATGAAAACGACCTTCGGAGATTTCGTCGTCTTTGAAATAT
>JAGAKD010000290.1 GCA_017625815.1 Lachnospiraceae bacterium | reverse complement strand
GTATGATATACTTCTTATATATAAAAATCGGAGAACTATTTATGCAGGAAAATCATGTGACCACAGATAATTACAACTCCATATTGTCCTTATCAGAGGAACTAATATCCCTTGCCAGAGATGTAATTACTGTTAGGTTCCGTTTTTTTGACGTGGCATTAGGTAGACTTAAACTTATGCCTAGAAAAGGTATTGGACGCGTTGCCACAGAAGGTGATGTCTGTTACTATGATCCTACTTTTCTTCTGAAGGAATATATGGAGGAAGAGGGTATAGTGGTAAGAGTGTATATGCATACACTGTTACACTCTATATTTTGGCATCAGTTTAGTGCAGAAAATTTACATACTGAGTATTGGGATATTGCTACAGATATAGCTGTAGAAAATATAATATTTGAGTTGGGATTGGGTGAAGCTTCTCTTGGACGTGATAAGGAAGCTATGGATATAATTGACATCTTGAAAAAAAGAGTGCCAAGTTTTACAGCCGAGAAGATATATAGGGAATTTCTTTTGAATGAGCCATCAAGGGATATGCTGGAAAAGTACAGAAGATTTTTTACCATAGATGATCACTATCTCTGGAGAAATAAACCTGTAGAGGAGCTTATCATAGATAAGCATGAATGGGAAAAAATTACTCGAAGAATTCAGACTGAGTTAAAAGCTTTTTCTAAGGAGGGAGCAGGGTCGGAAAGCCTAGAGGGTAATTTGCTTGATACCACAAGAGAAAGATATGATTACAAAAAGATATTGCAACGCTTTACAGATATGGGAGAGGAAATGGCTGTAAATGACCAAGAATTTGATTATGTATATTACACATATGGACTTAGAACCTATGGTAATATGCCACTAGTAGAGCCATTGGAATATAGGGAAACTAACAAAATAAAAGAATTTGTTATAGCCATAGATACATCTGCTTCCTGTAGAGGTGAACTTGTAAGAGCATTTCTTAATAGAACATATGAGATATTAAGTGAAACAGAAAGCTTTTTCAACCATATCAATGTTCATATTATTCAGTGTGACGCAGAGGTTAAGGAAGATACTAAGATTACCTCAGAGGAAGATTTTGAACATTTTATGGAAAAGGGAAAGCTAGTTGGATTTGGAGCTACAGATTTTAGACCTGTGTTTGAATATGTGGAGGAGCTAAGGTCTACAGGAGAATTTACCAATCTAAAAGGTCTAATCTATTTTACAGATGGTTACGGTGTGTATCCAGAGAAGATGCCTAATTATGATGTAATTTTTGCATTTTTAAATGAGGACATAAATAGACAGCCTGTGCCTGGTTGGGCTATTAAGGTTGTGATGGAGGATGAATTATATGAATATTAATCAAGCTAAGGAATACATTAAAAATTCTATAAAAATATATCTAAAAAAGGACGAGTTTGGAGACTATAGAATTCCTGTGGTTAGACAGCGACCTATATTTTTACTTGGAGCACCAGGTATAGGCAAGACTGCAATTATGGAGCAGATTGCAGAGGAGATGGGCATCGCATTAGTGTCTTATTCTATGACTCATCATACGAGACAATCAGCACTTGGGTTGCCATTTATTAAAGAAAAATGCTATGGGAATAGGAAATATGATGTATCGGAATACACTATGAGTGAGATTATTTCCACAATATATGAGACTATGGAGGAAAGCGGTGTTAGGGAAGGTATACTTTTCTTAGATGAGATTAATTGCGTGTCAGAAACATTGGCACCATCTATGCTGCAGTTTCTTCAGTATAAGGTTTTTGGAAAACATCAGGTGCCAGAAGGTTGGATTATAGTTACTGCTGGCAATCCGCCAGAGTACAATAAATCTGTCAGAGAGTTTGATGTGGTTACTATGGATAGACTTAAGGTTTTATCTGTAGAGGCGGATTTTGCAACTTGGAAGTCATATGCCCAGGATAAGGGTGTTTTAGGATGTATATTAAGTTTTCTTGAAATCAAAAAAGAATTCTTTTATCTTATGGAGACAACTGTAAAGGGACGGTCTTATGTGACTGCTCGTGGTTGGGAGGATTTATCAGATATTATCCTTATGTATGAGGAGGAAGGCTTAAAGGTTGATGAGGCTCTGGTGGGACAGTATATCAACAATGAAAAAGTAGTAAAAGAATTTTGTGCCTACTATGATTTGTATAATAAATATAAAAAGGATTATAGGATAGAAGATATTTTACGTGGAAATGTAGCAGAAGCTACTTTTGAGAAAGTAAGAAATGCTACCTTTGATGAGAGATTATCCTTAGTGAGTATGCTTCTTGATAATGTACTTGTAGCTATGAAGGATGTGGTTTGTACTTCTGATTTTCTAAATGCCCTTATGCCACCTCTTAGAGCTGTTAAGGAAGCTTCTGACGTGTATGATATTTTGGATACTCAGATTGAAGGAAGAAAGAAGCTTATGAAGAATTTGGAGAGAGCTAATTCCTTGTCAGCTACAGAAAAGAGGAAACATAACAGAGTTCTTAGGTTTATGCAGGATATAAAAAAGCATCTTATGGAAAAAGGTGTTTCTGATAAGGAATTAGC
>JAGAKD010000289.1 GCA_017625815.1 Lachnospiraceae bacterium | reverse complement strand
GTATGTCTATATCGTACAAACTGCACACTATTCTCAGTGCATAATCCACCATGTCGGCTACTCTCAAGAGCCCCACGAACTGATAGGATAGAAGTGTAGGTTTGCCACAGCTCACACAATAGCCCATGATAGCCTGTTCTTTATTGGATGATGTACTCAGAATAGTAAGAACAGTATCCCTATCCATAATACTCTTCCATAGCCTTGAAAACCAGGGCCAAATCATTAGGAATAGTATCTCCTTCGAACATTCCCTCAGGAGTCTTGGCAGGAATCTCTGCAGTTCCTACCATACACCTGTGAGTATAGAACTGGTAGGTAGTGTTGGTCTTCTCCAAAGAAGGCTTACAGTAAAGACAGATAGGAACTACCTCCAGAGGATTGTAGTGATCTTCTATCATTTTCCCACTCATCTTCACCTTCTTGGCTATCACAGCTCCATCAGAGATTACATCATCATCATGAAGCATGAGTACCACATTCAGGTCCTCTCTTGCATTCTCCGCTGCTTCGATAATCTTCTGGAAATGTGCAGCCATTTCAGTGAATTTACTATAGCCAGTCTCTTTGGCTCTTCTGAAAAGCTCTTTTTCGACGATGAACCTTGCATCATCTATCACCAGAGTGGTGACTTCCTTTCTATCTGAGCTGATGTGCTCAGTGAATCCTACAATCTCATCCCATTTGTCGAGATTAGCCAGATTTTTGTTCTGTGCTGAGTAGAGGGCTCTTGAACCCTTAAAGGGAAGGTCTTTTCTAAGAATATTGACCACTACAGTTTTTGCAGGGTCAAGATTCTTTATACTCCGACTTTTTCCACTTCCGGTAGGTCCTACTACAATCAGTATTTTACCCATTCTTTTTGAATAAATTTATGAAAAATCTCTTGGTTTTGTTTTTGTATACAGTCATGAGAGTGTTGCCTCTCATTCTATTCAAGAAATTATAAACTCCCTGAATAGCCTCTTTGTCATCAGCTCTTGGTAACTCTTCGAAGACACCTACAGCTCCATCGAAATACAATGGACATACCAGACCTCCAGCTCCATTGTCCCTATCATCAATAATCTCCATGAATCGGATATTATTTCTGAATATATCAATGTTATAGCCCTCATAAGAGTGCTCACCGAATTTAAAGGGAGAATAAAGCCCAAAGGCAGTATTGATATCTCTGATAGTAGACTTACAGTCTGCAAGACCACTTGCAGATGGTTTCATCAACTTCAGTTTGATATTGTCTGTGCCCTCCTGAGCCTGAGCCTGATGCTGAATCAGCACAGGAGACATACCAAGCTGATTCCTCAGAGTGACAAAGTACTTCGATAACTTCTCAATACTTCCCATCTTCCCAAGATTGCTTTCTTCGATTATATTCGACGCATTATCAAAGATGATTATTACAATCTGTTCGGGGTCATCGGGAATATACTGGTCTATTACCTCAATCTCCTCTTCTCTGCCTGTGTCAGGGTCTTTCTTCTTAATAGTGGTGTAAGTGAAATGCCCATGCTCAGCTGCCCAAGCTCTACAGTACTTGTTGACTCCAGTAGGATTGCCTATATCATCAATGAAAGTAACTGTATTGGCGAAAGAGTCGATATACCTCGTATATTCCTCAGATTCCAGTAAATCCAGAACTTCCTGAGGAACAGGTTTATCAGCTCTCGTACTCTTCAAATCTACAGGAGAGATTCGGATAGATTTGTTAGAGAGTCTGTAAAGAAGATGTGAATAGAACTCCATCATCTTATCCTCCTTACTCATCTCTCTTGTGAAATACAACACCTTGACACTCCCCTGCTGGGGATTCTCAAGGAAATAAAAGAAGGGGTCATAAACAAAAACCTTGTCAGCAAACTTGGACTTACCTATCTTTTGATTGGCAGTCACCAAGTAATACCTCGCCCTTTCTATACCAGGAAACC
>JAGAKD010000288.1 GCA_017625815.1 Lachnospiraceae bacterium | reverse complement strand
TTGTAATATACCTACCTAATATTCAAAATTAAAAAGTAAAGCCTGTTTTTTTAGTATACATACTCCTGTAGGATGGATAGAATAAAAAAGTAGTTGACAAATATAAAATTAGTGTTATAGTTGAAGTAGAACAGATAGAGCAAAAGGCTTTGTCTGAATATGCTTAGTTAGGAGGACGCTACAATGGACGCAGAAAAGTTTACAAGAAAATCATTAGAGGTAATTGAAAACTGTGAGAAGTTAGCATATGAGTATAATAACCAGGAGATAGATCAGGAGCATATATTGTATAGCTTGCTTACAGTAGATGATAGCTTGATTGCTAAGCTTCTTGAAAATATGGGAATTAATGTAGAGAGCTTTTCTAAGGAGAGTGAGAAGCTTGTTGCCTACAGACCTAAGGTTTCAGGTGGAAAGCTATTTACTAGCCCTGATTTTTCTAAGGCTCTTATTCAGGCTGAGAAAGAGGCCAAGCAGATGGGAGATGCCTATATATCAGTTGAGCACATATTCCTTGGTATATTAGAGAAGATGAATAAGGCTGTAAAGGGGCTTGTTATGGGATATGGCATTACTCGTAACAAATTTTTACAGGCTCTTGCTTCCATAAGAGGCAACAAGAGAGTGGAGAGTGATAATCCAGAGTCTACCTATGACACTTTGAATAAGTATGGTTATAATCTGGTGGAAAGAGCGAGAGAACAGAAGCTTGACCCAGTCATTGGTAGAGATAATGAGATAAGAAATATTATCAGAATACTTTCCAGAAAGACTAAGAACAATCCTGTTCTTATCGGTGAACCTGGTGTTGGTAAAACCGCAGCTATAGAGGGACTTGCTCAGAGAATAGTAAGAGGGGATGTTCCCGATTCCTTAAAGGATAAGGAAATATTTGCTCTTGATATGGGTGCTATGCTTGCAGGTGCCAAGTATAGAGGTGAATTTGAGGAGAGACTTAAGGCTGTTCTTGATGAGGTAAAGGATTCTGATGGACAGATAATTCTCTTTATAGATGAGCTTCATACCATAGTTGGTGCAGGCAAAACAGAAGGTTCAATGGACGCTGGTAATATGCTTAAACCACTTCTTGCCAGAGGAGAGCTTCACTGTATAGGTGCTACAACCCTTGACGAATACAGAAAATATATCGAAAAGGACGCAGCCTTAGAGAGAAGATTTCAGCCTGTTTTGGTAAATGAACCAACAGTAGAGGATACTATTTCTATACTTCGAGGCATCAAGAATAGATATGAGCTTTTCCATGGCGTTAAGATAAGCGATGGAGCCTTGGTTAGTGCAGCAACCCTTTCTAATAGATATATTACAGATAGATTTTTACCGGATAAGGCAATTGACCTTGTGGACGAGGCCTGTGCTATGATTAAGACTGAGCTTGATTCTATGCCGGCAGAGCTTGACGAGATATCTAGAAAGATTATGCAGATGGAGATTGAGGAAGCAGCTCTTAAGAATGAGGATGATAGGCTAAGTCAGGACAGATTAGATATTCTTCGCAAGGAGCTTTCTGAGCTTAAGGAGCAGTCTATGCAGATGAAGGCTGTTTGGGAAAATGAAAAATCTGGTGTAGAAAAGGTTAGAAAGCTTAAGGAAGAGCTTGAAGATATCAATAATCAGATACAGATTGCCCAGAGAAATTATGACTTGGAGAAGGCGGCAGAGCTTCAGTATGGCAAGCTTCCACAGGTGAAAAAGGAGTTAGAGGAGCTTGAAGCAACAGTTTCTGCTAAGGAGAATTCTCTTGTTCACGAATGTGTAACCGATGAAGAGATTGCTAAGATTATATCTAAGTGGACTGGTATTCCAGTGGCTAAGCTCACTGAAAGCGAGAGAAACAAAACCTTAAATCTTGCCACTGAGCTTCACGAGAGAGTAGTAGGTCAGAATGAGGCTGTAGACCTTGTTAGTGATGCTATTATTCGTTCAAAAGCAGGCATTAAGGACCCTACCAAGCCAATTGGTTCATTCCTTTTCCTTGGTCCTACTGGCGTGGGTAAAACAGAGCTTGCCAAGACTTTGGCAGCCTCTCTTTTCGATAACGAAGCAAGTATGGTTCGTATTGATATGAGTGAATATATGGAGAAACACAGTGTGGCAAGACTTATAGGTGCTCCTCCGGGATATATTGGATA
>JAGAKD010000030.1 GCA_017625815.1 Lachnospiraceae bacterium | reverse complement strand
AGAGTATTAAAACTCGCAAAAGGTTATAGAGGAGCTAGATCTAAGCAGTACAGAGTAGCTAAGCAGTCAGTTATGAGAGCTTTAACTACTTCATATGCTGGTAGAAAGCAGAGAAAGAGACAGTTCAGACAGCTCTGGATCGCTCGTATCAATGCGGCAGCTAGAATGAATGGACTTTCATACAGCAAGCTTATGTACGGCTTAAAGTTAGCAGAAGTAGATCTTAACAGAAAGATGCTTTCAGAGATGGCAATCAGCGATCCAGAAGGCTTCGCAAAGATTGTTGAGGTTGCTAAGTCTAAGTTGGCTTAATTACCGAATTATTCAAAAAAGGAGTTCTGTACGGGACTCCTTTTTTGTTTTACTGTGTGATTTTTTAGAAGATAATTAAGCTTAAAATATTTCGAAAAAAAGTGAAAAAAGTTGTTGACATTCACTGTATAAACTGTTAATATATTACTTGCGTTGAGCGAACAGCTTAAAGCAAACTTAATAGTTGCGGGAGTGCTGGAACTGGCAGACAGGCTAGACTAAGGATCTAGTGATGGTAACGTCGTGAGGGTTCAAGTCCCTTCTCCCGCACGCAAGAGATAAGTCATCTACATAGATGACTTATTTTTTTGTTTCTTTTAAACCATATAAAAATAGTAGCAAAATTAGTGATATATTTATTTGCCTTAATTTACTACCTGCTGTATAATAACCTCTGAATTATTGAAAGGAATAAAATCTGATGGAAGAAAAAAGAAGAATTTCAGATAAATTTAAAGAAATATTCGTGGGGGAAGACTGGGTTGACACTACCAAAAGAGCATTATGGTATTTGTTTTTAGTGGCTTTTTTGGGTGTATATACAGTTATTACTGACGATAAGTATTTTAACATTACTAGAACTAGGTACGAGTTTTTTATGTTTATTGCCGTTATGTACAGTATGCTATTTTTTGTGCTGTGGATTGTGGGTGAAGTATATAAAAAAATGTATCATATAAGAACAAGTGCCATTACTACTAGTACAGAAAAATGGTATAAACGTCCGGAATTTTGGATGGAAGCATTTATGCTTGCCAATATATATTCTTGTTTGATATCTGTTAGCAAGAGAGCTAATCCTGATGGAAAATTATCCATATGGGAGCAACATCCATCTATAGCAGGTCAGGATGCAAGACTTATGGGCCTTCTCACATATATGGTTATTGGTATTTTGTTCCTTGTTATAGCCTCAGGGGTGAAGCTGCATACTTGGATTTTTATGGTATTTTCATTAAGTAGCTTATATGCATATGTTATAGCTATTTTTCAGCACGCTGGAAATGATTTTATGGGATATAGAGAGCGAGTTAGCACTCCTAAGATTTTTATTTCAACCTTTGGAAATATCAATATATTTGCGAGTTTTCTAACTATGAGCGTTCCGATTTTTATATGTATATTCATTTTTTCAAAGAATAAGATATATAAAGCGGTTACAGCTATTATGACTGTGCTTGGAGCTATGTGTCTTTTAGCTTCAAATAGTGATAGTGCCTTTTTAGGTGTTGCCGCAGCTATGGTGATGATATTTATCTTTGCATTTAAAGATGGCAAAGCTTATGAATTTGTAAAAACTATTTTAATGCTTGCTATAGGTGTTATGATACAGGTTTTTGTAAATGATGCTATTGATTACAAAAACAATAGAGGTGGTATCGCAGAAGCTATACAAAATCCAGTTCTAGTAGTTGGACTTATGGTGGTTATATTAATAATATGTGTGGCTATGAAAATGCTTATAACAAAGAAGAAGGATTATTTTGAAGAGTTAGATAGAAAGAAAATAATTAAGTATATGCTTATAACCATGACTGTTTGTTTGGTGGGGATAGTTGTACTATTTATAGTGAAAATGTATCCTGAGTTCAAATTTGAGAGAAAATGGGGCAATTACAGAGGCATGATATGGAATATATGTATAGATATATTTGATAAGGCTCCTATGGTAAATAAGGTTTTTGGTCATGGAAATGAAACTTTGCGAATACTAACTGTTGATGGTTATTATGACGAAATGATAAAATATACAAAAAGGGTATATGACAATGCACACAATGAATTGTTGCAGTATTTAGTTACACTAGGTCTTGCAGGAACAATTTCTTATTTAGGACTTGTTATATCAACATTTGTATATATCATAAAGAATGCGGCAAAAAGGATCGTACCGTATATTTGTCTGGCTGCAATGACAGGATACTTTGTGCAAAGCTTAGTTAACCTTAATCAGCCGATTACTACCCCATATTTCTTCTTGTTTATGGCTATTGGTATAGGATATATAAAAGAAAGTAAAAAAACGGAGGTGCAAGGTGACTAACTTTTTAGTTAAAACCTTTGTGAAGGATTACGAAAAAACTGACAATATAAAAGTTAGAGAAAGATATGGAACATTAAGCTCTGTAGTGGGTATAGTGTGCAATATTATTTTGTTTGTAGCTAAGTTTGCTATGGGAACTCTGGCGGGTTCTATTGCTATAATATCAGATGGATTTAACAATTTGTCTGATTGCGCAAGCTGTGTGGTGACTTTGTTTGGTTATAAGATGGCTGCTAAACCGGCGGATAAGGATCATCCATTTGGCCATGGAAGAGTAGAATATTTAACGTCCCTTGTAATTGCTATAGTTATTATTATGGTTGGTTTTGAACTTTTTACAGGTTCTATAGACAAGGTTTTACACCCTACCAAAGTTACATTTTCATATGTGGTTTTGGCAACACTTATTATATCTATAGTTGTCAAGGTGTGGATGGGTCTATTTAATCGCAAGCTTGGCAAGAAAATTAATTCATCAGTTATGCTTGCAACTTCCAAGGATAGTATGAACGATGTGGTGGCTACAAGTGCTACAGTTGTGGCTTTAGTGGCGTCTATGTGGACTGATGCTCCTATTGATGGAATAATGGGTATTGTTGTGTCCTTGTTTATCCTTTTATCAGGTTTTGATATTGTAAAGGAAACAGTGGATGAATTATTAGGTCAACCAGCAGATGAGGAATTGGTTACTAAGCTTTCTGAAATGGTAGAGGAAAATCCCTATGCCTTAGGAATGCACGATTTGATTATTCACAGCTACGGACCAGGAAATTTAATTGGTAGTGTACATATAGAAGTTGATGGCAAGGGTAATATAATGGAGATTCATGATGTTATTGATGAGCTTGAACGTGATATATATGAAGAGCTTGGCGTTAGAATGACTATACACATGGACCCTGTTGAGATGGATAATGAGCTGCTTAACGAATGCAAGAATATGATGATTGGCATTGTGAAGAACATTAACAAGGATTTATCTCTTCATGATTTTAGAATGGTAACAGGACCTAGCCATACCAATCTTATATTTGATTTGGTGGTACCACATGATTGTAAACTCAATGAAAAGGATATAAAAACAGCAATTAATGATAGCCTTAAAGATAAGGAAATTAAATATTATACTGTTATAACCTTTGAGAGAGAGTTTTGCTAGACTAGTATTTGGCAATATACAGAAACCTAGTACTGTACGTTGAAATATAACTAATTTTTTATTTTATATAGACAAAAAAAATCTAATGATTTATAATCTCATTTATAATTTGGAGGATATTACTATGAAGCTTTATGATGAACTTGTAGCCAGAGGATTAATCGCTCAGGTTACAAATGAAGAGGAAATTAGCAAATTAATTAACGAGGGAAAGGCTACTTTTTATATTGGTTTTGACCCAACAGCAGACAGTTTACATGTAGGTCACTTTATGGCACTTTGCCTTATGAAGAGACTTCAGATGGGTGGCAATAAGCCTATCGCTCTTATCGGTGGTGGTACAGCTATGATTGGTGACCCATCAGGTAGAACTGATATGAGACAGATGATGACAGAGGAGACTATTCAGCACAATGTTGAGTGCTTTAAGAAGCAGATGAGTCGTTTTATCGATTTCTCAGAGGACAAGGCTATGCTTGTAAATAATGCTGACTGGTTACTTGACCTTAACTATGTTGATGTACTTAGAGAGGTTGGAGCACATTTCAGCGTTAATAGAATGCTTACTGCAGAGTGCTATAAGCAGAGAATGGAGAAGGGACTTAGCTTCCTTGAGTTTAACTATATGATTATGCAGAGCTATGACTTCTATGCATTATTCCAGAAGTATGGCTGTAATCTTCAGTTTGGTGGAGATGACCAGTGGTCCAATATGCTTGGCGGTACAGAGCTTATTAGACGTAAGCTTGGCAAGGACGCTCATGCTATGACTATTACACTTCTTCTTAATTCAGAAGGCAAGAAGATGGGTAAAACACAGAAGGGTGCTGTATGGCTTGACCCTAACAAGACTACACCTTTCGAGTTCTTCCAGTATTGGAGAAATGTGGCGGATGCTGATGTAATTAAGTGTCTTAAGATGCTTACATTCCTTCCACTTGAAGAGATTCAGAAGATGGAGAACTATGAGGGTAGTGAGCTTAATAAGGCTAAGGAAGTACTTGCATACGAGCTTACAAACCTTGTTCACGGTGAAGAAGAAGCTAAGAAGGCACTTGATGCTGCAAGAGCACTTTTCACAGGTGGAAATGCAGAGAATATGCCAACTGCAGATATTACAGCAGATGATTTAAATGAAGGCAAGATTGATATAGTATCACTTCTTGTTAAGTCAGGACTTGTTGCTTCAAGAAACGAAGGTAGACGTGCAGTAGACCAGGGTGGTGTTGCTGTAAACGGGGAGAAGGTTACAGACCTTTCTGCTTCATATACAGCAGAAGACTTAGCACAGGAATTTGTTCTTAAGCGTGGCAAGAAAAACTTTAGAAAGATTAATTTTGAATAAATAATACTAATTTGGGAGTCGGTGTAATAACCGGCTCCATTTTTTATATGCAAATTAGTTATTTTTTAGCATTTATTGCAATAAATATATGATAAGGGAAACAAAAGGGGTTTATGAGAAAATGAAGGATTTTCCTAAACTTGATAGTAAAGAGGTAACTCATTTCAAAATATTAATTATATTGCTACTCGTTCTAGCCATAGTTATATGTGTAAATGATAACGCAGAAAAAATACTGGCACATATGGGAGAACATTATGAGGATACATTGCCAATATATTCAGTTGATACTGAGGAAAAGGTTGTTAGCATAACCTTTGATGCAGCTTGGGGCGATGAGGATTTAGAACAGATATTACAAATATTAGATAAACATGATTGTAAGGCTACATTTTTTGTTACAGGAGATTGGGCTAGTAGATACCCAGAAGCCATAAAAAAGATACACCAAAATGGACATGACATAGGTAATCATGGTGCTAACCACAAACATATGACAAGCTTAAGCAGGGAAGAAATGATTGAAGAGATAGATGGATGTCATAACATAATTAAATCCTTGGTAGGTGTAGATATGATATTATTTAGACCACCATACGGAGATTACAACGAAAGAGTGATAATGACAGCCAAGGCGGAAGGTTATTACAGTATACAATGGGATGTGGACTCACTTGATTGGAAGGATTATGGGGTGGAGTCAATTATTAGTACTGTGTGTCAGCATAAATCCCTTAAGAATGGTTCAATTATTTTATTACATAATGGTTCAAAATATACAGCACTTGCCTTAGATGCACTGTTATCCAATCTAGAAAATCAAGGCTATAGTTTTGTTCCGGTTTCTGAACTTATATATACAGAGAATTACAGCGT
>JAGAKD010000287.1 GCA_017625815.1 Lachnospiraceae bacterium | reverse complement strand
GAAATGTAGGTCTTTGATTGTAAACAGCGCTGTCCTAACCTTAACCTAATGGCATAAAAAAATAGGACTAAATCAGTGCAAACCCTTGATTTTGTTGGGTTTCTCTTAATTTAGTCCTATTATAACAGGTCCATGCCTCGATACACATAGTTTTTCTGCCAACTCAATTTGAGTTAATCCTGCATTTTTTCTTGCTTCTTTTAATTTGTCTGCTAATGTCATATTTCCCTCCATCTGACCATCTGCATATGGTCGTGTTTTGTTCGGCATCTCGCCTATAGGTTTAACTTATCCCAAGGGACTTCAAATCGCAAGAAATGAGGCGTGGCAAGCATGCTACGAAGCGTGGCACACTTAAATTTACATTTCTAACACTCAATTTATCGTCAACCACTCTGTAGCGTTTGACCTTTACAACTATATTATATCAAACATTATATAAATCACAAGCTAATGACATATTTCAAGAATTTTCTCTATCTCCCATTCTTTAGCTGTAAGCACAATAGCTCTATCCCCTAGCACTTCTTTTATTACTCTAAGCTCCAGTTTTTGTCTATGTTTGAAGTGTTCTATAATATCTTCAAATGTGCTACATTTATGTTTCTTTCCATAAGGCGAATTACTAAAATACTGAATCATCATTTCATACCACAATTCATTTCCTTGGTCATCACTACGCTCATTCTTAATTGTTGTGATATTTTCTTCTAATCTGTCACTATGCAGATAAAGCATCAAGAAATTCTCCTTTTGTATATGACTATATAATTCCTGATAAAACTCCACTATTTCATCATCATTCATCAAGTGGAATAATATTAAATCTTCCATAATATTCTGGAAAAAGGCACACTCAAAGAGATATCCTGTATCACGAAAATTATTGTATCTAGAAAAGATTATCTTCTTAAAATCATCAAAGTTTTTTCTTCCATTGTAAACCTCATAGTTTTCCAATTCTTTATAAAAATTGGGAATATCAGTAATAACTTTAGTATAGGAAATAATATAGTACTTTCCTTCACAGACAGTATTTTTGATTATGTCTTCTTGAATAGACTCATATCGTCTTAAAATTTCCTCATACTCTTCTTTTGTCATCCATGTACACCAAGCCAAATCAACGGGTGAATAATCCCCTTCTCTGCAAATATTAAACTCAGGTATAGCATTGTAAATACTAT
Organism: Lachnospiraceae bacterium; assembly: GCA_017625815.1. GTDB lineage: Bacteria > Bacillota > Clostridia > Lachnospirales > Lachnospiraceae > Coprococcus_C. The sequence continues at coordinate 1,576 of JAGAKD010000287.1, read as the reverse complement.
TTATCAGGGTGGATTTTCCCATCCCCGGAATACCTTCTATAAATATATTTTTCATATTATAAACCTCCCTTCATGATTCCGTAAAAAAAGGAACCATTTGTTACCAAACAGTTCCATTACATACTATAACCTCTACAATTGAAGGGTGAGTACCTTACCCAGCACACACAATAAATTTATTTACACAAAAAGAGAGGTTATGAGAACATAATCCACTTTTGGTAACACGACATAAAGTATGAATATCTCTATCCATACTGTTAAACTCTCATGTAATCAAAAGCAAATTATCTTCTCATCTTTTCACCTCTCTCCTTAAGATATTTTCATATTAACACGACTATTTTTTTGTGTCAAGAACGACTATTTTTCCTACTCCATCATCTCCATAGTCACTGCGTTCCATCTATACTTCTCCAAATCAACTCGGTTTCCCTCCAATTTAACTCCCTCGCCTTCCAATAGGGCAATCTGTCGGTTCTCACCACCGAAAGCAAATGCCGAGGAAACTTCTCCCAAGCGATTTACCACCCTGTGGCAGGGAATATGCTCAGGGTCTGGGTTTGCGTGAAGGGCATATCCCACCACCCGAGACCAATTTTTATTACCAGCAAGAGCAGCCACCTGTCCATAGGTTGCAACCTTACCCTTAGGTATCTCTTTTACCACATCGTATATTAGTTCAAAGGCTGATTTGTTCAAGTAGGATTCCTCCGTTCTCGTAAAATATATGCACTCAACTAATGGTTGAGTTTTGGAGTAAAAAATTTATTCGCCTTGTGGTACATTATCGTCCAAACTTTTATTTCGGTAATTCAAGTTTGTACGAAGGGTATACCCCTGTTCTTCCCAAAAATCATTTGCTGCATTATTATCTTTAAAAACCAATCCGAACACCTTCGTAATACCCTCCTTGCGTAGGGCATCTTCTGCCTTATCAACAAGCATACGCGCTATACCCTGACGACGATAATCAGGATGAACACACATATGATGAATCATAGCACGTCTTCCATCATGACCTGTAAGAATAACTCCGACTATCTTCTTATCATCTTCTGCGTCGGTATTGGTATATGCCAAAAAACAAGTTGTGGGATTACGCCTTAAATACCTCTCAATTCCATCTCTGCTATCATCCACCTGATTCAGCCCGCGCCTTGATTGCTCCGTACTATTCCAAAGTTCATAGATTCCATTGTAATCTTCTATGACAACAGGCCTAATTGTAATATTCATATTTTTGTACAATCCTCCATCAACCTTCCTCAACATCAGCTTCAAATCTCACATTACACACATTATATTTCATAATCCACCAACTATCAATAAAAAAGACGTTTCTAGCATTAAGAAACGTCAGACATAATATTTCCATTTTCTCGAACTTGTGTTCTATTGTCTTTTATGATATAATAATACCAGTAGCGTATATGCTACTGGCAATCGTGTTACAGGGTGGTTGACCTTCATTCTTACAGAATGGAGGTGATGCTTATGAAGAACTTTAATTTCAGAGACTTAATGTCCTTTGGAATGTTCATTATAGCCTTACTGACATTTATGTATCATATAT
>JAGAKD010000286.1 GCA_017625815.1 Lachnospiraceae bacterium | reverse complement strand
TGGACAGTATGCTGGATTTGTTCTAGGCGGTGGAGAGCTACTTGAACATTTTCGTTGATGGAGGGTGAAATGCTGATTATCAAGAAGACCGAAAACAATCAGGATGCTCTCAGAGATTCTTGTTGCGCAGTCGGTAGCGTGCATGTTTTGTGATTAGGATATCAAATATATTAAATTTGTTTTTTTCAATCAAATGAAGTAACAGATCCAAAGGACCCTCAAATTCATTTATCTTAAATGCTAACTTGCCTTCAACCGCCATTTATGTATCTCCTAATTTTTTCAAGCATGTATGCGTATCATATCACGTTTTAAATTATTATGCAAACCATTCCGCCATTAGAATCATTCACAATTTTCTCCATAGTGTCCTGTAATTTTTGCTGACTTTCTTGATTTATCTTATTAATTTTAGAGCGTAAACCATCTTCTACTAATTGTCTTATTGTTTTGCCAAAAATATTTACACTCCATATACTATCATCTTCCATACCATCACTGTTAATATATTTAATCAAATCCTTTGCCTGCTCCTCTGAACCAACAATTGGTGCAATTTCTGTACTAATATTTGCTTTAATTAAATGTATGGACGGTGCTTTAGCCTTAATCTTTACACCATACTTATTTCCTGATTTTATAAGCTCTGGTGCATCCAATTTAATTTCATTTTGCTCAGGAGTTACAGAGCCATAACCAGTTTTTAATGATTGCATTAGAGCTACGCTAACCTTTTGACATTGTTTTTTGGTCTCGGACATCTCCCTTATTTCTTTTATAAAATCGTACTCATTTCTGATATCTGAACCAAGCATCTCTGATATCATATCATAATAATATTTATCAAACAGCTTTATAACAATATTAACTCCACCATCAGCCATATTAATATTGTTCATACTAATTTTTTCTATGTATTCATCAGAATCACACATTACATTTCTTACATCTTTCATATGATGTAAATCAGAGAAAATATCCTTTGCTACTTGGATAAGATACGATTTAATAATTGACTCGCTATCCATAGCTTCAACCCACTTTGGAATATTAAAATTAATGGCTGTTATAGGAAAATCCATTAAAAGCTCTTCAAATATTTTATTCACATCATATGGTTTAAGCTGGTCGCAGTTAAGCGGAATAACTGATACTCCATATTTTTCTGACATTTCTTCAGCTAGATAAAGAGTCTCCTCAGAACCAGGTCTTCTAGAATTTAAAATAATTACAAAAGGCTTTCCAATACTCTTTAACTCACTAACTGTTTTTTCCTCTGCTTCTATGTACGATTCTCTAGATATATCAGCAATAGAGCCATCACAGGTAACCATTATTCCAACTGTGGAATGTTCAAAAATAACCTTCTTTGTACCAATCTCTGCAGCTTTTGTAAATGGAATATCATAATCAAACCATGGGGTCTTAACTAATCTCTCCTTACCATCCTCTTCATGCCCCTCAGCTTCATCAATCATGTATCCAACACAATCAATCATTCTTACCTTAAACTCAACACCATCTTCTAGCAAAATTTCCACAGAATCCTTTGGAATAAACTTTGGCTCCGTCGTCATAACAGTTCTTCCAGCCGCTGACTGCGGTAACTCATCAACCGCTCTTATTCTGCTGTGTTCATCTTTTATTGCTGGTACAACTAAAAGCTCCATAAATCGTTTTATAAAGGTTGATTTTCCTGTTCTTACAGGTCCAACCACACCCATATATATTTCACCATTTGTTCTAGTCTCAATATCCTTATAGATGTCCATAATAATACCCCCATTCAGCTTTTACACTATTACATATATATGTAAAAATATATGGGGGTATTACTTTATATTTATTTTTTTTCGTAAACATTACATCTAATATACTGTATTATTCTCTTACAATAATCAGCATTGCAATGTACTCCATCAGGTGATGCCTCTTCAGGAAGATAACCATCTTCTCCTATTACAGCAGACGAAACATCTAGATATATTACGTCTCCTCTAGTCTGGCACATCTCTAGAATCTTTGCATTGAACTCATTAATTCTCTCCTGATTATAGATATCACTCTCTTCAGACTTAATCTTTGACACAGGTAAAATACTTTCAACATATATTATAGCTTCAGGATTAACAGATTTGATATGATCTATCATAGCACTGAAATCCTCCACAAAGACGTCTATAGAATTCCAGCCTAACTCATTTATACCAAACATACAGTAATAGCTTGAATATGGAACCATAGAAATGGCATCATAACAAGTATATTCACCTTCATAGCCGGTTATAAATATATTTGCCTCAGACTCAAGCTTATCAACACTAAGTCCCTTATAACAAAAGCCATTCAAATTAGGTAAACCTGAATATAATATCAAGCCCTCACTTCTAGAATCACCTATAAATACAGCATTATTAAAATGATTTAAATCAACAGGTTCTTCTGAAACCAATTGATATAACTCTTCATTATACCAGTTATTACCCTCTACCTCTTCAACTGCCGGGAGAGATGTTTCTGGTACAATAAATTCAATAGCACTAATTTCTGGTGAATCTGGAACAGGTACATATGGTTTTGCAGCCTGTAACTCTGCATAGGTTGTACGACCAAATATATTATTACCAATATTAGCCTGTATTCCAACCAAAACCTGACCACCTAATCTATTATTCTTTGATGAAATATTCTTAGCAACAACAAAAACTATAGCAGCTACTGTTACTAAGCATGCAAAAGATAATATCCAAATTCGTTTTATTCTCTTTTTCTTTTTTAGCTTTAATCGTATTATATCTTCACGAGTAATCCTGTTGGTACTCATATTAATCTACCCCTCAAATGGCAACTACTGCCAAGTTAATGATACCGCCTCAGCTGTTTTTGACCTTGAAAGCAATATTTTCATAGCTTCTTCTGCTTTTAAGTCTTCAAATAAAACCTTATTTATAGTTTCAACAATAGGCATACTAACATCATACTTCTTACTAAGCATCATAGCAGCCTTTGCAGAGTATACACCCTCTACCACCATCTTAACCTCTTCTAAGGCTTCTTTGTATGTTTTTCCCTGACCTATAAGATATCCTGCATTACGATTACGACTGTGTTTTGATGCACAAGTAACTATAAGGTCTCCTATTCCAGACAATCCCGCAAAGGTTTCCATTTTTCCACCCATAGCAACACCTAATCTAGTAATCTCAGAAATACCTCTTGTGATAAGGGCCGCCTTAGTGTTATCACCACAGCCAAGTCCATCTGCCATACCAGCTGCAAGAGCTATAACATTTTTAAGTGCTCCACCTAATTCTATACCTATAACATCTGGACTAATATAAACTCTAAAAAAGTCAGCCATAAATGTATCCTGAATTAACTTTGCAACATGCTCTTCAGAAGAACCAGCTACAACAGTAGTCGGCATACGTCTACCAACCTCCTCAGCATGGCTAGGACCTGATAAAACAGCTACTGTAGCACTAGGAATTTCTGAGCTAATAACCTCTGTTAAGGTCATTAAGCTATCTTCTTCTATTCCCTTAGAAACATTAACAATAATCTGTTCATCTTTTACATATGGAGCTATGGTCTTAGCTGTACTTCTAATAAAAGGTGAAGGCACAACCATAACTAAAATTTTCGCGTCAAGACAGGCTTCCTCAACTGAGGTTGTAAATTTAACAGTGTCATCTATTACAACACCTGGAAGCTTTGTTTTATGCTCTCTATATTCATTTAACATTGCTATCTCGTCTTTATCAATAGACCAGACAGTTACATCATGTCCATTACCCGATAAAAGTGCTGTGAGTGCAATACCCCAGCTACCTGCACCAAGAATTCCTATCTTCATAGTAACCTCCAATTCTAGGCTTCCTTTTTAGCCCCTATCTTGTTCTCCTCGTGGTGAATAAGTCTTATAATATTAGCCTTGTGTCTATAAATAGCCATAAGAGCTAATATAGCAAATACTATAACACTCTCTATCATAGCATTGTGCGAAGTTTCATTTTCAAGATTAAAACTATAATTGCCATTAAAAGCGAATATACCATACTCCACAGCTAATATAGTTACAACAACTATTGAACCAACAGAAACATATTTAGTTATAACAACTATTATAATAAATGCAAACAAACAGGACATCATAATAATTGGGTCAAATGTACCCGCAATTATACCCGCAGTTGCCGCAATACCTTTTCCACCTTTAAAGGATAAATAGAATGGAAAATTATGACCAAGTACAGCACCAAATCCTGCGTAAGCAATATAAAGATAAACTTCATCTGGTGCAAAATGTCCCATTACAATCCTTGCAATTAAACAGGCAAAAAAAGCTTTAAAAAAATCTCCTAATAAGACAATAAGTCCTGCTTTTTTTCCAAGAACACGTAAAGCATTGGTAGTTCCTGCATTACCACTACCATGTTCTCTAATATCTATGCCATTCATACGTCCATATATATATGAAGTCTGAATAAGTCCAAGACAATAACCACCAAGTAAACATAAAAATCTAGCTAATATCATTATTTTTCTTTCCTCTCTCGTATTATAAACTTAAGTGGCGTTCCGCTAAATCCAAAAGCTTCTCTTATCTTATTCTCTATATATCTAGTATATGAGAAATGCATAAGCTCTTTATCATTTACAAAAATAACAAAGGTTGGTGGTTTAACAGAAACCTGCGTAATATAATAAAGTCTAAGTCTCTTACCCTTATCTGTAGGTGGCTGATTAAGTGCTACTGCCTCAGCCATAATCTCATTAAGTACTCCTGTTCCGATTCTAAGAGAATGATTCTCAATAACCGCATCTATAGTCTCAAAAAGCTTTGGAAGTCTCTGTCCTGTTTTTGCAGACACAAAAATCAGCTCTGCATAAGGCATATATGAAAGCTTTTGTCTTATATCATTAGTAAATTTATATATTGTCTTGTCATCTTTTTCAATAGCATCCCACTTATTAACAACGATAATCATACCCTTGCCACGCTCGTGAGCAATACCGGCTATCTTTGCGTCCTGATCTGTAATGCCTTCTACAGCATCAATAACCAAAACAGCTACATTACAGCGTTCAACAGCAGACACAGTACGAATGATACTGTATCTTTCAATCTCTTCTTTTATTTTGTTCTTACGACGAAGTCCTGCTGTATCAATAAAAACATATTCTGTATCATTACGAGTAATTGTTGTATCAATTGCATCTCTTGTTGTACCAGCAATATCCGATACAATAACTCTTTCTTCACCTAAAAGCTTATTAATTATAGATGATTTACCTACATTTGGTTTACCAATAATGGCTATTCTAGGTCTATCATCCTCTTCCTCCTCAGTTGCTGAATCTGGGAAATATTTAACAACCTCATCTAACATATCTCCTAGACCTAGCTGAGAAGCAGCAGAAACAGGCATAGGATCACCTAAGCCTAAATTGTAAAACTCATATACATCAGGCATAAACTTATCAAAGCTATCTACCTTATTAACTACTAAAACTATAGGCTTACCAGAACGACGAAGCATATCTGCAACCTTTCCATCAGCATCTATAAGCCCCTGACGGACATCAGTAATAAACATTATAACATCTGCAGTTGCAATGGCTATCTCGGCCTGTTCTCTCATACTGCGAAGTATAATGTCATTACTCTCTGGTTCAATACCACCTGTATCTACAATTGTAAAATTATAATTAAGCCAAGAAACGTCTGCATATATTCTATCTCTTGTAACACCTGGTGTATCCTGAACTATGGATATCTTATCACCTGCGAGAGTGTTAAAAAGTGTAGATTTACCAACATTTGGTCTGCCCACTATGGCTACAACCGGTCTACTCATTTTATTTCTCCATTTCAATAATACTACTCAAAAAATCCATACCGCTTGATTGTACAATAATCACGGGCACTTGTAAAGCATTTTGAAATTCTTCTAAGGTCATATCATCTAGAAAAATATCCTCATCTGCCTTAAGACAATTACAAGGTAGCATCAATGCGTCTCCTAAATCCTTCCCCTTAAGCTGGGCAACAATATCTCCGCCTGTGAGCAAACCTGTAACAGTAATCTTTTCCCCAAAGAAATCATTTCTAATAGGGTAAACTTGTATATCTACATTAGGGGCAACTTTTTTTATCTTATCAGTAGCTTTAACCATATAATCCTTTACAAGCATACCACAAACTATAGATACTTTCTTGCTATCTTCATAAATATTGCCATTGTTTTGTTCTAGGTAATCCTCAATGCTATTATCAATCTCACTATGCATAAGTCTAACCATACCAACGCCATTTTCTAGTTGCCCATAACCATCATAGTTTTCTTCGCTAGGTATAGGTACATTGGCATTAATATACCACTCATCACTAGCATGTACAAAATGTACTCCAAACTTATCAACTGCAATGTCTTGATACTTATTAACTATTTCTATTAGGTTGATTGCATCCTGCTTATTGAAGCTTTCTAGCTGACATAAACCATCTCTATGCTTTGTTAGACCTACCGGAACAATGGTAACGCTCTCTAAAATCGGAGCATATTTTATTAAATCATTTAAGGTTCTCTCTAATTCATCGCCATCATTTAGACCCTTACAGAGAACAATCTGTGCATTCATAGGTATGCCAGCTTCATATAACATATCTATATACTCAAGCACATTTCCTGCAAAACGATTATTAAGCATTTTACATCTAAGTTCTGGATTGGTTGTGTGAACAGAAATATTAATAGGTGCAAGCTTATACTCAATAATACGTTTTATATCCTTCTCTTTAAGATTTGTTAGCGAAACATAATTTCCCTGTAAAAAAGATAGTCTTGTATCATCATCTTTAAAGTATATTGTTTCTCTCATTCCCTTTGGATTTTGGTCAATAAAACAGAAAACACACTTATTGTGACAATTTCTATAATTGTCCATAAGTGACTCTCCAAACAAAAGACCTAAATCCTCGTCCTGTTCCTTTTCAACCTCCAAAAGCCATTCTTCACCATTCTTTTTTTCTATAAGTATTTCTAAATACTCATCTTCAACAAGATATTGGTAATCAAAAATATCTTCTATTTCTTTATCATTAATTGCAAGGAGAACATCACCTGCTTCAATTTCTAGCTCCTGGGCAATACTTCCTTCTTCAATTCCATCAATAATATGTCGTTTCATATCCTCATCCTATCTATTTTAACATCATTACTGCCGCAAGGTTTCCTCTCATTCCATTTGATGCTCTATGAGAGAACAATACAGAACTATTACAGCAGGTACATAAATCTGGCATAGCAATATGTTCTGGCATAACACCAGCATTTAATAAATTATATTTACAAGCCATATGTAAATCAAGTAAAAACTTTTCATTCCCTTTATCTACTATCATAGAGGTATATTCTTCTTCAGAATATGCATCCTTAAAGGCTACGGCCACGTCTTGACTCACTTCGTAACAGCTTTTGCATATAGATGGTCCTATTGCGCAGATAATATCCTCTGGGTTTGATCCATACTCCTTAGTCATAATCTCAATCATTTTAGTTCCAATCTTGGCAACTGTCCCCTTCCACCCCGAGTGAGCAAGGCCAATCACCTTATTCGCTGGGTCATAAAAATATAATGGTACACAGTCTGCAAAAAAAGTAATAAGAGGAATATTAGATTCATTGGTAACCAATCCATCAATATTTTTAATATCACTGTCTATGGTGATTCCTTTTCCTACATCTAAGCTTGTAACCTTTTTAATAGAAATATCATGAACTTGATCAGAAAATACTAATCTAGTACTATCATATCCAAGAGCTTCTCCAAATCTTCTATGATTTTCAATGACATTTTCCTTGTCGTCACCTCTTGAAAAACTTAAATTCATTGATGATAAATGGTCTTTACTCACTCCACCCATTCTAGTAGAGAATCCATGAATTAATTCACTATACTGATTAAAAATGTCATATTTTATAACTGGAACTATATTTCCATCAACAAGTGGATATTCTATATGAGAATATCTATTTTGTTTTCCTGTTATATATTTTAAACTATCTTCTTGATGCTTTAATATGGCACCATCAGACATCTTAATATCAAACTTTCTTCTTGTCATAATATTACCCCACATAATCAAATGCATTTTCAATATGCGTAATCTGTTCTCCAAGTATACCTATAACATCAAATCTGATAGGAGTGTTATCTGGTGAAATTTTATTCTTATTTAAATAAAATAATGCAGCTTTGGAAATCTTCCTTTGCTTTGTTTTATTTACTGCTTCTAAAGGATTGCCACTTCTAGATGTACTACGATATTTTACCTCAACAAATACTATAGTGCTTCCATCTCTAGCAACAATATCTATCTCTCCTTGTCTAACTCTAAAGTTAGTCTGAATAATAAAATATCCTTTATTTTTAAGATAATTTACAGCTATATTTTCCTTGTCCTGTCCAGTCACTCTATTATTCATAATTTTACATCCTATCAAGCTTTGCCTTAATCTTATCCATCTTATCCACATATACAAGAATCTCAGCAACAACTCCGTAAAGCTCTGGAGGTATACAGTCGCCAATATCAAGCTTAAGCAATGTTTCAGTAAGATTAGTGTCCTTGTAAAGAGGAACATCGCTTTCCTTTGCAGCGTCAATAATTCTATCAGCAATTGCGCCCTGACCTGCAGCAACTACTTGTGGTGCCTGATTCCCTGGCTCATACATCAAGGCTACAGCCTTTCGTTTTTCAGTTGGCTTTTTATTCACTTCTTTTCCATAACCATAATCAGGCATACAATCACCTACATTCTAACATCAAAAGAATATCTTTTTACACTTTGTTCCAAATCAACTCCAAACATCTCATCAACAACCATACTTCCAGAGGTATTAAGAGTAGGTTCTCTCATTATAACCTCGTTCTTTAATGAAAATCCAGCTTCATTTACAGCTTTTTCTAGTATAGTCATATGTTCATCAAGAATTTTAGCACTAGTCTCATCCTCTACATAGAATTTTGTATTAACCATTCCACCTCTTAAGCTAACATGAACATCTGTAGGACCTAGATGATCCATATCAAGATGAAGTAACGCACTAACATCCTCTTTATTTTCCATCAGCTTCTTTTTATTCATATAGACAAAAAGCTCTGAATTCATCTCATTATTACCAATCTTTACAGGAATCTGAGCATATGAAAACATATTGTTAAGATTCTGAATAAAATCTAATCTTTCCTGCATACCCTTTGCGGAATTGGTAAGTTGCTCTCCCGCACTTCCTCCTTTACCTGCAAAGGCTTCCATAAGGTTGTTAGTTTTCTCATACATCTTATTGTATAATTCATCTAACTCCTCTGGATTTTTCATATTGTTTCCATCCAAAGTAAATTTGTCCTTAAGTCCTTCCTTAAGTAACTCCCTATACCCCTCAGATTGAAAGAAATTCTTAAGTTCATTCATATCAAGCTCAGCGGCACCAGTTTGCTTAAGTAATTCGTTTATGTTATTCATAAGCTTCATTGTGCTATCTGAATTATCAGCAAGCTTTTGAAGCTGTTCCTCCGGTATTCCCATACTCTTTAAGGATTCAAAAATACTATTTAAACTATCTTCTGATACACCAATTCTAGTTGATAATTCACTAATACCTTGACTAAGCTTAATATCACCAGCATTTAATTGTTCTATGCTTCCCATATGTTCTTGACCAACAATAGTTTGCCCTGTGGTATCTGCCATAGTTATAGAATTATCAGTAATTTGAAGGTTTTCAGTTGTACTTATATCTTGCTTAAATAAGTTAGTGTCTGCCAAATCCACTTCATCGGATATAGCACCAAGTAACTTAGCATTGAAATTAAGTATATCCATACTAGCTTCAGCATTATTTGTACCAGACGCTGTTATATCACTTAACATCTTAAATGAAAAATCCGAGATATCATTGGACATATTATTTAAATTGTTTACTAGTTGGTGATTATTAGAAACAAAGGCATCATATTGAGCAATATTCGCCTCGTTTACGGGAATTCCAAGCTTGTTCATAGATACAAGTGTATCTATTGATGCATCTGGAAATTTGTATGATTGTTGCATAAGTCTTTGCATGGTCCCTTTATCAACTGGCATATTATTATTCATCAAAGCTTCAGCTATCTGATAATTCTTAGCTGTTGGAGATAAATTATTTCCATCCAGCACCTTAAATATAGCATTATCTTTCATAGCTCCAGCAGACTCAGTAAAAGGTCTTATTACAACATTAGAACCGTTATTTTCTTTAATTTGAAATGTTATTGCATCGCCTATATTAAGGCTTACTGATTCGCCCATATGGGCAAGCAAAGTCTGATTACTATCTAACATGATACTAACCTGATCACCTGTAATATTCAAAATTTGACCGTGAAAAAGTTGACCTTCTGCCCCTTGTGTAATTTGTGCATTGCCAGAAATATTTCCTGTCTGTTGCACTCCTTGTTGACTGGTAGAAGGAACGTTATTCAATATCGGTTTTCCAGTGTTAGCACTGATGTTAAAATCAGAAATCTGCATTTAAACCACCCTATACGTACTCTTTAATAAATGTTTTTCTATGAATATCACATGGACCATTCATATCTAGTCCCTCATAATGCTTCGCAGAACCATATCCTTTGTTGCTGGCAAAATCATAACCAGGATATATCTTATCATATTCTTCCATCATTCTATCTCTAGTCACTTTAGCAACAATACTTGCTGCGGCAATAGATGCAGACAAAGTATCTCCCTTAATAATAGGTACCTGTTTAATATCAACCTCAGGAATTTTAACTGCATCATTTAATAATATATCGGGTTTTACCTTCAAATTATGTATAGCCATTCTCATAGCTTCATATGTAGCTTGCAATATATTAATTTCGTCAATTCGACTTTCTGATACAATACCTATACCATAAGCAACTGCCTTTTCTAATATTATATCATAAAGTTCCTCTCTTTTCTTCTTAGAAACTTGTTTTGAGTCATTTAAATATAAAATCATCTCTGATTTAGGTAATATAACTGCGGCAGCAACAACAGGTCCAGCCAAAGGACCTCTACCAACCTCATCTATACCACAAATATAGTCATGTCCTAACTCAATGTATTTTCTCTCAAAGGAAAGCATCTGATTAGAACGCTCAATCTCTTTTTCTATGGCATTAAGCTTCTTTTTTGCCTGTTCAACTACAGCCAAAACCCCAGCTCTGTCGTCTTTGCTATGCTCTTCAATAAATGCATTCAATGCGTTTATATCTTCAGCTGAAATATCTTTAAACTGTTTCTTTATATCTCCAATACTCATATGTACCTCCACAAGTTCCTTAATTACATAAAACACAATATAAACTATTATATTATTAAAACAGGCTTGCGAATAAAAAAATATTATGTGTGTGTGTTTATAAACCCTTTGCGAATGTCGGCACTTAGCTTAAATACCCGTACACAGCATATACATTTATGTGTTATGATGTGCACGGGTATTTAAGCTTAGTACCGCTACTTGAGCAACGGAGCGAGAGCGTGTTTAAAAAATACACACACATAATATTGTTTTTATCTGCAAGCCGTCACATTAAAAAAATAATACTGTTTTTATCTTACAACTCCGAAATCTGAGAAAGGATATATACGAAGAACTACTTTACCAATTATATCCTCCCTATGGACGTTTCCTACATCTGCCCATCTACTGTCGGAACTATTATTTCGATTATCTCCAAGAACAAAATATTCATCTTCACCTAACACTACTGGTTGATTTGCTCTACCAAGATTAGTAGGTAATATGACTTCCTTACCATAATCTTCTTTAAGAAGTTGCTCATTGATGTATATATTTCCGTTTTGATCTATTCGAACTGTCTCACCCGGTAAACCAATAACTCTTTTAACATATGTAGTATCCTCATCATAGTTAAAAATAATTACATCAAATCTCTCTGGATCACCAAAGGTATATGATAGCTTATCCACCCATAGGCTATCCCCATCTGTAAGTGTTGGTTCCATGGAAGAACCATCAACTCTTGAACGTGTACCTACAAAATTGATAATAAAGTAGCAAAGAAGTACTACCACACCTATATATATAATTAGGCTAAGCAATTCTTTTACTATATTAATGTCCTCTGGCTTAACCTCTTCTTTTACATTTTTTTGTTTTTTCTTTTTACTCTTTTTCTTATCTTTTTTAACAACATCTTTCTTATCTGTAGTTTCTTCATCCACTGCAGATAATTCCATATCATTATCTAATTCTTCTTTTTCCTTTCTGCTCATAAGAGACACCCCTATATCTTATTTATGGAAGCTCTAAACTAATTCTACCAAGCTTTCCACTTCTATAATCATCAAATAAAATAGCTGCCGCCTTATCAATATCCGGCTCGCCACCCTTAGAAAGACATTTTCTTTCAAGTGCAATATCAGAAAGTATATCAAAGCACTCTTTGTCACAACTAATATTATACCTTTCTTCAATAGCATTACAATAATTATTTTTCAAAAATTCTATGAATTTGAGTGCTAGCTCACTTTTTTCAATTATATCATCGTTTATTGAACCAATATACGCTAGTCTCATACCAACTTCCTGGTCTTCGAACTTTGGCCAAAGTATACCTGGAGTATCGAGTAATTCCACGCTTTTTCCAATTCTAATCCACTGTTTTCCCTTGGTTACACCTGGTTTATTGCCCACCTTTGTGCAAGCCTTCTTAGCATATGAATTAATAAATGTGGACTTGCCCACATTAGGAATACCTACAACCATCGCTCTGATTGGTCTGTTGATTATACCTCTTTTTCTGTCACGTTCTATTTTCTCGCGACAAGCTTCTTGTATTGTATCTGTTATAACCTTCATGCCAGAATTCTTTCTAGAATCAAGGCAAACCACATAAAAGCCTTTATCCTTGAAGTACTGCTCCCATTTTGCTGTAGCCTTAGAATCTGCTAAGTCATATTTATTAAGCAATACCAATCTATATTTATTCTTTGCTAGTTCATCAATATCTGGATTCTTGCTACTTAGTGGTGTTCTAGCATCAAGAAGTTCCACAACTATATCTATTAACTTAATGTCCTCCTGCATCATACGTTTAGCTTTTGTCATATGACCAGGATACCATTGTATATTCATCATTTAATCTTTCCTCTATATTCTTTTGGGCTAAAGATATATACTACCTCACCCAAAATCTCTTTACTTGTGATATTACCTACATTTGTATAACGTGAATCCTCACTATTATTTACATTGTCGCCTAATACAAAGTACTCATCTTTAGATAAAACTATCTCTTCTCCTGCTATGCCAGCAGTTAAAATCTTATCATCAAAAGGTGTATCTGTTAACTCTTCACCATTAATATAAATTACACCGTCCTGAATTAACACTGTCTCTTCTGGAAGTCCAATTACCCTTTTAATATCATAATATCCATCATCTTCCACTTGAGAAAAAGCAACAATATCATACCTTTCTATCTTTGATACCTTATTAACTATAACTACCTGACCATCAACTAAAGTATCATTCATAGAAGGACCAACCACTGTAACAGTTTGGAAGAGAAATGTTACAACTGCATATCCTAAAATTACCGCAACAAATATAAGAAGAATCCAATTAAGAAATCCTCTAACGAATTCTCTGACATTAAAATGAAATCTTTTATTTCTAAAAGTAAATTCTTGTATATTGCTTCTTCGTCTACGCCTTGCTCTTCTCATATAATCATTTCCTTATTTTAAAAATGACTGGAGGAAATATCTCCAGTCATCTTAGTAGTTTGTGTTAATTATTTAACAAGCTCTTTAACCTTAGCCTTCTTACCAACTCTCTCACGTAAGTAATTAAGCTTAGCTCTTCTTACCTTACCTCTTCTAATAACCTCAATCTTCTCGATTGTTGGGCTATGAAGTGGCCAAGTCTTCTCTACACCTACACCGTTAGAAGTCTTTCTAACTGTGAAAGTCTCTCTACAGCTTCCACCCTGCTTCTTAAGAACAGTACCCTCGAAAGCCTGTACTCTTTCTCTGTTACCC
>JAGAKD010000285.1 GCA_017625815.1 Lachnospiraceae bacterium | reverse complement strand
TTAACATTATTTTTAACATTTCTTAATATATTAATTGGTGACGATGATTAAAAAAAACAAGGAGCCTTAAATTGACTCCTTGTTTATATTCTTAATCCATTTAATATATTCTTAAAATATTCTGGTAATTCAGATTTAAATTCTATGTACTCGTTAGTAATTGGATGATTGAATCCTAAAACTCCAGCATGAAGGGTTTGTCCTTCGGTTTTAAAGGGTTTGTTTTTAGGCCCATATACTTCATCACCAAGCAATGGATGGTTAATACTGGCCATATGAACCCTTATTTGATGAGTTCTTCCTGTTTCAAGCCTACATTCGATTAAAGAGAAATTATTCTTTAACTCTTCTATTACTTTGTAGTGAGTAACGGCGTTTCGACCATTTGGATCAATTGACATTTTCTTTCTATCTATTTTGTGCCTAGCGATTGGTTTATCGATTGTTCCTTCTGGTTCTGGAAAACGATTATAACAAATAGCTGTGTATACACGAGTTATATCGTGTATTTTAAACTTATCAGACATAACTCTATGGGCTAAATCGTTTTTACAAGCCACCAGAAGCCCTGTGGTATCCATATCTATTCTATGAACGATTCCAGGCCTTAAAATGCCATTTATGGAGGATAAAGAGTCCTTACAGTGATACATAAGAGCATTTACAAGGGTTCCGGAGGTATGTCCAGGTGCTGGATGAACAACCATACCCTTTGGTTTATTGACGATTATGATGTCCTTATCTTCATATACAACATCAAGAGGTATATTTTCAGGCAGCACCTCTAGTTCCTCGGGTTCTGGAATTAAAACATTAATGCAATCCCCTGCTCTTAATTTATAATTTGATTTAACAGGTTTGTCCCCGATGGTTATATGTCTATCATCTAAAAGCTTTTGAATATAAGCTCTTGAATAATCTGAAAGCTCCTTTGTGAGAACCTTATCAATTCTAACTCCAATATATTCAGTTTTAGATTCGTTAATTATAAGTAAAAATTCTTCCATTAGATTACAGTAATTATATTATGTGAACCAATCTCTATTTTTCTTTCTTTTCTCTCTTTGTTCCTAAAATAAAATCTATATCCTCATCCTTATATATAAATAAAATCAGTATAAGAATAAGGATCATGCTACATACAACATACATATCTGCAACGTTAAATACTGGAAAATCAATTAAATCAAAGCTTAAAAAATCAACAACATATCCAAGCTTAATTCTATCAATCATATTTCCGATTCCACCTGCTGCAAGAAACATAATTGCTATTCTAACTGGTGTATATCGTTTATTTCCCTCAATATTATTATATACATAGAAACACATAATAAGTATAAGTGTGGCAAGAATAAGAAACATTACTGTTCTGCCCTCTAAAATACCCCAAGCAGTGCCTGTGTTTTGAATATATGTGAAGGAAAAAACATCTTTAATTACAGGCTTTGATTCATATAATTCAAAAGAACTTGTAACAATAAACTTTGTAAATTGATCTAAAGCTGTAAGTAAACCAATTATAAGAACTGGAAAAAAATGTATTTTTAATTTGAAGTTTTCGCTTGATTTATTACTCATATTTATTCGCACTTAAGCAATTCTTCTATGGAAAGCTTCATATCTTCATCAGAAACATCCATATCAATATATGCTTCTCCTATCTGGTTAAGTAATATAAACTTAATTTTGTCGCCAGCTACCTTTTTGTCATTTTTTGTGTAGCTAACTATTTTGTCAATATCAATGTCTTTTGGGAGTTTAGGAACATCAAAGGCATTAATTGTTCTAAAAATAAGTTCCTTATCTTCTGAGGATATATTACCCTTATTATATGATATTATTGTTGCCAAAAGCATACCAAGAAAAACACATTCGCCATGTAAAAACTGAAAATCCATATATTTTTCAATAGCATGACCTAAGGTATGTCCAAAGTTTAGTAAGGCACGTTCACCTTTTTCTGTAGGATCATTTTCTACAACATTCTTTTTCACTATACAGCTAGAGCGAACCATCTCTCCTAGAACATGAATATCTCTATTTCGTATAGCTTCAGCTTGTTCATTTAACCATACAAAATAATTTTTATCCTTAATAAGACCATGTTTTACAATTTCACCCATTCCAGAATTAAATTGTCTTTCGCTTAATGTATTAAGGACTGATAAATTCATATAGACAAGTTTTGGCATATGAAAAGCTCCAACCATATTCTTGTATGAATCGAAATCAACACCTGTTTTTCCGCCTATACTAGAATCTACTTGAGATAAAAGGCTAGTTGGAATCTGAATAAAATCAATACCTCTAAGATAGGTTGCTGCAGTAAAGCCTGTTAAATCTCCTACTACTCCTCCTCCAAGGGCGATTAGTAAATCATTTCTATCAAATTTTTCGATAATAAGGTGTTCATAAAGCTCTTTTACTACGTTTAAATTTTTGCTTGGTTCTCCTTCAGGAAAAACAAAGCTTGTAGCCTTTTTACAACAATCTTTTATAGAAAGCAATATAGCATCCAAATATAAGGATGCTACATTCGTTTCTGATACAACACAAACCTTTCTGTTAGATACCTTCATATCAGATAATAACAAAGGAAGTTTATTAAATGTATCAGCGTATACAATGTTGTAAATAGGCTCTCCATTAAGATGTACAGTTAAATCATTCATAATGAAACTCCTATATATTTTTATACAAATTCAAATCCAAATTCATCGGTTTCTTCGCTGTCGGAAGTATCTTCTCCAATTAATGCTTTACCATCAATTGTTTCCTCTACATCACCAACAAATTCATTCTCCTCAGTAGCCATATTAGTCTTTTTGATTTCTTCTTCATCTAAGCCTAAATCTACTGTAGGTATTGGATTTGCCATCTTTTCAGTACCTTCTTTGGCCTTAAACTCAGTCTTTGGTGTGTCTACACTGGGAGTAGTCGCACTTTCTGCTGGCTTAGCTGTCTTTCTTGGTCTACTCTTGCTACCAGGAGATGTATTAACAGTAAATGTAGTCTTAATCTTTGAAGTCTCAGGCTTTGAACCATCAAATGGATTATATCTACCGTTATCCTTCTTTGGATTAAATGGATCAACAAAATCTTCGCCTTCTCCAAGATTAGATGTGTATACAGCACTTGTACTTGTAAGATCATCTTTGCTGACACTACCTGACATTCCACCAAGTGATGATTCATCTCTCATCTGTGGATCACCTTCGAATGCTCCAAATGATGCATTTGCCTGTGGTGCCTGAACTGCAACACTACCACCAAGTAATGTAAGTGCTTTTTCATCTATATATGAATCAGCATCAAAATCATTTTCTTTTAAGAATTCAAACTGTTGCTTCATTAAACTGCATAAGTTTGACTTGTATGCTGCATACTGTGTCTCAAGAACAGTAATCTCCTGCTTGATCTCTTCCAATCTTGTTTCAGCATCGCTAAGAATAACCTTAGCTTTATTCTTTGCTTCTAATTCAATATTCTTAGCTTCTTTTGTAGCCTTTGACTTAGTATCTTCAGATGCTTTTTCTGCTGACATCAAAGTCTTTTGTAAAGCTGCTTCTTTTGATTTGTAATTTTGTAATCCGTCAGTTAAAGTTTCAACCTTCTCTTTTAGCTCCGCATTTGAACGATATAACTCTTCAAAGCTTGCAACAACTTCCTCAAAGAAAGAATTAACGTCTTTTTTGTCGTAACCAAGTCCTATATGGAACTTCTTTTGTTGAATATCCATTGGTGTAAGCATTACCCAATCCCCCTTGTAAAAACAATATTACCTTAGTATCTGCCTAACTGAGGTGATACTGTTGATTCGTTTAAAATCTCTTCTCTTAAGTCACCAGAAACTTCGATGTTACCAGGTGCTGCAATAAATATATTTGCTGAAATGGCTTGTAAAGAACCACTTATTGCATAACAAGCACCGCCAATAAAGTCGATGATTCTTTGTGCTGCTGTGAGTTCAAGACCTTCCATATTAATAACAATTGTTTTTCCCTTGTTAAGGAAATCAACAACTGTCTGAGATTCACTTATTTCATGTGGTTTAATTACATACACGTCACTATTACCCCTGTTACTTGCATATTGTTGTTTACTAGAATTAAAATCTACTAATTTGTTATTTGAAACTGATTTTGCCTGAGCACGTGTCTGATAAGTATAACTATTATAATTGTTATTATAGTTTGATGTCTGTGCCTGTGCTTTGTAGCCCTGTGTATTATAGTTGTTAGAATAAGAATTAGACTTATATGTAGACTGCTGCTTAGGCTGAGAACTCTTACCGAATGCTGGTTTAGCCTTTTTAGCTGGCTTCATATAATCATCATCATCGTCCTCATCTTCATCATCAAATAAATCATCATCAAATTCATCGTCATCTAAATCTTTTACCTTGAAAAAATCTAAAAAACTCTTTTTGTTAGATTCTTTTGCCATACTAAACTCTCCTTTATATATTGTAATTGCGCTCTCCGAAAATACCAGTTCCAACACGAACCATAGTGGCACCCTCTTCGATGGCAACCTCGTAATCATTAGTCATACCCATAGAAAGTATACTCATATCAATATTATCAATGTTTTTTGATTTTATGTCAAGTAATAATTGGTGCATTTTTTGGAAATGAACCCTATTTTCTTCAGGATTTTCTACAAAAGGAGCAATTGTCATTAATCCTTTAACTTTAAGATGATGTAAATCTTTAATTTCGTCTAAAATCTCATATATATTATTCTCGTCAATTCCAAATTTAGTGTCTTCGTGAGCTATATTAACTTGGATTAATATATTAGCTACAACGTTCTTCTTTGTAGCTTCTTTTTCAATCTCTTTTGCCAGTTTAATTGAATCTACAGAATGTATAAGACATGCCTTATCAACGATATATTTTACTTTATTTGTCTGTAAATGCCCTATTAGATGCCAATTAACAGGTGTTGAAACATTCTCATATTTGTCACACAACTCTTGAACCTTATTTTCACCATATTCCTTAACTCCATAGGTGATTAATTCCTCAATATCAGATAAAGGCTTAGTCTTGCTAACAGCAATTAATGTTACATCTTTTGGATTGCGGTTAGCTTTTTGACATGCAGCTATAATTTTATTTTTTACTGTTTCTAAATTGTTTTTCAACAAATCAAATCACCTCGCTGTTAGTATATTGTTTGGTTTTCTTTAACTGATGCAGCATCGAGAATTATATTATCATATATTTTTAGGTTCTCATCACTTTCAATTAAGGCAAACTCATCTATTATTTTGATTATGGTTATTTTTGTGAATTCAGCTGTTCCTCTATTGGCTGAATAAACACCTTCTATTTCTATTGTATCAAGGATTGATACAGCTAGAGTTTCGTTAGTATTAAGATTATATATAACATCAGTAGCCTCAAATACCAAAGGGTCAACATAGCAATATTCTTCATCACTAAGATAAATGGTTGGAGATACCTGCTTAATCGTAAGTTCTCCTTCTTCATTTTTTATCTGAACATTAATCTTATTTGAGCTACTCTGATTGCTTCCTGCAGAAAAATAGCTTATTGGAATTTTATATAACTCTTTTTTTACTATGGAACTCACTGGTATTTTAAGTCCAGAATCCTCATCCATAATTATTTCTACTGTGAAATATCTCTCAGAAATAAAATTACTCATATATTTGTTTAGGTTTATCTTTATGTACGTTCCATCTGTTCCGTTTATTATTTCAAAAGGCATAGTGGCTGTAAAACTTGAATTGTTTATATAAAAAGTAATTTTAGTCTTATCCCCAAGTGCAGAGATTTGTTCTGCTGTTATAGGAGCCACAATACTCCACTCTTCTGATGGGATAATTTTTGCGATTGGTGTGCCGGCTGACACAGAATCTCCGGTTTTCAAGGTTTCTTTATTATATTTTGATTGGTCAAAATCAGCAGCCGAAATAGTACTTGAATCATATGTTTCAAAGCCATCTACATAGTATGTAACTATACCACTATATGGTGTAGTTACGGCATTTCCTGATGATACCGTACCACTCTCATTTACCTGCTGCATCAAGATTTCACTAGTTAAATCTAAAACTTTATTATTGATGTTATTTTCGAAAACATAGGAATTGTAATATGAAACATTGCTATAATTTATTTTGTATGATGAGATTATTGAACGAATTTCGGAATAATTCTCTTTTGTAAATAAAGCGTCATATTGATCGGAGTCATTGATAATGTTGTATATTTCTCCTGATTGATCAATAGTACAGATTGTAGAATTCTTAGAGGTTTTTTCCTCGTCTCTTACATAATAGCATAAATAACCATTGGTACTTGCGTATATCAATCTTTCATCTCTGACTGCAAGACCGTTTAAAACGATATTGTTACTTATATTACTTTTATTAACCTTATAGATAGTGATTGGCTCTTTTCTTGATGAAATAATTACGCATATAATTACATACAACAAAATTGCTGCAATAACGCAGGTTGCAGCATTAATTTTGATATCTCTATTGAATTTAACTACTTTTTTGTTGTTGCTCATATAATTCACTTCTCTCTAGTTATATTACTTAATTAAGCATAGCATCTCTATAATCATGTCGTATAGTTCAGGCTTTGACTCGCCATGAGATGCTACAAGATAGTATTCGTGTCCATCTTTTGTTAAACACATAGTTAAGCAATGCCCTGCTCCACTTGTGGTACCAGTTTTCCAGGTTCTAATAGTAAAATTGGCAGGCAAATCTACATAGTCATTGTAAAATAAATTACTTGCCATAATATCAGCATCTACAGGATAATTATCTGCATTAGTATACGTATATGCATATGTTTCGTATGTATCGATGTTACGAATATATTCATATGTGTCAGCCTCAAGTGTAATAAGATACATGTCAAAGGCCGTAGAATAATGTTCTGGGTCATCTAATCCATGAGGATTAACAAAATGAGTATTAGTTGCCCCTATATCCAACATTTTTTGGTTCATAAGCGCACAAAATGCAGACTGGCTTCCTGCCACATAGTCTGCTAAGATTAATGCATAATAATTGTTTGATTCTATTAAGAGGCCGTAGATAAGGTCCTTTACAGTTATTTTACTTCCAGGTTTAAGTTCGCATGGTAACACGTCTTCGTAGGTTAAGTCATAATAGTTTTCAACTGTTACAACATCATCTTCGCTTATTTCTCCTGAATTAAGCTTATCGCAGACTACCATTGCCGTAACTAGCTTTGTCATACTGGCTGGATACATACGCTGATGTGCATTTTTTGAAACATATATTTCACCATCAGTGTGATCAATTAATAATGCATAATAGCAGTCGTTAAAACGTGTGTCATTTGTATTGTAGTCACTGTGTACTATAGTATACTCTATTCCATCATATGACATATCTGTACTGTATAATTCATAGTTAGGCTCAAAGGAAATGTCAGATATACCTGCATATGAATCTTCAGTGTCATTATCTACTGCATTTACTACATAAAATACACCGCATAATATTAAAATGATAAGAAGATATCTTACAATATTCTTAACCATGTTTTCTCCTGTTAATGTTTAAAAAGCTCTCTCCAGTCTAAATCTCCTCGCTCAAGAGCCTTTACCATAAGCTCTGCTGTAGCAAGATTTGTTGCAAGGGGGATATTATGCGTATCGCATAATATAAATATATTATTAATATCTACATCATGTTTTCTTTTTGTTTGTGGATCTCGAAGAAAAATCATCATATCCAAATCATTACTTTCAATCATAGAACCTAGCTGTTGTTCCCCGCCGGTATGTCCTGCAAGGAATTTGTGTACAGTCAGGTTGGTGACTTCTTCTACCATTCTACCAGTAGTGCCTGTCGCATATAATTCATGATGGGATAATATTCCACGGTATGCTATGCAAAAGTTTTGCATTAATTTTTTCTTTGTATCATGTGCAATTAAACCAATATTCATTTATATCACCCCTAGTACTTTGATTTTTGTATACTTATGTTAAGGACTACTCCTATACCAATAAGAAGACTTATAAGTGAGCTTAATCCATAACTAATAAATGGCAATGGAATACCTGTGTTAGGTAAAACACCAGTTGCAACAGCTATATTAATGAATGATTGATATCCAATAAGTAAGCCAATGCCAGATGCAATAAGCATTCCTTTTGTGTCCTTAGCTTCACGAGCTATCTTTATACATTGTAACACTATTAATAATATAATTGCAATAATAAATACACTGCCGACAAAGCCTAATTCTTCTCCTACAACAGAAAAAATAAAGTCTGTTTGTTGCTCTGAAATAAAGTTGGCATCTTTCACTGTTGCCATGGTGGATGTATTAAGTCCTTTACCTGTAAGCTGACCTGATCCTATAGCCATTATAGAATTGTTCTGCTGAGAGAATTCAGTTCCATACTGGTCTGGGAAAATAAATTGCATTATACGTGAAACCTGGTAATCTTGTAAGAGAACTTGGTTAGGCTGTTGTATATACCAAAGAAAACTTCCTACAAGAGGAATTAATATCAATATACCGATTCCTATTATTTTATAGCTTAAACCAGCTAAATAAAGCATAGTAACAAGTACAAGGGTTAAACATATAGTGGTTGATAAGTCTGGCTCAGATACAATCAACAGTAAAGTTGCTCCTACTGTCACTATAAACATTAATAAGCATCTGAAGGAATTGATACTGCTACGTTGCTCAAATTTGTCCAATAATGTAGCAATAAATATAATCATAAATATCTTAGTGAACTCAGAAGGCTGAAATTGAACACCGCCAGCACCACCAATCATAATCCAACGGGTTGCATTATTTACCTCAACACCAAATAAAAGTACTAAAATAAGCATTACTATATTAATTCCATATAATATGACATAAAATTTACAGACAAATTCATAGTTTATAAAAGAAACAAAGAACATCAAAATAAGACCTACAACAGCTCCTACAATTCTTTTTGTTGTAAATGAACTATCTGCACTATCTATTACTACTGTTCCAAATATAATAGCAATTAAAAGCAGAATAACTAATTTGAAATTATAATCCTTGCGACTGAATTTTGTGAACATGTTTATCCTTCTTTTTTATCCATTTGAATAGTTTAAAATTATCTTCTTGGTATGAATCTGTGGTTTCCCCTGCAATTCTTTTAGCTATGTAATCATAAGCTTTCCCTGCTTTTGTTCTAGAACCAGCAATGGTTTCTCCGCGATTGGTAGATATAACAATTGCTTCGTCATCCATAACAGTGCCTATAAGATTAATGGAAAGAATATCTACTACGTCATCTACAGACATCATATCTCCCCTTCTAACCATATCTTGCCTGATTTTATTAATCACAAGGTCTATTCTAGGCATTTCGTTAGCGTCAAGAATTCCTATGATTCTATCAGCATCTCTTATGGCAGAAACCTCAGGTGTAGTAACTATAATTGCTCTT
>JAGAKD010000029.1 GCA_017625815.1 Lachnospiraceae bacterium | reverse complement strand
TTAGGTAATTTGAAAATGAGTTAGGGGAGTGAGTGTTATGCTGAAGAAATACAAGATGGGGTTTGATATTTGGGCACTGGTAGTATTTCTGATTATTATGATCCCAAACTTTATATGGTCTGCTGTTCCAGCACCGGATGATATACTTAGAACAGAATCTGCCACTAAGGTGATAGATACAATAGGCTCCATTTTCCAGGTATTAATGATTTTTACATTATGTGTATTTATTAATCCCGAGAGAAATAAGCTAAGCTTCACAAAGACAATAATCGCCATGATTTGTTGCATAGTCATATATTTTTGTAGCTGGGTGTTTTATTATCTGGGAGTAACAAATGGACTTGTTATCCTAGGATTAACCATACCACCATGTGTGGCATTTTTGTTTTTTGCTGTTGATAGAAAGAATTATATATCTGTTATTCCGATTGCAATATTTACTGTATGTCATATAATATTTGGAGTTGTGAATTTTATAATTTAAGAAATAGGTAAAAATATATGATAAACAAATTAAGATACGGTATGACCAATACCTTTTTGATTACTGGCAAAAGTGGTTATCTTCTCGTTGATACAGACTACGCAGGAACTATGTCTGGCTTTTATAGTGCTATAAAACAATATGGTATAAAGGTAAGCGACATTTCCTATGTTTTGGCTACCCATTATCATCCGGATCACATAGGCTTGGTTAGTGAACTGATGAATCAGGGGGTAAAGCTTCTTGTGGTTGATACCCAATGTCCTCATATTCATTATTCAGATGAAATATTTGCCAGAGATAAAAGGATAAACTATGAACCTATAGATGAAGCAGGTGCAACAGTTATAAGTTGTGAGGAGAGTAGGGGATTTTTAAAAGAACTTGGTATTCATGGAGAAATAATTTCCACAGCAAGTCACAGTGAGGATAGTGTATCATTGGTGTTAGATGAAGGTGTATGTATAGTAGGGGATTTAGAACCGATTGATTATCTGGGTGGTTATGAAAGAAACGTACCCTTGCAAGAAGATTGGGAACTGATAATGAGTTATAACCCTAAACTCATTTATTATTCACATGCAAATGAAAAGGTATTCTAATAGATAAAAACTAGTAAAAGCAAGTGACAACATTTTTTTACGCAAAAATAAGTGTTTTATACGCAGGTTAATAATATTTGAAAAAAATACAGTATACTTACAACTACAAAATATTATATTAAAATATCTGGTTAGATGGAGGTACTTAAAATGAAATTTTCGAAACATGCTTGTGTAAAGCTTTCTTTGGTGGGACTGATGGTGTTGTCATTGACCGCATGTGGAAGTAAGGAAGAAGCAGGCAAAGTGACAGAAACAACGGCGAGTGTTGAAACTACAGTAGATTCTTCTGTAACAGAGGAGATAGTAGAAGTTAGTGATGATGAGACAGTCATCACAGTAGATGAAGCAATTGATTTGGTTAGAGAAGAGATGGGAGAAGATTATAGCTATATTCCTGCCGATGAACTTGAGGAAAGGGATGGAAGCCAGTATTATGTGATTTATGTTAATGTGCTCTCGGAACAGGGCACTATGACAACAATGACTACATATATGGTGAAAACTGATGGTTCAGAATTATTTGATATATATAATGTGGATTATTATGGCGAGTATGTTAGAACATATGATGCTGGTGAATCAACATTTATTGTATCAGAGGATGGTACTTTTGAGATGACTATAAATGGTGAAATAAATCAGGTGGTTAGCGGATATTATGAGGTAGGAATTACCGATAGTGCAAGTGT
The DNA here is from genome assembly GCA_017625815.1 of Lachnospiraceae bacterium. Lineage (GTDB taxonomy): Bacteria > Bacillota > Clostridia > Lachnospirales > Lachnospiraceae > Coprococcus_C. Next base: position 3,166 of record JAGAKD010000029.1, on the reverse strand, counting down.
GGTGCAATTGTTTATATATCCTGATAAGGTAGTTACAGACGGAGAAGAACAAGTTATGGAAAACGTAGAAGGTACTGTAGTAATTGAAGGTGATGTACTTACGTTGGAAATGGAAAGTGAAACTACGGTATTTTCAAAAAAATATTAATATGACAGGTTAAAGCTATCTGAGAAAAGCAGGACAAAAATGAATTTCAAATGACAAGATTTTATTTCTTCTAAGGTGTATCATCTGTTCAAACAGAAGAAAGGAAGAAAAATATATGGAATGGTTAACAGCAATCAGAAAATCAATTGAATATATAGAGGAGCATTTGCAGGAAAACATCAGTGCGCAGGATGTGTCAGAGCAAGTGTATCTATCTCATCTACATTTTCAAAGAGGTTTTTTGATTATGACAGGTTACTCTGTTTCGGAGTATATTCGTAACCGAAAGCTATATCTGGCTGCCCTTGATATAAAGAAGGGAGATAAAAAGATAATAGATGTGGCCTATGATTACGGATATGATACTCCTGACAGCTTCACAAAAGCATTTACAAGATTCCATGGACGATCACCTATGCAGGTAAAGCAGGGGGATTGCATAAGAACCTTTCTTCCACTCTCTGTTAAGATAACAGTTCAAGGAGGAGATAAGATGGACTACAAGATTACAAAAATGTTTGGATTTAAGGTGATAGGTTTTGCTAAGGAGTTTTCCTTTGATACAGCATATGCAGAGATACCAAAGTACTGGGACGAAATATGTGAGAAGTATGCTGCAAATGTATACGCAGGCAATCCACCAGCAAACCCACAGGAAAAAGCTTTGATAGATAACTGTATCGGCGAATATGGAATTTGCATCGACGAGAACGACGCCGCTAAGCAGGGTAAATTTACTTATCTTATAGCAGGAAAATACACCGGCGGAGAAGTTCCTGAGGGCATGATGCTGTATGAGTTTCCACAGGGAGAGTGGGCAGTGTTTGATTGTGTGGGCCCAATGCCTGATGCACTTCAATCACTTAATACAAGAATATTTAAGGAATGGCTTCCTGGGAATCCGGACTACGAGATTAGTGGCAATGCCAATGTGGAGTGGTACGACTGTGTAAATGGAGAGAAAACAGACGCTGACTACCACAGCGCCATTTGGATTCCTGTAAAAAGAAAATAATAGAAATTAAATCGCCGAAGGCGATAGTGAAGGTTGTGCCGGTACATAGAAATATGTGCCGGCATTTGTGTATAAAAATTATGAAGGGTGGAGTTATGCCAGTCAGCTTTACTGAATATTTCACACCATAAATACAGTATTTCACACCCTCACATCGCGAATATTTTGCAAAGATACGATATAATAAAAGGAAGGATGAGTATATCCTAAATCAGCGAAAGGTAGGCAGTCATTATGAAGATAGCGGTCTGCGACGATGACAGAACCACAAGAGAACAAATTGCTTCTTTGATAAGGAAACAGGAGCCGGATGCAGAGGTTATTACCTTTGAAGCTGGGGAGGACATGATAAAATCTCAGGATAATTTTGAGGTTTCTTTTCTTGATGTGGAAATGAAAGAAATATCCGGTATAGATGTTGCAAAGCATATTAGGGAAGAACAGGAAAAAAGAGGCCGGGAAAAGAATATTATTATATTCATAACAGGGTATCGTGAGTATATGGAGGACGCTTTCGATGTGAATGCTTTTCATTATCTGATAAAGCCTGTGGATGAAAGGAAGTTCAATACGGTTTTTGGTCGTGCATTGAAAGAGGTATCTGCAAGAACAAAACAGGAGAAGCTTTCTGTGATTATAAAGCATGATGGAATGCAGAAAAAGGTTATGCTGAAGGATATTTATTATATTGAAAGCAACAATAAAAAAGTAGTGTTCCATACTAAGGATGGAAATATTGATACCTATGGAAAAATGGATGAGTGGGAAAATGAGTTGGGAGATTCTTTTTACAGATGCCACAGAGGGTATCTTGTTAATCTGGAAAAGATAACAGCTTACAATGTAGATACCATAGATATTATCAATGGTGATTCGCTCATTCTTGCACAAAAGAAGTATTCGGATTTTATTAAGGCATATATGAGATATGCAAAAGACGGAGGAGTCGTGAATGTTTAATTTGCTATCCATATTGATACATGTAATCAACAGTATTTTTAGCGGAGTATATACAAGTCAGTTTCTAAAATGTAAGCAGAATAAAAGAGCTACCATTATTTTATGGATACTCACTTATTTTGCGGTTCAGGTGGTTATATTCGAGGTAATACAAAGCCACTATCCATTTAATGATGTGGAAAGTGTAATTATCAATGTATTATTACTTGTAGGTATGCAGTGTATATTCTTTCGGGAAGGTGCATCCGGTCAGATGTTTGTGTGTTTTAGCTTTGTGGCAGGTAAAGAGATTGTAAAATATATTGCCAGTGTGTTAAATGTTGCATTAGGTGCGGTTGGTGCAAGTATAATGAATACCCTCTTGATGCAGGGGAAGATTGTTACCAAAATGCAAGTGGAGTTAGCAAACAATATTTTGATTCTTGTGATGTCTTTGGCAAGTGCTATTATATATGCATCTATTTTGGGTGTTTATCTTATTTTAATAAACAAAAAATATGTGAGAAAAGAATATCAGCTACAAGTTCGTGAAAATGTATTTTTGATATTACCGAGCATTGCAGCAATTTGTATATCCATTACTTTAAAAATGATGATTGTTACAGTAGAAAACGGAACCACAACCCTTATTTATGATACTGTTCCGGAAACATTATTTTGGATTCCTATGATATGCGTATTATTACTTTGTGGAGTCATTGCAAATGTAATGCTTTTTCAAAATGTTGTTCAGTATCACGAAGAGAACAGGAAACGTACCTTACTGGAAAATCAGATACAGCATATGCAAAAAGAAGTGCAGGAGATACAGGATATTTATACAGATATGCGTGGATTACGGCATGACTTAAGAGGACATATCAATAATATCACGCAATATGTGAAGAAAAATAACAGTACCGATGATGAAGAACTAAATGGCTATATCAAAAACATGGAGGAAACGGTAAGCAGACTGGACTTTGGTTATCAAAGTGGAAATCCGATTACGGATATTATTATTCATCAGAAGAAGCAGGAGGCAGAAAAAGCCGGAGTAAAGT
>JAGAKD010000284.1 GCA_017625815.1 Lachnospiraceae bacterium | reverse complement strand
CCTGAGCCAGGATCAAACTCTCATAAAAAGTTTGTAATCCAAGACTTCATTATAAACTCTAGCTTATAAATACTGTCCCTGTTTTACTGTTTGTGTTTCCATTCTGTCGAATGTAAGATTTTAATAAATCTTTTGAAAATCTCTTAAAGAATTTTCAGGGTTAACATGTTATTAATTTGTCAAAGGTTCTTCGTCGCTTTTTGCGACAGCTATTAGAATATACCATAGTGGTATTTCAAAGTCAACACCTTTTTTATATTTTTTTAAAAAACTATTTACCTATGTTTACAATAACCTTATTAAATATATTATGGTCGTGTAAAAAGGTTAAAAAGGAGCTTTCATTTACCTGAGTATACAAATGGTTTCCTATGTCTGTGTTAGCGAACATAGATATGACAATCAAAATAATCCAAGCAATTAATAATGCCTCTACTCCACCAAGTAGTAATCCGCCTAATTTATCAATTCCACCTATTATAGGTAGCTTAGATACTATACCCAAAGCTATATATATAACATTAGCTAGTAAATTAATGAGGGTAAATGTAACTATGAACGCACCAGCATTTATTATCATATAAGAAATATAGTATGCCAGATATCTATAAAAGCCATCTGCCCCCAATTCACTTCTAACGTCATCATTGTTATTTGTGATCAATGCATCTGTCATAAAAGTAGGTAGCTTGAGTTGTTTGATTATCTCTACCTGCTGATTTCTGTTAGGCTCAATTCCAAGCGCAATCTCAGTAAGACCATCCACAACTTCATCACTGACCTGTTCAACATTCTCGCCAAGTTCTTTCTTTACCCTGTCTCTAGCAATATTCTCCACGCCTTCATAAACCTTTTCATTAACGTATTCGTCGATTGGCGTGTACTCTATAATGGCACTTGCAATTAATGGAGTGCATAAATATGCTACAACCAAAGAAATCCCGGCCAGTAATAACTTGAATACTGACCGGAATAAACCTCTGCTATAGCCTATCAATATGAATATAACAAAAACAGCTAACACTATTATTGTAAGTAGGTTCATATCTATTCCTCTTTCTCATTTGGACTTTCTTCTGTAACAACCTCTGCAGAAAGTTTTATTATTTCTGTGAAATTATTATATACAACTACATATTCTAAATTATTTCCATTTGGAACTACACTTATAATATTCCCTGATAATTTACCGTTATACTTAACATGGCCGTTTGTTCTATATATAAGACAATCATTTCCACCTGAAATAATTATTTCTTTTGGCGCAGCATATATATTATCATATGCAAAATTAATCTTATCGCTAAATTCAAGATTACCCTTTAAATCATATACATGTATATCGTAAGTTTCTGCTGTCCCTTCTGAATCACTAGTGCTATCACTTATAACACCTATGTACTTCTCGCTATAAAATACGCTTCGTATTTCATAATCAAAATCAATCCTTGCTGTTTCTGATGGTTTTTCCTTCATGGAATATATGGTTATACTTTTGGTTCCAAAGGCAACCACTGTATCATTATCAACAAACTCTAGTTTAGGTACCACCTGGTCGTCAAATGTGTATCCACCAACCATTCTATCTGCGTTGGTGTTCTGACCTACGTCACCAAAATTATATGCGGCAAGGTTATTTGTAACGCTGGTAAAACCAATGTTAAGATAGCTTGTAAAAAGCTTTTCTCCATCACTAGAAATAGTTATATCTAATGGATAACCACTTTTGTCAATGCTTGTCTGTATCTCATATACTATCTCTCCCTTTTTGTTGTAAAGGTTGATATAATTAGTCTCTTCGCTCTCTAATACAACAGCAAATGCTCCCTGATTGGCAACATCTACATCACATATAGTATATGGCATTGTAACACTACTAACCTGTCCTTCATTATTAAACACGCAGACAACATTTCCATTTAAATCTGCTACAGCTGCATAATTACCACTAGCTACAGCCACTGGCATCTTCATATCTATACCAGCTGTCCACACAGTATCTCCATTGGCATTGATATAAGAGACACCATCAGGTGTATACTTAAGCAGGTTGCCACTAAACTGAATGTAATTGGCAGTGTTTTCATAATTAGTATCATTTGTTTTTAATACCTTGTATCCCTTATACTCTCTGTTGAGCATATGATATATAAAACCTATAATGCCTATAACAACAAATAACCCAATTAAAATAAGTAAAAGATTTCTCTGTCTTTTTATATTTTGATTTTTTAGATTACTTTTTGCAGCCTCTTCTGGTCCATCTACATATATAACATTGTCTGTGTCATTATTCTTTTTCTTCATAGTACTCTCCGTTAAAAGAAACAATTGTAATATAACATCTATATCCCAGATGCCATGTAACTTTTATAATATCATATTTTTTTCAATAGTACCACGAATATTTTTCTATATCTATTCAGTAGAAATTACAGGAAGAATTAGCTCCTCACCCTCATATATTTTATCATCCACATCCATATTATTTGCTTCCGCAATATCTCTTGCATATTCTGATGAACCATACTGTTCAAATGCAATAGAGCTAAGCGTATCCCCATATTGAATTTCATAATATGTAGGATTTTCATCTGAAATCACTGGGATATTTTGTTCAGTTGATATAGCAACCTCTTCTGTAGTTGTTCCTGTTGTGTTATCCACATCGGTTTCGCTAATCACTTCAGTTGTTATATCTTCAACATTTCCCTCATTATTATATTCTGTATTCTCCATTGGCACATCACTAGTAGCAAGTTCTGTACTTATTACATCATCATTCATGGTTTCTACTATTTCATCCTCAGTTATAACTTCAGCTGTAAGTTCTAACCTATTGATTGAAACCTCCATCTCTTTCATTTTATCATAATTGCTTATTACGGTTACTCCCATGGCAAGCATAGCAAGAACAACAAAAGAGCTTGCAACGTACATCAAGCTAAAGCCATTACTCTTGTTTCCCTGCACACGATTATTTTTATCCCTATAGGTTTTTATTAATTCTTCATCCTTTCGTCTTATTTCATTATTTTCCTCTTCAGCCGAGCCACCCTTTTGTTTTATTATATAACTTTGCATAGCTTCATTTTTAGTATAGTATATGTAGTAGCCTTTTTGTTTTAACATTTGACCATGCTCATACATATAAAAGGCATCATCACTTTCTAGAGAATCAGTTATATATAATACCTTGTCCTTCCCCGGGAAGTTGTCCACATGCATTTTTTCTATTTTGTCGTTTATAGCTGTAGAAAAACCCATTCTTGACAAAAACCAACCTACGACTGAAAGGTCAGGAAAATTTTCCTTTACCTGCTCGTATATATCTGCCCAAGCCTCTTTTGTAAATTCGCTTTCATCCATATCAAATTCTAGATTTTGCGCTTCCACAGCACCGCTAATAAACAACACATCTCCGATTTCTGTTTTTTTATTTTCACCTAATAGTATTGCTCCTCTAGCGTGAGTACTTCCTGGTCTAGCAATATAATTCAAATATGTAACAACATAATCTTCGATGTATATTCTTTTGTTTCCTGAAGGGGAACCAATCTGTCTAATATTTTTAGGGAGCTTAAAATTAACCTCTTCCTTATCTGTACGAATATTACTTTCTTCAACTCCTCCTTCTTGTTTTTCGTTGTCCTTGTCAAAAATAACCTCTATCATATTATTCCACCTTTCCTATAGTGCTTATAAATAGCTATAGAAAAGAATATCATTCACATATTGCCTTTCTAGTCTAAACCTGTCGTCTATAACCTGTTTTTCATCGCAATAAAAACTAGTTTATTATTTTTTTCGACGTTACAAAAAAGAAGTTTATTTTTATCTCAACTTGTTAATACTCTATGCATAAAGTAATCATAAAAGAATTAATCTTGAGGTTTGTATGAAAAATAGTTTTTCACAAAAATGTGAAACAGAATACTTTAATACTGATAGTGGTTTTTCCTATGAATTATTAGGGGATTGTATTTTAAAATATATGACTGCTTCTAACTTAGAAAATTGCACACCCGTAATACTGTGCATTGGAACAGATAGGGCAACCGGCGACTGCTTGGGTCCTTTAGTTGGAGAACGTATGGTTAACTTCTGCGACAAATATAAAGTGTATGGTACACTACATTCACCGGTTCACGCCCTAAATATAAAAGAAGTTATTTATTCAATTTATGAAAGCATCGAGAATCCATTTGTAATAGCTATAGATGCAGCTCTTGGTATTAGTCACCATATAGGAAATATAACCGTTAGCAACTGTCCTATTTTTCCAGGAAAAGGCGTAAATAAAAAACTACCGGCAATAGGAGATATCTCTATTACCGGTATAGTTAATGTGTCTGGCAAGCATCCTGGCTTACTGCAAAGCACCAGACTATATACAGTTATGCAATTGGCGGAATATATATCCGACGCACTAAAATATTCTATCAGTTATTTTGAAGATTTCTGACCCTTGTATACGTTAATAGCTTCTGCAACTGTCTCTGCCTGCTCGTCTGCCATGATAGCAATAAGGTCATTTAATTTGTCTTCTTTACACATATCTTCGCCTATAAAAGATGCGTATTGATTAGTAATTTGAAGAACCTTTTCCGAATACTTCTTCTCACCCTTAGTAATCTTCTCGTCTAAGGCTTTCTTCTCCGCCTTCATATCCTCAAGGGTCTGAAGGCGTCTGCCATTAATCTCGTCAATAATAGCCTGCTTTGTCTCATCCTCAAATACTTTTAAGGCTTCCTTCTTCTCATCACTTATACTGTCAGCCTCATCTTCAAGATTAGCAAGCTTTTCATCATAGGCATCAAGATTATATGCACTTTCGTCCTTGTCCTTGTTGATTGAATGCTTGATAGCATCAGCCTGCTTATCATTAGCCTTCATCTTATCCTTAATACTTCTTGCCTGCTTAAGAACATCTGCATGCTTAACCTTTGTAGCGTTAAATATTGCAAAATAGATAACAAGCTGAAGCACTACAACTATTGCAACTGTAAGTACAACCCAAAATGCTGTATTTATATCCTTTTTATCCTCTAGTAAAAACTTATTAACCAAGAATGCTACTAGTACTGGCACTCCTGCTAAATATATAAGCATACTTATAAACATTCCAAAAATCTCAGCCATACCACGAGGATTAAACATTAAGAAATAAAGCTTAGATGAACAATATGATGGTACTTTATTCTTCTTAAGTAATGTCTTAAGCTCAACCTCAAGTTCACGATTATTCTGTCGAATGTGTTTTGTCTCATCTTCAATACGAGCATTCATTCTCTGATTTTTCTTTTTGCCACGCTTATTTTCTACCTTCTTTTTGCGGGCTCTATTATCATCGAGACGACCATCATAGGTAGCAGATATCTCCTGCTTTCTCTTTTTTATGGTCACTGCAATCTCATCAGCAATAGATTTTTCTTCTGATGCAATATTCTTGCTAAGCTTCTTCTGATAAGCCTTCATCTTATCAAGCTCCGCCGCCATCTCATCTCTTTTTACAACCTCTTCTTTTGCCTTAATGAGGTAATCTGCTTTTTCATTGAAAATATTCTCTGACATATAAGTAACTCACCCTTTCGCAATAGTAAATAATTTGCCATGCAAATTTTAATTATCTTGGTACATTAAAAATATAAGCGACAACCCCTTGGATTATCGCTTATTCATATATTCTTCAAGGCGTTCTTTGTCTACCTTAATTCTATTATCCATAGTCTTCATAATATCAACAATCTGATATCTACGGTATACACCATTGTTACCTAAATCATAAATCATATTAGTTGAGAAACCAAGAACAACTGGACGTAATATATTCTGTGGATTCTCTGATATAACAAGGCCTTTTTCTTTGTTGGTAAGCTCTACGCAAACACCAGGTGTAAGAATCTTGATACTCTTAATAAGTGCACCAACTACTTCTTCATCAAACTCATCCTTGTTAAGTAATAAGTACTTGATAGCCGCAATCTCAGATATAGCTTCCTCACGAAGCTTCATACAAGTCATAGTATCAAAGAGATTTGCCACTTTGAGAATTCTAGAACTCTTCAAAATCTTGCCATCATCTCTACCATCACCGTACTCCATCTTATGAACCTGGGCTACTATTCTTCTTACACCACTATCTATGCCTATCTCTGGTCTAATAAGTCCAAGTCCATCACTCTGGAATTTCTTAACGATAATTAAATCATTGGTGTCGTAATCATCATACTTATCTCTTACCTTGTTAGGGAGTAACAACTTGCCTATATCATGTAAGAGTGCCGCTGTGACAAGCTCCTCCTGTTCCACAGGTGTATAGTGAAGCTGTGCTGAGATAAGTGCACACAAAATGGCTGTATTAATAACATGCTTATATACATAGTCTGTAGTACTTCTAAGGTTCTGAGTAAATGCTATCTTATGATCAAGCCTTCCATAATTAGTAATAATAGCATTAGCTAATCTCTTAAGATTCTTAGGTTCTCTACCAGAAACTAAACTATCTAATTCTTCACGGATACTAAACACTGCCATAGTCTGGAAGCGTTCAAAATCCAAGTCCTCCTCCGACATAGGTGGCACTGGCTCCGCAGGCTCCAAAATATATAAACCAAGGAGGCCAAAATTCTTCACACTTTCAATACCTTGAAGCGTGAGTCTTGTATTACGTTCATAGAGCAAAACGCCAGACTTATTGTAAATTGGCTTAGCAAGACGCATACCATATTTTAAGTCTTCCGCTTTAACAAAAATCATACTTTAACCTCCTAATAATTATGCAACATACATAAGTGTATTTTACCACAAGAAGTTGTATAATACAATAAAAAAAACACAAAAACTCGTCATCTCATAATACATTTTACACAAACAATTAAGTATATGGTATGAATAAGTATATAGTCCTTAATTCCTGAAGACAATTAGGGTTTTTAGAATTCCTAGGTGCAAGAGCTTTCGATGAATCGTGTCGCGGACGTATGTCTGAGCGCGTCTATGCTGGTAGGGAAATATTTTTTAACAACGTCACGCTTGTGCAAATATCTAAGATTTTAAATTTGCGATGTTTGATTAGGCACTGCCTCGCGAAACTCGTCGCATTTTCAATTAGAAATAAAAAAAGTTGTAACTACTTTTCAAAAATGAAATAGTTACAACTTTTTTTATTTCCTTGAAATCTGCTCCTCAGACATCCCTCGGCAGT